>NZ_JABRWO010000004.1:0-300000 GCF_013618625.1 Bremerella alba | reverse complement strand
AGAACACGTCGTGAACTATCTGTTCATGGTCGCTGAGGAAGCTCGCGAACTGATGGCCAAGCTGGGCGTCAAAACGATGGACGAGTTGATCGGCCGCGTCGATCTGCTCGAGACCAACAAGGCTATCCAGCACTGGAAAGCCGACGGCCTGGATCTGACGCCGCTGCTCAAGCCAGCCGATAACAAGAATCCAGCTTCGCCACAATACAACGTGATGAAGCAAGATCACCGATTGGAATTGGCCCTGGACAACATGCTGATCGAGAAGTCGCAACCGGCTCTTGAGAAGAAAGAAAAAGTCCAGATCAAGACGCCGATCATTAATATTAACCGTACCGTGGGGACCACGCTCAGCCATGAGATTGCCAAACGATACGGTGAAAACGGCCTGCCGGATGAAACGATTCATGTGAATCTGCATGGTTCGGCCGGTCAAAGTTTTGGTGCCTTCCTGGCTGCTGGGGTCACTCTCGAGCTGGAAGGGGATGCGAACGACTACGTCGGCAAAGGCCTCTCAGGCGGTCGCGTTATCATCTATCCTTACAAGCAAAGTTCCTTCAAGGCGGAAGAAAACATGCTGGTGGGGAATGTTTGCCTGTACGGGGCGACACGGGGTCAGGCCTTCTTCCGAGGTCGGGCTGCCGAAAGATTCTGTGTCCGGAACAGCGGTGCGCACACTGTTGTCGAAGGAGTTGGAGACCACGGATGTGAATACATGACCGGGGGCCGCGTGGTCGTCCTGGGCTCGACTGGCCGCAACTTCGCAGCCGGTATGAGTGGCGGTGTCGCCTACATTTGGGATTACGAAGGCAACTTCCTGCAGAATTGCAATCTGGGAATGGTGGAGCTAGAGCGGTTGGACAACCCCAGCGACATCGTGGAGGTAAAAGGCCTGATCCAAATGCATGCCAAGTACACGCAGTCGACTGTCGCTGAGAAAATTCTCGCCGACTGGGACAATGCGATGGCTCAGTTCGTTAAGGTCATGCCAATCGACTACAAGCGAGTCCTCAACGAACGCATGCAGCACGATGAAGAAGAAGATGTTCAACTAAGCGGAGCCGAAAGCAATGGGTAAGCCTACTGGGTTTATGGAATTTCAGCGGAACACCATTCCCTACCGTGATCCGCTGGTTCGCATCAACGACTACAACGAATTTCAAATCGAGGTCACCGACAGTCATCTGCAAACGCAGGGCGCTCGGTGCATGGACTGTGGCGTTCCGTTCTGCCAAAGTACGACCGGATGCCCTGTCGATAACCTAATTCCCGAGTGGAACGACCTGATCTACAAAGGCCGTTGGCGGGAAGCTTTGGATCGTCTGCACAAGACGAACAATTTCCCCGAGTTCACCGGTCGTGTGTGTCCGGCTCCTTGCGAAAACGCTTGTGTGCTGGGTATTACCAACCCACCGGTCGCAATCAAGAACATCGAATGTTCGATCATCGATCGCGGCTTTGAAGAGGGTTGGGTCACCACGATGGTGCCTGAGCACCGCACCGGTAAGAAGGTTGCTGTAATCGGTTCCGGTCCGGCTGGATTGGCTGCGGCCGAACAGCTGAACAAGGTCGGTCACAACGTTACCGTGTACGAACGCGACGACCGCATCGGTGGTCTGCTGATGTATGGCATTCCGAACATGAAGCTCGACAAGGACACCGTCCAGCGTCGAGTCGATTTGATGGAAGCCGCCGGTATCAAATTCGTCACCAATGCTCACGTCGGTCAGAACATCGACATGGCCGAGCTGAATGAGCAGAACGACGCCATCATCTTGGCCGTCGGTGCAACCAAGCCCCGCGATCTGCCGATCCCGGGTCGTGAGCTCAACGGCGTTCATTTCGCCATGGACTTCCTGAGAGCCAACACCAAGAGCCTGTTGGACTCAGAGCTTAAAGACGGTAACTACATTTCCGCCGCAGGCAAGGATGTTATTGTCATCGGTGGTGGTGACACGGGTACCGACTGCATCGGCACCTCGATCCGCCACGGCTGCAGCAGCATGGTCAACTTTGAACTGCTGCCCAAGCCGCCTGAGGATCGCGCCCCAGACAACCCTTGGCCGCAATGGGCTCGCGTTTACCGCGTTGACTATGGTCACCAGGAAGCAGAAGCGAAGTTCGGCAACGATCCGCGTGAGTTCTGCGTACTGTCCAAGGAATTCGTCGACGATGGCAACGGCAACCTGGCTGGCATCAAGACCGTGACCGTGCAGTGGACCAAAGACGACAGCGGTCGCTGGAATATGGCCGAAGTCCCTGGCAGCGAGAAGGTCTTCAAGGCCGACATCGTCCTGCTGGCAATGGGCTTCCTTGGTCCCGAAGCGACCTTGGTTGAAAAGCTTGGCATGGAAACGGACCAACGTTCCAATTTCAAAGCCGAGTACGGTCGCTTTGCTACCTCGATCGACGGTGTGTTCGCCGCCGGCGACTGTCGCCGTGGTCAGAGCCTGGTCGTCTGGGCCATCAACGAAGGCCGTGCCGCCGCTCGCGAGTGCGATAAGTACCTGATGGGCGTTAGCTCGCTGCCGTAAATAGAAAACGCGTTTCTCGAAAGAAAAGCGAGGATTCGCTCTCTCGCCCCTTGGGGGAGAGGGCTAGGGTGACGAGCTTCCCCACCGAACCAACAAAACAAGGTGTTTCATTTCACCTGAAATTCCCTAAGCTAGGGTGAGTCGCCGAAATCGACTCACCCTTTTTTTATTGCCAGAGTGTGCCCCCATGAACGATCTTGCCCAGAAGATTCTTAGCGATCCGATCGAGAACTACCCGGCCGCGACGGTTGCCTGCTTCGACCCGACCTGTGGCGATCTTCCGCGGCGCAAGCTGGACGAGCAGCGGTTGATTAGCTATCTCGAAAAGCTGTCTGCTGCCGGCGCCGAAGCTGTGTTGCTGGCCGCTTCCACCGGGCATGGACATTTGCGGACGGTCGAAGAGCTTGAGCGTTGGTTCGAGGTGGCGGCGCAAGCTAATGCACCTTCGCTGGTACGCATGGCCCTGCTCCGCCCTGAAGACGGTGAGGAAGCGAACCGTAAGTTGATCGCTTTGTTGCGAGAGCATGCCTACCCGGTGATTTTTATCCGTCCTGGCACCAACTTGCCGGCCCATGCCACCGATGCCCAGATCGTAGAGAACATGCGTCCCCTGGTCGAGATGATCGCCGAAGCGGGCATGGCCGTGGGCGTTTATTCCATTCCTGACGTCAGCGGTGTTTCCCTGCCGGCGACCGCCACCGAAAAGCTGCTCGATCTGCCGGGCGGCGACAAGATTGTTGCCGCCAAGATCACCGAAGCCGACTATTTGAAGAGTACCCGCGAGTACCTTCTCAGTCCGCGTTTGGCCAAGTTGAAGATCGTCCAAGGCTGGGACCCGCATCTCGCTCAGGCCCTCAGCGAAGGGCCTCGCTCGAACATCGAGAACAAGCAGCGCGTCGGGGTCACATCGGGTCCGATGTCATTCGCCGTTTATCAATACTTGTACATGCTGGATGCGGCCAAGCAGCACGACTGGGACGAACTGTCTCTATCGCAAAAGGCCGTTACCGCCCTCTTTGAAGCAATGCAAGACGACCCGGCCAAGTTCGCCGACCTGCAGCGAGCCAAGTTCATCATGGGCCTGGGCTTGCCGCTGACGTCCAGTTTGGAAACCGAGAAGATCGAAAAGGTCCTCGACGCGCTGGAAGACCTGCCCCGCAAGTCCGATCAAAAACGCCTGGCGAAAAGCCTGGACCTGATGGGCGATGGTCCCTACCACGACCGTTTGGCGAAGTTGTACCAATAGTTCTCCTGCTCACATTCCACTTCGAGCTCTTAGATCTCGTACACCGTCTCGCGGCAGGCAACTTCCACGTTCGACAAACCTAGTGCTTTCAGTTCTTCGCACACCTGATCGTGGAAGCCTGGCTTTAGGTGCACTGCGACGATGCGCACATCGGGTGCTATATGTTCGATCTGTCGTTGGAACTGCCCCGGCGTTGTGTGAAGACTCTTCTCGGCCAGCCACTGCATTTGGTTGGGGAAGCTGGCGTCCAAGAAAATGATCTTCAAGTTGGGGATCGACTGAACGATCTTTTCAAATTCCAGAAATGGAGCCGTATCCCAGGCAAACAGGGCGCCGCCTGTCTCCGTTTCAAAGACATACCCCAGCGTGGGTACGATGTGCTCGAGCGGAATTGGGGTGACCCGGTAGTCGGCAATGGTAATCGGTCGATGCGGGTCGAGGATTTGCTTGCGATAGAAAGGAAATTCGTCTCCGGCAATTCGCTCGAGATCAGGCCAGACCTTGTCGTTGAAGAGGTGACTTTCCAGACAGTTCCAAGTCGCTTCCCCCGTGTAGACGGTGGGACACTCAGGAGTCGGCGCGTAGATATTGTCAAGAAAAAGGGGCAGTCCGCCGATGTGGTCGATGTGCGAATGAGTGAGCAGCACGTGATCGACCGCACGTTGAGAGTCGATATCGCCCAAGTAAGGGAGCCCTCCGGTGTCGATAGCGATATGCTCGTCTATCAAGACCGAGACCGTGAACTGTAGTCGGCTTTTGGGCTCGACGGACGGCATAAGCAGACGAATCTTCATGCAATGCTTACCAGCACCAACGGCGGCGCAAGGTACTTTCTCAAATAAATGATGGTTGTGGCGAAAGCCTGGGCGCGGAACTCAATTGTTGAATGAACACCAATGATGCCACGCCGGTCGCTCGTTTTTACTGTAAAAAGGGCATTAATCTGGTGCAAGCGTCATGAATCGATTGTAGCGAATAAACTGGTTACAATAGGCGACCGAAGGCGGATTGTAGACTCAGCAGTTCTTCACAGGCAGCGGAAGACTTGATGGAAAAGAAACGGATTGTCATTCTCGGTGGTGGCTTCGGCGGCGTTTATACGGCGAGCGAACTCCTGCGGCGACTGAAACGCTTTCATAAAGCGAACCTGGATGTTGAAGTGATTCTCGTCAGCGAAGAGAACTACATCACCTTCCAGCCGCTGCTTCCCGAAGTGGTCTCAGGAGCGATAGAGCAGTTGCACGTCATCAGCCCCATTCGCCGCACGGCGCCAGGGGTTGTGCTGTACACGCGCCAGGTCGAGAAGATCGACGTCGTCAACAAAACCGTCCAGCTTGCGCCAGGGCGTGTGCCTCGTTCTGAAACGCTTCACTACGACCACTTGGTTGTTGCGCTAGGAAATCAGCTGGCCCACAATATGGTGCCTGGCATGTACGAGCACGCGATCCCGTTTAAGTACCTGGGAGATGCGCTGCGTCTGCGAAATCATATCGTACAGATGCTGGAAGAAGCGAGCGTTTGCGACGACCCCGAAGAACGCGAGCGGCTGTTAACTTTCGTGGTCGCTGGCGGCGGCTTTTCTGGCGTCGAGTGCATCGCTGAAATGGACGACTTTCTCAAAAAGGCAGTTCGTTCGTTTCCTCGAATCGCGAAGAACGACTTACGCATGGTTTTGGTCCAAAGTGCCGATCGTATCTTGCCAGAGATGAAGGAAAACCTGGCGACCTACGCAGACAAGCTGCTACGTAAACGAGGCATCAATATCGTGCTCGAGCATCGGCTGCACGAAGTCTCGGCCGATCGCGCCATCATGATGTGTAAGGCGACCAAGGAAGAGGTCATCATTCCCGCGCGAACCGTCGTGGCCACCGTACCCACCGAGCCGCATCAGGTGATTCTCGATACGCCGCTACAGCGCGAGCGAGGGCGTATTGTCGTAAGCGACGAAATGGAGTCGCCCAGTCACCCCAACGTCTGGAGTTTGGGGGACTGCGCAGCCGTTCCCAGCGGCGAAGGTTACAACAGTCCGCCAACGGCGCAGTATGCCGTGCGTCAGGCAGTGATCTGTGCCGAGAACATCCTGGCTACCATGCAGGATAAACCACGCAAACGATTCAAGTTCGCCGGGCTCGGCAAATTGGCTTCGCTCGGTGCACGCTGTGCGGTAGCGGAAGTACTTGGCTTCACGTTCTCTGGCTTCATTGCCTGGGTCATGTGGCGTGCAATTTACGTTGGCAAGATGCCCGGTTTGGATCGCAAAATCCGCGTGTTTATGGACTGGCTGAAAGACTTCTTCCTTCCCCGCGACATCACTCAGCTGAACGTCCATAACGAACAACGGGTTCGCCGCGAGCACTTGGCCGCCGGGCAAACGCTCTTTCACCAAGGTGACTTTGGCGACCGGCTATACTTCGTCGCCAAAGGCAAGCTCGAGATCGAAGTCGACGGCCGCGTGATTAACACAACTGGCGAAGGAGACGTCATCGGCGAGATGGCGCTGCTTTCCCATAGTGCTCGCAGCGCGACCGTTCGGGCCGTCGAGCCGACCGACCTGGTCAGCCTGCCGCGTGATGCATTCGACTCCATCATCCAGTTCGTCCCTGGTGCTGCCGAAGCGATGGCCGGCATCCATAAGAAACGCATGCAGCAAAATGCGGAGGAAGAAGCCTCGGCGGATAACCCTGTGCAGGGTTAGAGGGTTATAACATTTCGGTCGCCGCGGATAATGCGTGCGATTTCAACGCCTCGTTCTGTCCTCAGGAAGTAGATGCCATAGTTTTTGTAAGAGGATAGGCGAATACCAGCGCCCAGATCATCGCGGCTTTCACCCATTTCAGGATACTTGGCCAAGAGCTTGCATTTATTCTTGATTGCCAGTACCCATCTCTTGGAAGCCGGCACATTGTCGCGAGCAATATATAGAGCGATATCGCGGATATCCGCGAAAAGAATAGACGCGGCATCCTATTGCTGATTTCTCTTTCTACGAGTTCTCAGACTGTGAACGCTCGAGATCGTTCAACTCTGCAAGAATATCAAGGAATACTTCGTCTTCTTCAAGAACTTCTCCAGGCTTAAGCTGTTCGATTCCTTTATTGACTTCAGCACGCAACTTCTCGCGTGCTTCCAGGAGACGAATTGCTTCTGTCATTGCGTCGGCGTTCGATTCAAATCGTCCGCTGGTGACCAGACTTTGAATGAAGGCCTTCTTGTTGCTCGGTATTTCTACGTTCATCTCAAACTAACTCGTTGATCCAAAATCGTTTTCAATCAAATGCAGTTAGTGCAATTATTTGAACTTACAACAAGAAGGCCAAGCAGTTTTTTTGATGTGAAAATTGGTGTCAAGTTAATCGACTTGTGTCTCTGCTCGTTTCTTAATTCGCAGAACTAAACCTCAATCCGCGTCCATGCCCCATGCCAGTAACGCAGCAGGATGAGAACCATTCGGGTAACGTTATCCAACAGCATGGCGGCCCAGGCACCGGTCAGGCCCCAGCCGATGCCGCTCAGGGCGATGCCGGTGAAAGGGATCTCGATGGCTTCCCATGCCAACCAATAGGTAAACGGCATGCGGATCAGCAGGAATCCGATGAACGTAATCAGCAGCGGCCAAGTCGTATCGCCTGCCCCGCGCAGCGAGCCACTGATCACCGTGAACACGGCATAAAACGGCAAGCATGCGGCCATGATCCACAGAATTCTCAGCACGGATTCGCTGGTCGCATAAGCCGTGGTCCCTTCTTTCGGGAAGCCTAGAAAAAGGGCGGTAACCCACTCGCCGCCGCCGATAATCATCAGCGAGTACGCTGAGAGCAACACAACACAAATGATCAGCGATACGAGCGTCGCTCGGGTTGCTCGGCCTGGGTTGCTGGCCCCTAAATGCTGTCCTGTTAACGACGACGCGGCCACGGCAAATGCCCAGGCTGCCAGGAAGCCAGGAGACTCTAAACGAATGGCCAGCCCATGGGCGGCCGCTTGCGTTGTGCCCAGACTATTGATGATGCCCAGGTACCAAAGATGCGAGCTAAGCACGATGGCATCGTTCAAGCCGCCAGGCAATCCGACCCGCAGCAGTCGCCGCATTCTTTCTATATTCGGCCACATACCGCGCCACTGAACTTTCAGATGAGCCCTTCCTTGAAACAGGATCGCCAGAAGAAGCAGCCCGCCAATGGCATGACTGACGGCCGTTCCGATCGCGATACCACTCCAGCCAAGTGTGGGTATCGGGCCCCAGCCGATCGCCAAAGCGGCGCTGATCACGAGATTTAAAACGTTGACGATCGCCATCACGATCAGGCCGGTCACCGTATCGCCGGCACCGTGAAGACAGGCAGTCGTGATCGCGATCATCATGAAGCCTGGTATCGCGGGAATCAGAATACGAAGGTACAAGAGGGCCATGTCGTAGGCCTGACCTTCGAGCTGCATCGCGGCAATATAGTTGTCGGCCAGAAACCAAAGCACCACCGTCGTGATCAAGCTTAGGATCATGCCCAGGGAAATGGCCTGTTCGGTGGCAAGCTCGGCGTCCTGCCAGTTACCAGCCCCGATGTTGCGGGCCACCACCGCCGTCGCTCCGATGCCGATCGACGCGCAGATGACGAATATCATCCAGCAGGTGTAGGCCATCAAACCGACGGCAGCCACGGCCGGTACCGAGTTCTCAGCCGACAAACAGTTACCGGCCAGATAGGTATCCGCCGTGCCGACGCAGAACTCCAGGAACTGCTCGGCAAGCGCCGGTGTGGCAATCGTCATCACGGCGCGCAGGTCCCCTTTCGACGTCATGGACGTTCGCGGGGCCGTCTCTTCGAGCTGCGTCATCGACATGCCGGATGTATCGTACGAAAGGGCGCAAGAGGGGAAACGTGCATTATAGGCACTAGATGTCGAAAGATGGCCGTGGGTTCACCTTGCGCGGGTTAAGCATCCGCGATAGGCGAGAGGGTGTCGGCGGCGACTAAGATTTCGTCGACATTCGGAAACTCGGCCGATGAAGATGGTCGGTAGTTCCAGACTATCTGGCCATTGGTGTCGATGAGGTATGTGCCGGAAAGCTGCATCAAGTCGCCGCGTGGGCGACCGATACCACTACGCTTGAGGGCTTGGAGACCTTCCCACCAAAGATGCGGTCCGGCGACTTGCCACACATTGCCTCGAGGCACTTCAAACGCCTGATAGACGCTTTGGTCGGGGTCGGCATATACCGGAAAAGTTAGTTTTAGTGCTTCACGAAACTTCTTGGCTTCGTCCGCTTTGCCCATGATGACCAGGGCCACGCCCAGATTATGCTTGGCGAATGTCTCGTAATGCTTGAGCAATTGTTTAGCGTGATCGACACAAAAGACACACCCCAGGTGCCGCGAGAATTGCAGAAGCAGCGGACGCTGTGCGTATAGGTGGGCCAAAGGGACTTGCTGGCCATCTTCAGCGATCAAATTGACTTGGGGAGCCGGAATGGACGAGGCGTAGTGAGTCATCGTTCTTTACGCGGGGACGCTTTCTTAGGCTGTTCGGCCTCTCGACGAAAGGCCTCGTATTCGGTTTGCATCATCGTCCCTAATTTTAACCGATTCACGCCGAACCACGTGGCATTGGGGTTCTGTGCGTCCAATTGTTTTCGTTTGTCGTAAATCTCGACGAGTTGACCCAGCTTCTCTTGTTTGACTACTTTGTCTCCACTTGCGCGGAGCTGAGCTTCAGTGTAAATCGCTTGCACGTTCAGCAGCACGCCTTCGGGGACCGCTTTCTCTTTGACCCGCTCTTCCAGATAGGTCGTAAACAGCTGCAGCGACTCGAGCTGTTCCTCTTGCAGGTACTGCATATAGGTGACCAGCCCCTCAGGCAGTCGCACGTTGCCTGGGCCGTTGATGTTAACTCGTTGAGCAGTCGCTACTTGAGCAGAAGCCAATAGCAATAGGAAAGCGAGAACGACATTTCGCATGATAGCAGCACCCTTACCAGATCAAAGTCTCAATCGCCTTATCGTAACGCCAGGCTCCCCATTCGACCTAGGCCAATGTTACTGACGAAACCACGCAATGCGCTAGAAATAAAATTGCCAAGATTCGAAAATTACTTTACCTTGAGTGTGGCTAATCCCTTTGCAGGTGGGGTAAAGCGCTTGATGTCGCCTTCCCCTCTGGTTTGCCGGTTCCTCATTATCTTTTCTCAGGAACTTTGCTATGAACTTGTCCAACTCTCGGACGGTGCGTGGGTTCACGCTCGTCGAGCTTCTCGTCGTAATCGCGATCATAGGTGTGCTGATCGCGCTGCTGCTTCCAGCGGTGCAGCAAGCTCGCGAAGCCGCTCGTCGGATGCAGTGCAGCAACCAGCTCAAGCAGATCGGCTTGGCGGTGCACAACTATCACGACACTTACAAAGTATTTCCCGCCGGCAGTGTCAACTTAAATACGACAACGGCTGCCGATAAAAGCCTGAGCAACTGGGCCATTGGTATTCTGCCGTTTTTGGAACAGCCGGCTTTATACGAGCAATACAATCAGAGCGTCCATAACTCGCACGTCGACAATCAAGATGTTCTGACGACCATTCTGCCGGCCATGTTGTGTCCGTCAGATGTGAATTCTGAGGTCCTCACCCAGCCTAGCCAGCTCTTAAGCATCGACATCGCCCCTGGCTCGTACAAAGGAAACGTCGGGCGGCGGTTTGGTGGTGCGAACGGGTACTTCGACTATCCTCCTTATGCCGGCAGCTACAACGCTTCGCAAAAAACATCGATCGGCCCGCTGCATGTCTCGGGTGTAAACGGTTTGGGCTGGGAGCGTTTCGCCACAATTACCGACGGTTCGACCAATACCTTGCTCGTTGGCGAATATCACACCAAGACGCGACCAGACACCAAGACTTTCTGGGCCAGCTCGCACAGCTTCCATAACCTGGGTGCCGCGCAGCCCGAGTCTTACACGCGTATCCCCGACTGGGAGGCATGTTACGCGGCAACCGGCAACAGTCAGCACTGGAAGTGTTATCGGGCATTCGGCGCCCTGCATGCCGCCGGAACGATCAACTTTGCAATGTGCGATGGTTCGGTTACGAGCATTCCGCAGACGATCGACAATGTGGTCTTCGAGGCGCTCTCTACGATCAGCCGAGACGAAGTCGTTACGTTGCCGTAGTCTTTATTCGCAGGAAAGAACTTCGCATGACGCTCACGCGAATCGTGGTGCTCGTATCGCTCTGCCTGTTGGTTGGCTGTTTCGGATCGGACAAGATCGCCCCAGTCTCTGGCCTAGTGACTTTGGATGGCGAACCGTTAGCCGGCGCAATCGTCGGCTTCGAGCCGATCGCTCAGGAAGGCGACCTTGAGGCCGGCTACGGCAGCTACGCCAAAACCGACGACGACGGTCACTACACGCTGCGTTCGCTGAAAAATGAGGAAGGCGCGTTGATTGGCCAGCACCGAGTATCGGTCAGTACGGTCGTCGGCAAGGAAGGCCCCAATGGCGAGATCATGGGGTTAACCAAGGAACGCGTCCCGCCCCGCTACAACAACGATACGCAGCTGCTCATCGAGGTTCCCCGAGGCGGTACCGACGTAGCAAACCTGGCGTTGGAGTCCTCGTAACCTCCAAACTCAGCGGGGAAGGGTTCCAAGCTCCTGGATTTATTGCCCCAGGCTTCCATCTTCTTCCTATCTTCACGCGTTGTCCCTAGCTTACCCGTACCGTAGTGGGGGAAACTGGGGTGTCTTGCGTTGACACGGGGATTTGAACGACCGTAAAATGTTGGGTTTTCCCGGACGTAGGGTGCTTAGACAGGGGAAACCGGACTTCTCAGCGGTTTATCTCTCGTACCGTTCGTTCGAAGCATGACCAACCTCGGAGCTTGCTCCACTTTTCAGAGAATCATCCTTGAAAGAAGCCATCGAGAAAGCGGACGTCCTGATTGAAGCCTTGGGATGGATCCGCCGCTTCCGCAACAAAGTCACCGTGATTAAATTGGGCGGAAGCGTCATGGAAAACCCCGACGCGCTGCGGCACTGTTTGATTGACATCGTCTTTATGGAAACGGTCGGCATGCGTCCGGTCGTCATCCACGGAGGCGGGGCCGCCATCAGCCGGGCCATGGCCGACGCCAAGATCGAGCCTCACTTCATTCAAGGACGCCGTTACACCGACGACGCCACGCTGAAGATTGTCGAGGAAGTTCTCGCCGGTAAAGTCTGTAGCAACATCACGCAAGAGATCGAAGACATCGGCGGCCGGGCGATGAGCCTGAACTTGGATCCGCAGTGTGTGTTGTTTGGCGAGCGGATGACCTTGCCCGGCGAAAACGGCGAAGAGATCGACCTGGGGCACGTCGGCACCGTGACCGAAGTGGACCGAGCCACGATCGAAAACCTGTGTTACGCCGGTCAGGTGCCCATCATCCCGAGCATGTGCATCGACAAGAAGACCGAGCAAAAGCTGAACGTCAACGCCGACACGGCCGCCAACGCCGTGGCCGAAGCGCTCGGGGCCGAGAAGCTGGTCTTCCTGTCCGATGTCAACGGAGTGCGTACCGACAAAGATGACCCCGACACGCTGGTCCATTCGCTGAACCGAGAGAAGGCCGAATCGATGATCAAGTCAGGCCAAATCGCTTCCGGCATGATTCCTAAGGTGGAAGCGTGCCTGGAAACCCTGGCCCGTGGAGTCAGCAAGATCCACATCATCGACGGCCGCACACGGCATTCGTTGCTGCTGGAAATTTACACGAACACCGGGGTGGGAACGGAAATCGTTTTATAGAACGTCTTCCTCCCCTCATCATGTCCCCTCGCCCATTGCGGAAAGGGGACAAGAATACCAGATACACCGAACATATTAGGTCTGACCGCTGTCCATTAGCTTTCCCATTATTGGACCCCTGGTCTTGGAGAACCTGCCATGACGACGACCGAAGCTTCCGCCGGTACCGAGCCGATGAGCTCGACGGACACTGTAGAGTTGTTCCAGAAGTACGTTGTACCCAATTACGTACGCTACCCGGTGAACCTGGTCCGCGGCGAAGGCTCGAAAATCTGGGATGCCGAAGGGAAAGAGTATCTCGACCTGTTTCCCGGCTGGGGCTGCAACTTGCTGGGCCACTGCCCTGAAATGGTCGTCGCCGCCGTGCAAGATCAGGTGGCTAAGCTGATTCATGTCCCCAACACCTGGCACATGGACGTGCAAGGCGAATGGGCCAAGCTGCTGGCCGATCGCAGCTTCGGCGGCAAAGCGTTCTTCTGCAACAGCGGAGCGGAAGCCAACGAAGCGGCCATTAAGCTGGCCCGTTTGCATACGCCAGACGAAAAATACAAGATCATCACCTTCCTTGGCGGCTTTCATGGTCGCACCTATGGAGCGGTCACTGCCACTGCCCAGCCGAAGTATCATCAGAATATCGGCCCAATGATGGCCGGGTTCAGCTATGCTCCGCACGGTGATCTAGAAGCGGTACGCGATCTGGTCGACGAGCATACGTGTGCGATCATGATCGAGCCGATCCAAGGGGAAGGCGGCGTCAAGTTGCCCCCCGAAGGCTTCCTGGAAGGTTTGCGAAAAATTGCCGACGAGAACAACCTGCTGCTGATCTTCGACGAAGTTCAAACAGGTTGCGGGCGAACCGGCGAGTGGTTCGCTTACCAGCACTTTGGCGTTCAGCCAGACATCATGACACTGGCCAAGAGCTTGTGCGGTGGTGTCGCCGGCGGTGCCCTGGTGACAACGTCGGAGATTGCCGACAGCTTGAAGCCCGGCATGCACGCGGCCACGTTTGGTGGCAACCCGCTGGCCGCCCGGGCTGGCATTGCGGCGATTCAGCAGATCGAACGGGATGGCCTGTTAGAGAAGTCCAAGCAGGTCAGCGAGATCTTCCGTCAGCGGCTAACGGCCCTGAAAGACGAGTGCGATCTGATTCAGGAAGTTCGCATTGTCGGCATGATGATCGGCCTGGAACTTTCGGTAGACGGGGCCCCAGCCGTGAAGGCCTGTCTCGAGAAGCAGCTTTTGATCAATTGCACGCAAGGACGGGTTATCCGTTTGTTGCCGGCGATGAACATCACCGAGGAAGAAGTCCATCGCGGATGCGATATCCTTTCCGAGGTGTTGAAAAACCTGCCAACTACGGCTGAGTAATTTCTTTTCTACTTGGGTGCCAAAGAGCCCCTAAATATTCCATCGCGAGATCGTTTCCATGCGACATTTCTTGAGCCTCTTTGACGTTTCCGACGACGAACTAAAGCGAATCTTCGAGCTGGGGCATCAGCTGAAATCACGTTTGAAGTCAGGCGTCCGCGAGCCCATTCTGCAGGGCAAAGTGGTAGGGCTCTTGTTCGAGAAGCCTTCACTACGAACCCGTGTCAGCTTTGAAGCCGGCATGGCTCAGCTGGGCGGCAGCAGCTTGTTCCTTGGCGAAGATGTTGGCTGGGGCAAGCGAGAAGCTCCTCAAGATTTCAGCCGCGTGATCGGCCAATACCTGGACGTGATCGTCTGTCGAGCCAAGTCGCACGACAAGGTCGAAACGCTGGCCAAGTATGCCGATACGATTATCATCAACGGCCTGACCGACCTGTGCCATCCGTGTCAGGCGTTGGCTGACCTGATGACCATTGAAGAAGAGTTCGGCAAGCTGGAAGGCCAGAAGTTGGTCTTCGTCGGCGATGGCAATAACGTTTCGCGCAGCCTGGCTCTAGCGTGTGCCAAGATGAACATGGACTTCACGCTGGCGGCCCCTAAAGGTTACGAGATCGAACAGGAGTTTATCGATCGTATCTTGAAGGTTTCCCCCAATGTGAAGATCGAACAGATGTCCGATCCGATTGCCGCAGTGGAAGGGGCCTGTGCCGTCTATACCGACGTGTGGGCCAGCATGGGGCAAGAGACCGAACAGGCCAAACGCGAGAAAGATTTCGCCGACTTTCAGGTCAACCAGAAGCTGATGGATGCCGCCGGAAAGGACGCGATCTTCCTGCACTGCTTGCCTGCCAAGCGGGGGCAGGAAGTCACCGACGAAGTGATGGACTGCCCGACCAGTCGCATCGTCCAGCAAGCCGGTAACCGCATGCACGCCCAAAAGGGGCTGCTGGTCTGGCTCCTTACCGAAGCCGTCGACAAGATCCACGTCGACTAACAAAACTCCCGTACTCCTGTACTTTCGTAGTCCCGTAGGGTGCGAGCAGCGAAATCGCATCGCACCACAAACAATGTTCACGCATTGCTTACCGACGGAGACCGCATCGGGTGCGATACGTTCCGCTTCGCTTTACGACTCGCACCCTACGAAGTGTTGCCTAACACCTTCGAAAACTCCTTGATTCTCACCGAAAGCTAGTTCCATGCCCCGTCACGATGGTCGTTCCGCGTCTCAGCTTCGTCCTTTGAAGGTAAAGCGAAAGTACACCAAGAACGCTCCAGGTAGCGTGCTCATTCAAGCCGGTACCACCACGGTCCTATGCACGGCCAGCGTCGAATCATCGGTCCCGCCGTGGCTCAAAGGGAGCGAAAAGGGGTGGGTTACTGCCGAGTACAACATGCTTCCCGGCAGCACGCCTACGCGTAAGTCGCGAAGGGTCGACGGACGTACGACGGAAATTCAGCGGCTGATCGGTCGAAGCCTACGGGCGGTCGTCGATTTGGAAGCTTTGGGCGAACAGATGATTACCGTCGACTGCGACGTCTTAGACGCCGACGGTGGTACGCGTACGGCCAGCATCACCGGAGCGTTCATCGCCCTGGTCGACGCCGTCAGCACGATTGATCTGCCAGATGCCAAGCGATCGGTCTTCAAAGACAGCCTGGCCGCGATTAGCGTGGGCATCGTGAATGGTGCGCCGGTACTCGACCTGGATTACGTCGAAGACTTCGCCGCGACGGTCGACATGAACGTTGTCATGACCGGCAGTGGGAAGTTCATCGAAATCCAAGGCACTGGTGAGGAAGCCACCTTCAGCGATGACGAACTGGCAAAGCTATTAAAGCTGGCCAAAGGAGGCATCAAGGATCTGACCGAGATGCAACAAAAAGCCCTCGGTCGAAAATGGCCTATTGGTAAATAGGACTCTTGTCGGTTGCGAGCAGCAAAACGCATCGCACCCACATCAGAGAAGAAGACCCACCACGGATTACACGGATAAACAGCGATTAGAAATGTCGTTGGCAAAGCCGACTTGGAAATTCACCAGTGGCTATCCGTGTAATCCGTGGTTAAAAGTCTGACTCTTCGGTCCCTTGAAGGAGGCGTCGAAACCCAACGTGAGCTACTTCTTGACTAACTCGACGGTAAGCGTATTGCTGCCGTCGTTGACCGTGATCGAAGGTTCTTCAGGGGCTAGGTCTGCCAGTTTGTGTTTGGGCAGCGAGTCGCCAGGTTTGAGATTCTCCGGAATTGGGATCGGAGGAGGCGTAAAGGTTAGCTTGCCGGGGCCTTTGGTAAGGCCGTCACCTTCGGTGTAGGTTGTCCAAGTGACGGTCCCATCCGAGTTAATCTTGCCTGAGCCGGGCTTTCCACCCTTTTCCGGCATGAAGGTAATCACACCTTCGGTAACAGACGTACCGCTATGCGTAACGGTGGCTGTGACAGGAGCGATACTTGAATTCTGCGAATTGCATCCCAGGATGCCCAGCGCCAGAACGGCAGCGATTTTTATTGGTGCGTACTTCATCGTAATTTGCTTGGATTCCAAATGGGGAGACTTGGTACAGAACGAGCGTGGTTGAAAAGCGTGCTACCCACTTGAACGGCACGCTTGCTGGGTGATCGAGAGGCAATCCACTAGGGAAGCTCGAACGCAACGCCGTCGTTGCGGGATCCTATCGCACGGTAAACGCTCATCTGGACGGTTTCCGGAATGAAATGGACCGAGCCATCGGTGAACAGGAACTGCGCACCGCCTGGGTGTTGGCTCCCAAAGCTCATGTCCGATTCATCTGTGGCATCGCGTCGATTGATATAGAAGTCGGTATCCATCAAACGCAGGTTGGCAGCAATATCGCGTCCGTTACATCCACCTCCGTTGCCGCCGGAGTAAATTGGATATCGTCCGCTGTCGGTTTTCGAGAGCGTGACGTTATTCGTGATCGAGACTTCACCGATACAGACGGTGTTACTCAAGCCGTCCGTGATTTCTGCGAATTTCGTCATGAACGTGGTATTATTTTGGTTGTCAAATCGTAGGATGCCGTTCTGATTGCTGGCACTGTAGCGAGCACATCCGTAATCCGAGAATGCCCAGCCCATGTTCCCGATGTAGTTGGTCTTCGGGTTTCCTTCATCATCCTGAACTTGTAATACATCCGAAGGGCACAGGTATGCATCTACAATGGCACTTTTCTGGCGCAAGATTGTCGCGACATCAGCATTAGGGTCACCGCTTCCTGGGCGATTGCGAGACCAGGCGCCGCAGCCATCGATGTTCTCGCCACTGGTGCACGGTGGATTTGGCAGGGTGTGTCTTCCACTTTGCAAAACGATCACAGGGCGACTGCTGCCGGACGTTACGGCCAGGACTTGCTCATATAGATTGTTTTGTTCCAACTGCGGAAGAATCAGGAACCCCCAGCCGAAACTGTCGTTGTCGTCGTCGACCTGACCACACGGCAGTGCACCATAGGTATCGTGAAAAGTATGCAACGCCAGGCCGAGCTGCTTGAGATTGTTGCTGCACTGCATACGGCGTGCGGCTTCACGTGCTTGCTGAACCGCGGGTAACAAAAGGGCAATCAAAACACCAATAATTGCGATGACCACCAGCAGTTCGACAAGCGTAAAGGCTTTCGGTCGACGCAGATTCATGAGTGGAGACGTGTGCATGTTCGAGGCTCCTTCGAAAGAGACAATCAGGGGGAATAGCTATAATAGAAATAGGAGAAAGGCAGGATGACTTGCGGAAACCAAAGTGCAGTGGGTCACTTAGCTGCGCAATTACCTGTTTAGAGGGGGGCCCTCTTGCATCGTTATCGTTAAGATATTAGCAGGGTGCAATGGTAAATAAAATTAAAATAGTTAAATATGCGCCTAACCGAAGGCATGCCCCTTCGGAATAAGGGGCAAAGAGAAATATATCTCAATCAAAATATGTTTATTGATCGCGCGAGCGTGTGGCTACACGTAAGATCTGCGTGCCCACTGCGGCTCTGCTCGAGTGAACAAGACGGCAAATGATCGCAGCTGCCCGCTAAGTGAAATTGATGATTATTGCGTGTTCGGCGCAAACGTCACACTATCAAGATTCATTAGGCCGCCTTGCTGATCTTCGTTGAGAAACACGATGTAGATATCGTGTCGGCCAGATTGGGGTTCGATCGGGGATGAAACATCATGAAACCCATCCCAGCTGCCATTCACTTCCACCGGGGCCGATGCAATGACTGGGCCATCGAGGGCATCCAAGCGTGCTTCGATGCGGCCGCCGGAGCCTGCGGAAGTAACGCGAAACGTCAGACTGCCGACGCGATCGAGAGGGATCTGATCGAAACGGGCAAAGTGGTTGTGATTGATCGCCCCGAGAAACTTGCCGCCGGAAGCCGTGTGGCCACCGAGAGGGCGTGGTCCGGCGATCTCGTCCGCTGCTTCGGCTTCGATTTTACGCTGGCGAAGAAAGACTTTCGCTGTGCCGACTAGTGGTGGGATCTCTCCGGCACCCAGGTCTTGATAACTGGCCTCGAGCTGGACGTAGCCTGCTTTCTCGACTTCCGCGTCGGTGAGTTCGATGTTGCCTACAAAGCCATCGAAGACACGCACCGCGTTGTCTTTTTCCAGTGAGAACACCCATGCGACCATGTCCCGAATTTCTTCGGTGGAATGTTGCGAGTGCGGTAGCATGGGGACTTTGCCCCACACGCCGGCCGAGCCTTCGCGGACGCGTTTGACCGAGGCTTCCAAGGCCTGGTCGTTGCCACGGTACTTTTCAGCGATCTTCACCAGCGGCGGCCCCACCCGCAGCCCATCGACTGCGTGACAGTTGAAGCAGTCGCTTTTCTTCATCAGCCGTAAACCAATCGGATCGTTGTCGGTAACTTCGCCTCCGGGGCCACGAGGAATGCTGCCGGTACCTAAGGTCATGTTGACCGCAGTTCGGCGTGGTGCTTCCAGGTCGATTTCCAAGGCGCCGGTCTGGTCGGCTTCTTCGAAGTCAGAGGTGCCGTCTTCGATGTCGTTGACTTTCAACCGATAGCCAATCGCGGCCAGCGAGTCGAAGAAGTCTCCATCTTGCGGGGCCAGAAAAGTGACGCTCGGTCGTGCATTGCCCACGATCACCGGGACCGAGGCCACGGCTTCTGCTCCGGAAGGATCGGTTACGGTCAGTTCGACGTTGTAAACGCCAGATTCATCGAAAGTGATTTCGGGGTTCGCTTCGGTCGAAAGGAGCCTTGGCGTTGGCTTTTCTGCGCCGGCACGGTAGGCATTCCAGGCGTAGCTAAGCTCCTGGCCATCCTTATCAAGCGTGCCGCTGCTGGAAAGCTTAACCGCCAGCGGCTGTTTGCCGGTATTGTTTTCGGCGGAAGCGATCGCCGTGGGAGGCCGATTGCCGCGCACGTAGTCGATGCGGACCAGCTTGGCGTCATCGTTGACGCCCCACGTCTCGCCATACTCCAGCATGTACAGTGCCCCGTCCGGGCCAAATTGCATATCGACCGGACGGGTGAACTTGTGATTGGGCATGAAGGGTTCGATCGACGCGATCTCGGATTCTGCCGTCAGATGAACGGCCAGGATCCAGTGACGAGACCATTCGTAAACAAACAGGCAGCGGCTGAAATGTGGTGGGAACTTGGTCGTGCTGGGGTTGGCCGCATCGAAGTCGTACGTGGGGCCGGCACAAGCGGTTCGCCCGCCTGAGCCAACCTCTGGGAACTTCTCGAATGCCGCGGCAGGGTAATAGATAAATGCTTCGGTGGCCGGGGGTAGCTCGCGAATGCCGGTATTGTTAGGAGAATCGTTCACAGGCTGGGCCGGGTCGAATTTCGCACCAATTTTTTCGTTGGTAAAGTCGACATCATGGTAGGCCTGATTGTCGGCGATGAAGTAAGGCCAACCGAAGTTACCGGCTTGCTTGGCCTGGTTGATTTCGTCGTAACCGCGCGGACCACGCGGGCCATCGTTCCCGGCATCGGGACCCACTTCACCCCAGTACAGATAGCCGGTCTTTTGGTCGACGCTGATACGCCACGGATTGCGGCAACCCATCACGTAGATTTCGGGATGCCCCTGCGAGCCATCTTTAGAAAACAGATTGCCATCAGGGACTTCATACGTACCGTCGGCCAAGGGGCGAATTCGCAGCACTTTGCCGTTGTAGCTTTTGGTGTTCGCCGAAGACTTCTGGGCATCCCAGGGGAACTTATCGTCACGCTCGTCGATCGGTGCGTAGCCGTGCGAATCGCCGTGCGGATGGGTGTTGTCGCCGGTGCCGATAAATAGGCATCCATCTGGGCCGAACTCAAGCGAGCCAGCGTGGTGGCAACATTGCAGGCGCTGCTCTTCGTATTGAAGCAGGATCTTTTCGCTGCCCATGTCGAGCTTGCCATCAACCAACGTGAAACGACTCACATGTTGCCCTGGGAACTCTGGTGGAGAGTACTGCAAATAAACCCAGTGGTTCTCTGCGAAGCTAGGATCGAGCGCCAGGCCGATTAAACCGTTCTCTTGAGCGGTGGTGACTTCGACTTCGCCGACAAGTTCCGTTTGACGCGTGGTGGGATCGTAGACCTTCAGTTGCCCTTTGATCTCGATATAGAAGACTCGTCCATCCGGGGCCACGGCCAGTTCCATTGGCTGCTTGAGTTGAGTGACAAGCGTGGTGACTTCCAATCGCGAGGGATCATAGGGCGGCTCTTCCGCAGAAAGCACCCTGGTGGAAGTGAACGCGGCGCCTAGACACAACAGCAAACAAATCAACTTGAAAGAAGGCATCGCGGCATTCCTAAAGCAGGCAATCACGAAGGGGATGGCGGCAGATTGAGTGAGGTGGACGGGAGACATGCCGCGAGAAAAGTTCGCTGGCGAATCTTTTTTTGACAACGAGCAGTCTTCGCTACACGATAGTTGGGAGGGGAAACGTCGTCTACCTCAGGTCCCTTTGTCGGTCGAGCCGTGTATCCTCTATCTTCCCGCAGGGGAAAGATGAGATAATACCTTCACGAACCGAGTGCTTCCCTTCTCGTCGCGACTTCCTTCCCCTTGATACTTGCCCCTGCTCGCTGAAAGGTTACGTATGATTCGCCCTGCCCTGTTCGTCGCCGTTGCGTTTGCATCGCTTTCAATGTCTTTATCAGCGATCGCGGCCGCCCCTAAGCCGAATGTTGTCATCTTGTTAGCCGACGACCTGGGGTATCAAGATATCGGGTGCTACGACGGTCCGGTAAAGACACCGGCGATCGATGCCCTAGCAGCCGGTGGCGTACGGTTCGAAGCGTTTTACTCTGGCTGCGCGGTTTGCTCGCCATCGCGAGCCACCCTTTTAACAGGCCGTCATCATATTCGGGCCGGCGTTTATAGCTGGATCCACGACGAGTCGCAGAGATCGCATTTGCTGCTTCGCGAGAACACCTTGGCCGAGGTGCTCAAGCAAGAGGGCTACGCCACGGCGCACATTGGTAAGTGGCATCTTGGTTTGCCGACCGAGAAATACGACAAGCCCACGCCAGATCAGCACGGTTTCGATTATTGGTTTGCCACATGGAATAACGCCCAGCCTAGCCATAAGAATCCGAACAACTTCATTCGCAACGGGAAGCCGGTCGGCAAGTTGGAAGGTTACTCGTGTCAGTTGGTCGCCGACGAAGCAATCGACTGGCTCGACCACCACCGCGACGCAAAGAAGCCATTCTTTCTCAACGTATGGTTCCACGAGCCCCACGCACCGATCGCCGCACCGGAAGAGATCGTTACCACGTATGGCAAAAAGAACGACAAAGCAGCGATCTACTCCGGCACCATCGACAACACAAATCTCGCCATCGAACGTCTGGTGGCCAAGCTGCATGAAATTGATAAGCCGGAGAATACGCTGATCATCTACGCCTCAGACAACGGCAGCTATCGTGACGATCGCACCGGAGGGCTGCGAGGCAAGAAGGGAGTGAACTGGGAAGGTGGAATTCGCGTGCCGGGGATTTTCTACTGGCCAGGGACCATTGAAGCAGGCCAGGTAGTCGGCAACGAAACACCTGCCGGGATTGTCGATATCTTGCCCACTGTCTGCGGTTTGCTGGGCATAGAACCTCCTGAGGGACGCCACCTGGACGGGAGCAATCTAACACCGCTGCTAACGCCAGGTGCGGCGAAGTTTGTCCGACACCAACCTCTTTACTGGCATCTGCAAAGGTCGAGCCCGATCGTTGCCATCCGAGATGGTCGATATAGCCTGGTTGCCGAGCGTGATTACGAGATGAGCACCAATAATATGTTTCAAGAAAAGTGGATTCCTCTTATTAAGAACGGAGCTTATACCAACTATCAGTTGTTTGACCTTCTAGCAGATCCGCAGCAGAAGCACAATTTGGCGAAGGAAAAGCCTGAATTGCTAACAAAGCTCAAGGGCAAGCTCCTGGGGATTAACGATAGCATCATGGCCGATGGTGCCGATTGGCATCTGGCCGCTGAAGGAAAGTAACGAGCTGGCGAACCCTCCTCGGGGGTGCCCTGCTGGATGTGGGTATTTACGAGGAATTATTCCCGAATTGCTTGAGAATAGTAAATTTCTTCTTTGAGACTCCTATGTCCATTGTGTAATGACGCGCAAGATCGTATTTTGAAGGGAAAGGTCAGAACACAAGTGGAGATTCAGGGTTCATGGGTGCTTGGGGGCACGAGATATTCGACAACGATGCCGCGTGCGATTGGCTGGACCGCTTGTTGCTGTGCGACGATCTGGCATGGATCGAAACAACGCTTGAGCAGGTCAATCAGGCCGATGGTTTCTTCTATGCGAACGAAGCCAGTGCTGCTTTAGCGGCTTGTGAAACGCTTGCCCATCTACGAGGAAGGCCCGGCTTACACGAGGCCTCTCTCGACGAATTAAAGACGTGGGTTGACCGGCATAGGCATCTTGCGACGGATTCTTTAGTCCCCCTCGCCGGACAGACGCTTACGAGGATCAGTTCCGACGACTGCGAGTTGAAACTACTTTGGCAGCAAGGCGATCAGTACCAGCTATGGGTCGCAACGGTCGAAGACGTGGGGCGGCGTATCGTTTAACAGCGAGCCAGCTTTTGTATCGCGCTGGCAACTCCTTGTGTTACCTGCGTCATGGCGTCGTAGTCGAGCGTGTCTGGCGTATCGCTCGGCTGGTGATAGTGTGGGTTTCGCAGAAAGCTGGTATCGGTCAGCATCAGGGCCGGGTACCCTTGATCCCAAAACGAACTGTTGTCGCTCCGGCGAATCTCGTGGATCTTTTCCGGCAAGCAGATTGAAAAGAGCCCCAGCCGCGAAGCCTTCTTAAAGCCTCGGCGAAACGCCCAAGAGAGCTGCCACGAATTCAAATTTCCGACGGCCGCCAGGAAGTTGCCTCGTTTGGGAAAGAGCCAGTGCAGAAACTTGGGAATCGTTTCCGGCACCTTCTGCGAGCCAGGCTCATTACGGAAGTATCCCACCATTTCCAAGCAAAGCATCACGATCTGCTCGTCGCGCAGCTTGGCCTGGGAAGCATGATACTGACTTCCCATCGAGCCTAAGCTCATGTAGGGAGCCTCTTCACAGGCAAACGAGACAAAGCGAAGCGTTTTTCCGGGCGAGACGTCCTTCAGTAATCGGCTCGTTTCCAGCAAAACGGCCACGGCCGAAGCGTTGTCGTCGGCGCCTGGCGTGGTGGCGACCGTGTCGTAGTGGGCCCCCAAGACGACCACGTCGTCGGCAGATGTGCCGGGGATTTCGACCACCAGATTGGTAGCCGAGCCATCGGAAGACTTATAAGTTTCTTCGCGAACCTCGTAGCCCATCGCCTGCCACATCGAACTGATATAGCCAATCGATGCGCTGATGGACTCAGGCTTGGCGAGTATCCGCGGGCCAATCAAGCCTGCCAGCCGATCGACGTGTTGAACTAGGTTTTCTCGAATCGGTGTGGGATCGAAAGCCATGGATGCTCGCTGGTCTTAGGGGTTAGTCTCGACCGATTATAAGAAAAAGAGGGCACGTTTCATGAAAGTTGGAGTAAAATCGACAGAACCAATATCAATCTGCTCCCTCGATTCCCTTGAATTCGTGTCATGAAAGCCATCGTCCTGCAGACTCTCGACGGCACACAGCATATCGGCTTTATTCTCTGTGCGATTCCGCCTGGCGATATCGAAGGAGACTGCATGTTCTCGATCGTGCCAGATAACGCAGAACTGCTGGAAGATCCGGAGATCGTGCAACTGCTCGACCGTCGCGACCAGGGAGAAAGCCAGATCGAACTATCTGAAGACAGCCTGTCGATATTGATACGCTCGCGCAAGCTAGACAATATGTTCGTCCAGTTTGAAATCGACGGCATCGGCGAGTGGGGCTATATCCGCTCAGGCGAACGAGTCGCCATCGGCCAAGCCACGACGATCACTTCGCGGCACTAGTTGCCGGCTCTTCCAGCGGTGTGAACCGGGTAGTAGGCATCCTCGACTTTTAACTAGCAGTGGCACCCACCAACGACGTTTTTCGTGTAGCCGAGAAACATCACTCTACTTGCCCGATTGAAGATCAATCTGAACCGGCTTCATCCCATCGGTTACATCAACTCGCAGGTCAGTGGTAGCAGGCGACGAGTACTTCATGGGCGTAAGGAACTTGACCGCTTGCTCGATGTTGCCCATCAATTGTTCACCCTCTTCCGAACCTTCTTCCGCTGGGGCCGCTTGTGCTTGTCGTCGGGCATCCAGTTTGACGACGGTCACTTTGTATTCGCCAGGCGGCACGCCATCGTTGGCGGTGAACGAAGCCAACGTGAAGTGACCTTGATCGTCCGTATGCCCCGAGGAAGGACGACCTCCTTCTGCTGGAACGAAACTGATTGCGGCACCGCTTAGAGGCTCGCCATCGAGCATTACGGTTCCTTCCACCGGCAACATGGCACTGCCGGAGCAGCCCAGCAGTACCGTGCCCAGGCAGAAGATGATCGACAACATCAGCGCAGGATTTCGCTTGAGCATGACTTATTTACCGGCAGGAAAGAGACGTGGGGTTAGTTCAAGTTGACCGGCTGGCCGTCGTCGCGTTGGCCGAGTCGTTGGTAGGCGTCGTGGTCGATCGTTTCGGCGCGAAAAGCGACCGAGCCATCACCATGGACAAACTGAGCGCCGCCGGGATGCATCGAGCGAAACCCGAACTCTAGATTCCAGTTGCACTTCGCGTAGCACGTATCACCGCCGGGGGCATCCGCCGAGTCGTAACAAGTATCGGTATTGATCGGAATCAACGTCGACACGAGCCCGCTGCCGTTGTTAGAGTTCGCCCAACCGTTGCGAGCATGAGTCGAGCAATCGGAACGAACTTCGCCGAAGTAAATAGTGTTCGATAGTCCGTCAGTCGTTTCGCTGAACTTGCCACAATATCGGTTGCCGCCACGGGTGAACGGGCCGGCAGGGTTGTCTTGGTTATGCTGGTTGTCGACCTTGAAGCCGTTGAACGCTGCACCTTGAGCGCACGAACAATTTGGATTCCCGGCACTACTCACACCGGACGGGCCGTAATTCGCAGAGTAGTTATGGGCAGCATTCGTCGTACCGGGGATGAGCCCTCCGTGGGTATCGCTGGGGCACTGGTAAGCATCGATGATGACCTCACGCACGCGAACCGTATTCGCAGGTCCATCAGCCCACTGATCGTGAACACTGGCGCTGCTTGCGAAGTCAATTTGGTTGTGAAGCGTAGCCTGTTCGATAAACGGCAGCAGGCAGGTAAACGCACCTCCGCGGGCAGGATTCGGGGAGGCAGGCGCTGACGTCGCCCACGGCATATCGTGCGCCCACAGTCCACCAGGAGGTAGCGACTGAAACGTGTCGTGATAATTGTGCATCGCCAAACCAATCTGCTTCAAATGATTGCTGCACGTCATCCGCCGAGCCGCCTCACGGGCTTGCTGAACGGCAGGTAGAAGAAGAGCAATCAGCACGCCAATGATCGCAATGACGACCAGAAGCTCCACAAGCGTGAAACCGCGATTCACATTCTTCATGATGGGGCCACAGTAAGAGAGAAAGAAAAACAAAAGAGGGATTAAAGTCTAGCGTGGCCATGCTCCATTTTAAAGAGGCCTTTGCGGCAGGAAGCTCGCCATTGCCTCTGCCGTGGCCCTGGTCTGCGAAACTTCACAAGATTTGAACTATCGTTGAAAAACTGCTTGTGGTAAACTTAGTGCCATACAAGTGATTATTTTGCTCAATAAAGGCAGGTTAACCGGTGTAGTCAATTCTCTCTCAGCGTGAAGTTCGCCCACCATGGCACGGCCCGAACGTGGATTATTCCCGCCATCGAGCCTGCGAACCATCTCTCCGCCGCTGAATGACACCGAGTTCTTAGCCCTTATTTCTACGGATCTGACGGAAGCGTCTTCCCTCGGTCCCCCTACCCAAGATTTCTACCTGGAAGAGAACGAGATGCATAAGCCAGATACCCTCCGTCAACAATGGTTTGGCAACATACCCAAGGACCTGCTCGCCGGTTTGGTCGTGGCGTTGGCCCTTATTCCCGAAGCGATCGCTTTTTCGATCATCGCCGGGGTCGACCCCAAGGTCGGCCTTTACGCTTCGTTTTGTATTGCCGCCGTCAGTGCGTTTGTCGGCGGTCGGCCCGGCATGATCTCGGCAGCGACCGGGGCGATGGCCCTGGTCATGGTCACGCTGGTAAAAGAGCACGGCCTGCAGTATCTGCTCGCCGCAACCATTTTGACGGGCATCCTGCAGATGGCCGCTGGCTACTTTAAGTTGGGCGTCTTGATGCGGTTCGTTTCCAAGTCGGTGATTACCGGGTTTGTGAATGCGTTGGCTATCCTGATCTTCATGGCTCAGCTTCCAGAACTGATCGGCGTGCCGTGGTTGGTTTACCCGATGGTCTTGGGTGGACTGGCGATCATCTACTTGCTTCCTTACGTGACCAAGACCGTTCCTTCGCCGCTGATTGCCATCTGCGTTCTGACGGTCGTCTCGGTCATGTTCGGCTTCCAGATTCGCACGGTTGGCGACATGGGGCAGCTGCCAGACAGTCTTCCTTTCTTCCTGTTGCCAGAGATTCCGTGGACGCTGGAAACGCTGCAAATCATCTTCCCGGTTTCGGTCACGCTGGCCGTGGTGGGCTTACTTGAATCGCTGATGACGGCGTCGATCGTCGATGAAATGACCGATACGCACAGCGATAAGAACCAGGAATGCGTCGGTCAAGGTTGTGCCAATATCCTCTCGGGCTTCCTCGGAGGGATGGCCGGCTGTGCGATGATCGGGCAATCGGTCATCAACGTGAAGTCAGGCGGTCGAGGTCGTCTCTCGACGCTATGTGCCGGTGTCTTCCTCTTGATCTTGATCGTGTTCCTGGGCGAATACGTTTCGATGATTCCGATGGCCGCGCTGGTCTCGGTGATGATCATGGTTTCGATCGGCACGTTTAAATGGGAATCGCTGAAGAACCTTATTCTGCATCCCAAGAGCTCGAGCGCAGTGATGGTCAGCACGGTGGTTGTTGTGGTCGCAACGCACGACCTGGCCCAAGGGGTGCTGGTTGGCGTGCTGATGTCCGGCTTCTTCTTCGCCCACAAAGTTGGTCAGATTATGGTGGTCGAAGGGGAGATGCACGAGTGCAACACCGGCAAGACCTACGCCGTCACCGGTCAGGTTTTCTTTGCCTCGGCAGACCGCTTCATCAATTCGTTTGACTATCAAGAGAAGCTCGACCGAGTCCATATCGACGTCAGTGGTGCCCACTTCTGGGATATCACCGCCATCGGGGCGCTCGACAAAGTGATCGTGAAGTACCGCCAAAAGGAAATCCACGTCGAGCTAATCGGGCTCAACGAAGCCAGCGCCCACCTGGTGGACCGCTTCGCCATTCACGACAAGCCAGACGCCGCCAAGCAGCTGGCCGGACACTAAAAAACCGCAGAAAACCAGTCGAAAAACTCCCTGCTTTCGGCACATCAAATCATAACGCATCGTAAGCTATAGTTCATAAGGCACGATGTGTTACGGTTTGTCTGTTATCGGGGATTGGTATAGTGCGAAATTTAGCTTCGGTGGTTTGTTTACTTGCGCTCTTTAGCGCATCGTTTGTGTCGACTTGCTACGCGAAATGGCCAGCCAATCAGGATGCGTTGGTCGAAAAGGTCGAGCAGATTCGTCGCGATAACGCCATCCCTGGTGTCGTTGTCCTGCTGCGTAACGGCGACCACCAGTGGCTACAGGCGTTTGGTGTGGCCGACTTGAAGACCAAGCAGCCGATGCAGACCGACATGGCGTTTCGTGCTGGGTCGAATACCAAGACGATGACCGCGACTGTCATTCTTCAACTCGTCCAAGAAGGCAAGCTGAAGCTCGAAGATAAGGTCTCGAAGTTCTTCGACAATGTCCCCCAAGGGGATGAAGTCACGATCGCCGACCTGCTTGATATGCGTAGCGGCATTGCGAACTACAGCGAGATAAAATCGTTCAATCAAACCCTGGACGAGCAACCCGATAAGACGTACTCGCCGCAGCAGTTGATTCAGCTTGGCATCGAGCAAAAAGCCATGTTCAAGCCAGGCTCGAAGTACTTCTACTCCAACACCAATTACGTCATGCTCGGCGTGTTGATCGAGCGGATGACCGAGATGCCGTTGGAAGAAGTATTCCAACAGCGGATCTTCACCCCGTTGAAGCTGACGCGGACATCGATGCCAGCCAAGGATGACAACCAGCTTCCCCCTCCGTTCGCCCATGGCTATATGTTCGGCACGAACGTGAACTCTGAATTGACCGAGCAAGAGCAGAAGCAAGCCGTGGCCGGTAAGCTGCTACCCAGCGACATGACCCTGGCGAATCCTTCGTGGGCCTGGGCGGCCGGCGCGGCGATCTCCACAGCCGACGACTTGGCCGACTATGTCGAGGTGCTCATCGGTGGCGGACTGTTGGATGAATCGATGCAAGCCAAGCGATTGGCAAGCATCCGTCCGGCAAATCCTGACGACCCGCAAAGCGCCGGCTATGGCCTCGGCATCGCGCAGATGGGACCGATGATCGGACACGACGGCTCACTGCCAGGTTATCAATCCTTCATGGGCCACGATCCGAAAACGGGACTCACGATGATTGTGCTGACCAACCTGCAAGACACCCCAGGGGGTGAGATGGCCGCGAACGTCATCGCTAAAGATTTAATTCAAATGATGGCACCGGCCAAGTAAACGGTCGTTGGCAATTTGATCGACTCGCACGGCAACTTCGGTTATCCTCCAGAGTGGGCCAGGCCTACCACTTGCGTGGCCCCACTCGTCTTGAATCTATTCGGATAACCTTGTCGGAGGCGGCCCTCGCCGCAGGATCGTGAAGGCGCATGGCTCGTCATCGCGTGCTCGAACCCTAAAAGCACTTGCCGCAGGTGCCCTCGTGCTGCTACTGGGCAAGGTGCTTTTCTCGATCGTGGCAGAGTACGTCAACTACTTTCCGCTCAACTTTGATGCCGTCTTCCTGCTGGGACGCGAAGAGTCGTTTCGCGGAATCTATTCACCGGCGTTCTTTGTACATATCATCGCGTCGCCGATTGCCCTGCTGCTGGCCGCCTATTTAATGCTTAGCGGCAAACGCAAATCGCACGGCACGTGGCACCGTCGTCTGGGCAAGGCTCAGTTGTTTCTGGTTTTGGGCCTGGTTGCTCCGAGTGGCTTGGTCATGGCGTTCTGGGCTTTCACCGGGCCGATCGCCGGAGTTGGTTTTGGCCTGCAGGCGATTGCCACTGCCGCGACCGTAGTGATGGCGGCGAGGTACGCGATGCAGCGAAACTTCCCTGTTCACCAGCGTTGGGCTACGCACTGCTTTTTGCTGCTGGTCGCTCCCCTGCTCTTTCGGATTGTTGCTGGCACTTTGATCGTCACCGAGTCCGAAAGCTTCATGGCCTATCAAGTCAATGCCTGGCTGAGCTGGATCGTGCCGATGGCTACTTACGAAGCCGTCCGCTGGCGGAAAAAGCGGAAATCAGCGACGAAGAAAACAACCCCCGACATGCAACTGCAGGAGGCCTAGTTATGACAACCAACGACGAAACGCGAAACGGCTTCACACTAAAGGAACTGTTCGCCGTGACGTTCATCATCGCGGCGATCCTCTTCTTTTGTGTGCTTCCATTCGGTCGCCGGGGAGGTGTCCGGGAAGCAGCACGGCGGATGCAATGCACGAATAACATGAAGCAAATCCTTCTTGCCTTACATAACTATCACGATACTTTTAATCAATTTCCCATGGCGATGGGTGGAACCGGTGCTGGTGGAAACGAAAACCGGCTCAATGCATTGATTGCACTGGTTCCGTTCATGGAAAGTAGCTCTGTCTATGACCAGATCATTTCAGGCTCGTACGGAGCACCTCCCGGCGGACCGGCGCCTTGGGACAAGACGTTCCCGCCGTGGCAGTTTGAAATGGACTCCTATAATTGCCCTGCCGCCTACAGCGAAGGTAAGGACTATCAGCCGACCAACTACGCGTTTTGTATTGGGGATGTGACGAGCGACATTCATCAACTGCCCAAGCCTCGGGGAGCATTTGCACCTGGATTGTTTACCCGTTTTGATGACATCACGGACGGCACCTCGAATACGATCGCCATGGCTGAAATGGGCACGGAGTATAGGCTTCAGGTTCAAGGGCAGTACGCAGTGAATCTCCCGAAAACAATACTCACCGACCCCGGCATCTGCTGGCGAACGGTCGACAGCGGACGGAAGTACTACCAAAGGAAAGTTGGCCTGCACGATCGAGGCCGCGGTTATAACTGGGTTGACGGAGCTGCCGGACCGGGGCTGGTCAACACGATCTTGCCGCCCAATAGCCCCAGCTGCGCGGTTGGTGGACTGGAAGCGGTGGACGGGGTTTATTCCGCCGGCAGTCAGCACCCTGGTGGCTGCTTGGTAGCTTTCGTCGATGGCAGCGTGCAGTTCGTTTCCGAGGAAGTCGACGCCGGTGATTCGGCCTTGGCACCTCCAACAGTCGAAGACTTCGCCGACCAGAGTCATGCCAGCCCATTTGGTGCGTGGGGAGCGATGGGAACGATCTCTGGAAGCGAGGCAGTCGGCCGTGATGATCTATAGCAGGTACTTCGTAAAACGCCCCACTCGCAGCGGCTTCTCACTGAAGGAACTGCTGGTGGTGATCGTTATCATTTCGGCTGGCCTCTTTCTCTTGCTGCCCAGCTTGCATCAGGGACGCGGCCAAGCCAGGCGAGCCATCTGCCAGGGGCACCTCAAACAAATGGTTTTAGCGCTGCACAACTTTCACGATACCTACGGACATCTCCCTTCGGCCATGGGCGGTACCGGCGTCGGAGGGAACGAGGGGCGTCTTAGCGGGATGGTCGAACTGCTGCCTATGATTGAACAATCAGCACTGTACGAAGTAATCCAGCGGGGAGATCCGGCAGCTGGCATTCCGCCGGGTGGGCCGGTTCCTTGGGATCGAAGCTATCCGCCTTGGCAAACTCGTCAGCAGTACCTGCAATGTCCATCCGCGGAAGACGGTGCGCAGGATTTTCAGTCGACCAACTACGCATTTTGTATTGGGGATGTCGCGGCGGATATCCATCAACTGCCCAAATTACGTGGCGCGTTCGCCCCCGGCTTGAAGGCGACCTTCGACGATATCTTGGACGGCATGTCCAACACAATCGCCCTTGCCGAGATCGGTACCGTTCAGCAGCGCGACGTCCAGGGACAATACGCGATCGACCTTCCGGCCAGCATCTTAAGCGATCCGGCAATCGGCCTGCAGACCCTGAGCGTCAACCAGCAAACGTATCGAAATGATGTTTCACTCCATAAGTATGGCCGTGGCTACAACTGGGTCGACGGTGCGGCCGGGCCTGGTTTGGTTAATACAATTCTGCCACCCAACGGCCCCAGCTGCGCGGTCGGTGGAAAAGGTCCTGTCGACGGAATTTACTCTGCCGGTAGTTATCATCCCGGCGGCGTGAACGTCGCGTTCTGTGACGGAAGTGTTCATTTCATCACCGATGATATTGATTGTGGCAACGTATCTGCCGCACCACCCACGGCCCAGGCCTACGACCAGCAATCGATCGCCAGTCCGTTCGGCTTGTGGGGAGCGATGGGCACCATTGACGGTGAAAAACAGTTCACGGCAAACGATCACTAAACTGAAAGGCAGACTCATGAAAAGCACGTCTTTGAAACCCACTCGTCGCGGTTTCACGATTGTTGAGTTGTTTGTCGTGATAGGCATTATCGGATTGCTTTTGGCCTTGCTGTTGCCAGCGACACGAGGTTCTCGCGAGGGAGTTCGTCGTATACAGTGCCAGAATCAACTGAGGCAAATTGGCTTAGGCGTGCATAACTATCACGATATCTTCAACTCGTTGCCCAGTTGTTCCAGCGGCAATCGCCGGAGCGGTTTGATTGCCCTGTTACCGATGATTGAGCAAGCCGAGCTGTACGAAACGATCATGGCCCCCTTAACGATCGACGGTCAGACTTATCCCGCGATGGGGCCTGACCCGTGGGTCGAAACGTACGAGCCGTGGGCGACGCAATTGCATGAGTTGGTTTGTCCCTCGGATCCGGCCGATTATTCGCGTCCGTGGGGAGCAACCAGCTATGTCTTTTGCATTGGGGACACGACCAACATTTACCATCAACAGGAACATCATCGTGGGCCATTTTCGCCTGGCCAGTGGACGCACCTGCACGATGTAAAGGATGGCACTTCCAATACCGTGATGCTGGGCGAGATCCTCATCGACTCTCAGGTGATTGCTCAAACATCAGCCGAGTTGGCCAACGCTCAGCTTTGCTTTGACACGAAAATGGAGTCGGCCTCGCTCGACATCGCCGCTCGTAAACGCGGCTACAGTTGGGCCGACGGCGCGGCAGGACCGGCGATGTTCAATACGATCTTGCCGCCCAATCGCCCCAGTTGCGGCTTGAGCGGAACCGAAGCGGTCGACGGAATCTATAGCCTGGGCAGTTATCATCCGGGTGGCGCTCAGGTTGTAATGGCCGATGGCGCGGTCCGCTTTATTGCCGAGGACATCGATACGGGCAATCTTAGTCAGTCTTCGCGGCCGGCAAGTTCCTCTGATTCCAGTCCCTACGGTGTTTGGGGTTCGCTCGGAAGCATTGCCGGGCAGGAATCACTTGAATACTGAAGCCCTAGTGCAGCTTGAAAAGCCCTTTGGATCGTTCGTCTTTTAGGAGACTGGGTGACTATAAAGGCAATGTCTGTAGCCACTTGTGTCAAATTCAGGAAATCAGTTGCCAGCCGCGGAAACAAGCGATAGAATTAGTGCAACTGAGACTCAGTATCTAAAGCGAGCCCCCGGGCGGATTCTTCCGCTAGCTAGCCATGGGTGATGTTGCGGGTCGAGCGTTTTGCTCATCCGTCGCATCGCGGTCTCTGGGCTGTGGTGATGGTTGGGTATGTCGTCGCCGGCATGCGAAATCATCACATGGTTTCTCCTTACTTTCTATCGTGCGAGAGTGAAATGGCTTGTGCTGAAAGCGCCTATCACCGGGCATTGTGTTATTACTACCACGGCAGCTACGTCGAAGCGGTTGATGTGCTGCAGCTTCATTTAGAACACCACCCCGACGATCCTTCCGCCTGGGAGTTGAAAGGGGTGCTCTGTCATGCGTTGTGCGACTTCGAGCCTGGCAAGGTGGCCTTAGAGCATGCCCGAACATTGCAGGGGCTTTCGGTGTCTGGGCAATTGGCTCTTGCGGATTGCTATGCCAACGTCCAGCAACCCCAGATGGCGGTGGCTATCTATTGCCGGTTGGCTCAACTGCCGATCGAAGACGCGGAAGTCCTTTCACGCCTGGCCCGGGGCCTGGGGATGGTCCAGCAGTATGCATTGGCCGCTGACGTGTGCCAAAGGGCGTGCCACGTTGATCTTGATTCCCACAATGCCCGATATGGGGTGGCGTACTACATGTCGAAAGCGGACTACCCGGCGGAGCTGATTCAACCGATTTTAGTAGCCGCGATCGCCATGGCACCGCAGGTCTTCTTTTACCGGGTCGCGCTGGTGACGGTCCTGTCGCGGCTGCATCAAAACGAAAAGGCCTATCTGGCCATCGCGGATGCCACGACACAAGAGATTCAATCGTTGAAGTGTACGTGTTGTTTGCAGCGTCTTGCGCAACTCTATCGCGAAGCAGGCGACCAGCACCGGGCAGGCCTTTGCTGTCGTCGCTTGGGTATTTCTTTGTAATTGCGCGAAACTTCGTATCGATCATTGAAAACATTCTTTTTGAAGTGTGAGGAAACAATGGATATGTCGATGGCCATTTTTTACGGATCGACTACCGGAAACACCGAAGGCGCGGCCCAACGCATGAAGGAGCTGCTCGGAGATTGCGTTGCCGATGTTGTCGACGTTTACAAAGCCAAGCCGGAAGATCTACTGAAGTACGATATCTTGCTGTTGGGTATCTCGACGTGGAATGTGGGAGAGCTGCAAGCCGACTGGGACGGTTTTTTGCCGAAGTTAGCCGGTCTCGATCTGACCGGTAAAAAGGTCGCTTTCTTCGGAATGGGGGATGCCGTCGGGTACCCCGATAACTATCTCGATGCGATGGGCGAGTTGTGGGAAACCATTCAAAAGTTAGGCTCGCCTGAACTGATTGGCATCTGGCCGACCGATGGCTACGAGTTCGATGATTCTCGCGGGCTGCTAGACGATACGCACTTCGTTGGTCTGGGCCTGGACGATGACAATCAGTGGGAGCTAACCGAAGAACGCATTCAAGCTTGGCTCGCCCAGGTCGTTCAGGAGGCGGGCATCGTCGAGTCAGCCTAAGGGGATGTAGGTAATCGACGATGCCGTGAGACCCACCTGACGCAAGAACTGTCAGGTGGGTCTTCGCGGTTTGGGGGACCACCGCTGGCGATTGATTCTTGAGGGCTGTGTCTGGCCGATCGGCAGAGCCTCTACTTCATTGCTTCCAATTGCGTCAGCAGCGCCTCGGCGCGCATCGCATGACGAGGTTTCCTTGTTTCCGAGGAATAGAAGAGGCGTTTTCCGTCAGCTTATGGCAATGCCGTTGCTTAGGCAAAGGATTTGTTGACGAGCAGAAATCTAGGAAACGCTTGAACCGATTCACGGCGAATCGCATACTACGAGGCGAACGATTTCGCTGACAAGGATATGTAACGATGAATTGGTTTCACTGGGCGTTACTGGCCGCCGTGTTCGCTGGCATCACGGCCGTGCTTGCCAAAGCAGGTACCAGCCAGGTTGAGCCCAATCTGGCGACGGCCATTCGCACGTGCGTCGTCCTGGTGTTGGCCTGGGGAATTGTCTTGGCCACCGGCATGCCAGCGTGGCGCTCGCTTTCGGGCAACGCCATTCTTTTTCTCGCTCTGTCAGGCTTGGCAACGGGCGCGTCGTGGCTGTGCTATTTTCAAGCACTGAGCCTCGGTCCGGCGTCTTCGGTTGCTCCGGTCGACAAGCTGAGTGTTGTCTTCGCGATCGCTTTGGCGGCGATCTTTCTCGGAGAGAAACTGGCCTGGCAGCACTGGGTCGGTGGGCTATTGATCGTCGGCGGAGCGGCGATCATTGCTTGGAAGTAGCCACCGTAGATGAATCAGATTATCGGCTCTCGCCACTTGGCCTGTGGGCGTTCCGCAATAGACGGCACAGGCACTGGAAACACGATGAAGCAACGGCTTACTTGCCGGAGCTTTTCATCTTTTCAAGCAACTCGCTGGCGGCCTTTTGAAGGACCGGGTTGTCTGATTTGGCAGCGGCAGCGACCACGGGCGAAACTTCCTTTTGGGTTGCTTCCGAATCGCCGTCGATGTGGACCAGAGCCCAAGCACACAGCAGTCGCATCGATGCGTCTTTGGTGTTCTGCATTGTTTTCACAAGTGCAGGCTGGGCGGCTTTCGCTGCCGGACCGATGCGTCCTAAGGTCAATGCCGAGTTATGGGCGATTGTCCCTTGTCCATTTTCCAACGCTTTGGCCAATTGAGGTACGGCCGCATTGGCGTCAGGACCAATTTTGCCAAGGGTAACGACTGCTTCGTTGGCTACGCGGACATTGTCGCCGTCGATGAGCTTGGCCAAGGCCGCCGTGGCCGAAGCGCCTTTGGGACCCATGTCGCCGATGATCAGAACCGCGTCGTATTGAACGCTGGGGTGCTGGAGGGCTTCGGTCAGAAGCTCGATCGCATCAGGCCCCATCGTTGCTAACACGTTCAACGCGTTACGCACAACGGGAACTTCAGCCATGCTCAAGTCACTTTTGATTGCTTGCTTCAATAGCTCGGGCGGGGCTTTCAGCGATACGAGTCCTTGCGAAGCCATCGCTCGAACCAGTGGGTATGGGGAACTCAATTCAGCGGCCAGACGCTGGATTGCTTCCTGGTTCATCTGTTTGTCTGCTGGATTCGAGCGAGCGAGAGCCCAGACACTAACCAGTGACAACATGCCTTTTTTGCGGGTATTGGCGCGAAGTTGCTGGGTGGCATCCTCCGGCATTTTGCCGATGCGGCCTAATGTGTAAACGGCGGCAATTTGAAGTTGTTCGTCGTCGAGCTGCTTGGCGATCAGGTCGGTGTATTGCTCGGCTGCTTTGGGCATCGCGGCCAGCGAAAGCAGTGCCTCGCGGCGAATCTCGCCTTTGCCGTTCTCTAGTACGTTGGCCAAAGCCGGAGCAGCATCGGCTGCTTTGGGGCCCAGTTCACGCAAGATCAAGCATGCCCAGAATGCGGCTTTGTCGTTCTTCAAAGCTTCGGTCAAACCGGGCACCGCAGGCGAACCTGCATCGGCGATGGCATTCATCACACGCAGACGCACGGCCGGATCCGAGTCTTCCAAAAGCTTGGTAAACAGCGGGATGGTGACCTTCGGTCCAGGATTGCTAGCGATCAAGGCCGCGATCGCTTTTCGCCGAACGGTGGGGTCTGCATTAGCAGTTGCCTGGACGAGGGCGTCGACCGATGGTTTGGCAGCTTCATCCGCAGCAGCGAAAGGTAGCCAGGTAGCCGAAGTCAGGACAGTTAATGCGAATAGGGTTGCAAGTCGAATCACGACGATAATCTCCAAAGCTAAAACGCAAACTACTGACTACGGCAATTGAGTTTGACAGGTCGAGTAAAGCAGTTGTTTCAAAAAGTCGTAGGCCGTCATGTACTGTTGTGGGGGAACCTTGGTGATGCCACGTTTCAGCGTCACGGCCATTTGTTCGATGGCCTCGGTGAACTGTTGGGCGTCTTGGGCACCGAGCATGCCGTTGGCCGACTTTTTCTTGAGCAACGATTCCACGACTTGCTCTTGCTTTGCGAAGTCGGGGTATTGCAGCAGGCGAGGCCAATTGAGCTTGCCAGATTCCTTGTCGACACTTCCCGCAGGAAGGCCTTTAGGGGCTTCGGAGTGGGCCAGGTGTACCAGCTGCTCTTCGGTTGGGCGGGGGTGCTTCTTCGCCTCGTAGGCGTCGCGTTGAGCCCGCATTTGGAAATACGTGTCGGCGTATTGCTGGTGATTAGCAATCTCTTGGCTCTGGGCCTGGGTCATATTGATTGCCGCTTCCGAGCTCTGCAAATTGTACGAGCCCTGGGCACTGACCACGTTGGCCATCCCATCTAGCGCGCCTTCGGCCGCCGTCGATGCATGCCCATAGTCGCCATAAAGCGGCACCATCGGGGCAACATAGTCTTGTGCAAAAACAGGAGAAGTTGCCAAAAAGCAACATACCGTTAGTAGGAGTGGTCTCATTGAAACGCCCTTCGTGTCGATCGCGTCGTATTTCTACAAAGCATACGACGTAACTTGGAAAGAGGTATTCAGTTAAGTCGGCAAAGTTCAGGTTAACAAGCATTTTCTAGGCAAGGGCCTGTAAATTCGTACAACAATCACGAAATACTCACGAGAAAAGGCCAGGAATGCCCCCCTAATACGTGATATTACCTGCTCGATCGAGCGGCAAACGCGCTGCGTTCCCCTTGCCCCCTACTCGCACAGAGAGGGTTAGGCTGAGAGGGCACCCAGCCCGATGGCAGCGCATGCGTCGACGATGTTCACGAACATTTTGGAACGTGTTTCTGCGATCTTCGTCAACTGTTGTTCAGGAATCCTTCGCCCTAGCCCTCTCCCTTCAAGGGAGAGGGGGACCAGATTGTCGTTAGGGTGGGCCGCGTTCTTGGGTGTTATGCTGCCCAGGTTCCTTGCCGTCGCCTGCGTGGGTTGTGCCTGGTTGGGCCGAGCCTATTTTGGCTCGACGGTTGGTCTGTCTTGTCCGCTGGCGCACCGGTGCCTTCTGGGCCTGCAAACGAGATCGCCGACGCAATGTAGGTGCGCGTGGGTTTGTGTTTGGCTTCGCAGGCGGCAGACTCTCTTCGTCGGGATCATCTTCTGCTTCTCGCGCGTCGAGCTCCCGCTGTAGTCGGTCGATCTCTAACTGCTTCAAGCGAAGCTCTTCCTGAAGTTGTCGGTAAAGCGCCTTCATGCGATCGGCGATTGAGGTGGCTGAACTTGTATTCGCACAGGCAGGGTTCGTTTGAATAGGCGTTTTGATGGAGTTGGACATAGCGATATTGCTTTCGAATGGGAGTGTCATGCCGACATCTGTGTGGGCATGTCTTGGAAAGTGAAGAAGTTCGATAGGCAGCCCGTGTTAGCAGGGCTGCCGAATGCGTCTGCCCAAGAAGATTTGGGCAAGGCAGTTAGGTCCTTACAAGCGAGATGGAATTCACGCAGGACCGAGTAGAAAATCATGGTTTCGGGGAAGCATCCCCATTGATGTATGTATGTATGTATACCATCCCGGTGGGTCGTATGGCTAGTGCGCGCGCCGATTTTTTTTCACATTCAGAAGTCTTTGCGCAATAGGCGCGATCCATCCTGCTTTGTTGAACCAACCGATTGCGACGGGCAGGGAAAATTGAATACCGCCTATTTTGCATAGCAAATCTATTGCTTTTTAGTACTACCAAGAGAAGAATATGGCTACCTTCTTCGTGGGGGTTCTTTTCTCTTTTTTAAACGTCTTTTTTTTCAAGGTTTGTTACGTGACTCTAGTCATCAACAAAGGTCGATGCGTCTCGCGACGAGCATTTACGTTAGTCGAGCTGTTAGTTGTTATTGCCATTATCGGCGTTTTGATTGCGCTGTTGCTCCCGGCCGTTCAACAGGCTCGTGAAGCTGCCCGGCGATCCGAGTGTTCTAACAATCTCAAGCAGATGGGGCTGGCCGTTCATAATTTTCATGACACGTTCAACGGGATTCCCTGGCTTACGCGCGGAGGCGGCCGGGGTAGTTTCTTCGTCGAGCTCTACCGGTTTGCCGAACAGGCGAACGCCTACGAGTTACTCAATGGGGGGAACTCCGCTGGAACCAAAACCGGCATGGCGAAGTCCTTTCATACGAACTGGGATCTTCTGACTGCCGACGAAAGATCGGCGCTCGCATCCATTGATTTCATGACCTGCCCCTCGCGACGAAGCGGCGACGGCAATGCAATGAAAGATACCGGTAACGGTCGTGGCCCCTTGAGCGATTACGCAGTGGTTTTGTTGGTCGATGCCAGCAACAAAGTGCCACAAGGTGATTTCAGCACCAATGAAGGGCAAATCTACTTCATCTGGGATGCGTGCGAAACGAACCACGTAGAAAATCAAAAGGGGGGCGTTCGCCTGGCAAAGACACCTTCCGGTTGTGGAACGATCACCGGCGATGACCTTTATCGCAGCCCCAGCCCGCGTGACTCGTTCGCTTATATCACCGACGGGTTGAGTAACACTTTTATTGTCGGTGAAAAGCATGTTCGTCAGGAATACGATGCGTTTGGCAAGTGCTGCGATGGAATGATGCAGGATGGCAGCTACGCCTATGCCCAAGGCAATTGGCAGGAATACAACGTCGCACGAACAATTGCTTATGGTTTAGCACGTGGACCGAAGGATGTTCGAGACACCGACGGAGACGGCGACCTAGGGGGGCCTGATCGTGACATCGCGATGGGAAGTTGGCACCCAGGCGTATCTCAGTTTCTGAGGGCCGATGGCTCGGTTTCCGCGGTCTCTGTGAGTGCCTCGCGGACAACGCTCAATCAAATGGGGCATGCGACTGACGGACAAGTCTCCTCGTTCTAAACGTAACTTAACAGATGCCTGGCAAAGACTAGATCAGCTGTGATCTGGTCTTTCTTTCAGGTCAAGATAGATGGAATCTCAGAATGAATGCTCAAGCCTTGTTGACCCTTGGCATATGCTTCGCAATTGTCGGCTGCTTTGGTTGCGGTGCTTCAAATACAACGGCCGTTACCGGCTCGGTGACGTTCGAGGATGGTAGTCCTTTAACTTCGGGTACGATCATTTTCGAGAATTCGGCATCCTCTAGTTCCGCCGATATCCAGTCGGATGGTTCGTTCACGATGGGTACGTTTTCGACCGGCGACGGTGTCGTGCCCGGTACCTATGGGGTAGCAATTGCTTCGTACGGTGGCGGAGACGAGGTTTGGGACGAGGCGAGCCAGTCGTACAAGCGGACTTCTCGGCGGGTCTCTCAGGTTGAGGAATCGTTCACCAGCCCGCGAACCTCGGGACTGACCGCGGAAGTGAAGCCTGGAAACTCGTCCACGCTCGACTTCGTGGTCCGCAAGCCACGCTAGACGCTTCTTTTCCTAGCGAAAAAACGGATAGGGGCGTGCTCAACTCCCCTTCTGAGGTTCGCCCTTGCCCCGAAATCCCAGCCTCTGCTAACATCCCTCGCGCGATCGGGCTCGCCGGCGTTTCGCCTTCCCGACTAGAGCCTGGGTGCCACGCCCAAGTCCGCTTGGGCGTGTGGGTTAGAGCGTTGGCTTGAACCTACTACGGATTCAGGGCAAACTAAAGTGCATGCCCACTTCTCACAGAAAAAGACGCCGAATCTACGATACGCCGGGCGACCCTCACTTCGTCACATTCTCTTGCTATCAACGTCAAAGATTTCTGAGTAAGGATAGAACTTGTCAGTACTTCGTTGAAGCAATTGCTAAGGTGAACGGTTCCCTGGCCAGTGTCTTGGAAGCTGAATAACGGTTGGCACGCGAGTACCCCTTTTCGCACTGGCGAGACGCAATCGGCACAATTTGAGATGGGGAATAAGGAGGGAATGTTGACCGTGCCCTCCAGTCAACGATGACTCGTAATTGAAATTAGTTTCTCTTCTGTTATACAGAGTGGATGAATCAATGATTATGTTGCTGCAGTTGAATGGAAGATGCTATGAGAATTGAAGGCGTAGAGTTGGATCGTATTTCATTCTATGATTCGACACTCTTTGCGATCCGCTGTACTAGACGTGTGCAGCCACTGTTTAATCTTAACGACAATCTCAGAGTATGTGGCAAATACATTGTCCTGCAGGAAGAGGCTTTATCCCTCGCTGAGGAAGTAATTCAGCTGCAGCCCGACCTCAGCCATTATTTGTTTCGTGGGCTTAAGAATTATTTGGGGCCACTTAATGAGGCGTGTGCTCTCTCAGCTGGTAGCGAAACTTCCAATGCAACAGCCACGTCAATTGTGCGGTCAGTTCAATCAGTAATTGATTGGATGTATGACAATCCTACGAACAATCCAGCGTATGCGATCGATGCTTCAATTGTTGCCGGAACAGCGGTGGATAAGTCGTTCTTCAAAACAGTGCAAGGTGATTTTTTTCAGTATAGAACGTACTTGGACGAAGTTCTTTTGCCCGGGGCATTACCGAAATTGGATTGGGCTTCGCTATGGTCGGATGTTTCGCCATTTTGGTTCAAGATGAGCCAGCAACTTCAGCAGGATGTCTTACAAAATGAAACCCGTGAGAAAGTTAATGGCGAGTTGCTTAGTCCCCCAATGATCGAGATCATCTGGGATCCAGAGATTATTTCTCATGAGGAATACTCTGATATCGTCAAAGCTTTGGGGGATCTTGCTCGTAGCCAGGGGGCACTTGGGGTTGAACGAATTCGATCAACGTCGTGTGACGTTCCGACCTCTGAAGGAGCTCTACTTTGAGTATAGGAGATGAGAATAACAGTGATGAATCGTCAACTTTGCAAGTTGACGCCTATGGAATTAAGACCAGCATCAAAGCGAGGCCGAGCCCAAGTTCTGAAGAGCCTCCCCAGACTTGGCTGGAAGTATGGGGGAGAATCAATCGATCAATTATGCGAATTACGTGTGAGCCATTTATGTTGGTTGCTGATACTCTATCTGCGACTCGCAGCTTTGTGAGAGGCTTCGGCAATCTTCCGGATTACTGGCAGCGCAAAGTACAGTTGTCTCACTACATCGCTGAGGAACGCGAGGCAGAAGCCCAACAGATCGCACTTAGCTCAAAATCTAATTCTAATGTGGATGAAGAGGCGAATAGAGTGGCTGTAGCACACGTTCGTGAACTCATCGAGAACTTAAGATCACGAGGCGTGCCATGTCAAATCATTAAAAAGCCTGATGGGACACTTGTGCTGGCCATTGTGCATGCAGATCAGGTGGACACAGTGCTTTCGTCAGAGGTTATTAGTTCAGAAACTTCATCCAGTAGTCGTGCTGGAGTAACTGGGACGGCAATTGCAGGTGCCCATCGAGCAGAAGATTCGATTGATAATTCGTCAACAAATCGAGAGGACCCAGACTTGGATTTAGAAATCGACTAGAGAAATTGTTTTTCCTCAAAGGTGCGCAGAGGCTAGGACTTTGCAACAATCAAATGAGGTATCGCATTCCCCTTGCCCCGAAATCCCAGCCTCTGCTAACATCCCTCGCGCGATCGGGCTCGCCGGCGTTTCGCCTTCCTGACTAGAGCCCCCTATTTCCTTCGAGTTTCACGCGGGTTTTGCCATTATGAGCGTTTCCGTTGTTGTTCCGATTTACAACGAAATCGAGACCATTCCCCTGCTCTACAGTAGCTTGCACGAAGTGCTAGCAAACTTGGGGCGGGATTATGAGATTTTGTTTGTAGACGACGGTTCGAGTGATGGGTCGAGCGCTAAGTTGAAACAACTGGCCGCTGCGGATCCGCATGCGAAGGTGGTCGAGTTTCGCCGTAATTACGGCCAAACGGCGGCCATGCACGCAGGCATTCAGCATGCGTCGATGGACGTGGTGATCACGCTTGATGGCGACATGCAGAACGACCCGGAAGACATTCCGATGATGCTCGAGAAGATCGACGAGGGTTACGACCTGGTGCACGGCTGGCGGAAGAATCGCCAAGATGCGTTCGTCAATCGTAAGCTGCCTTCCAAGATTGCGAACTGGTTGATCTCGAAGGTTACCAAGTTCCCCATTCATGACCTTGGCTGCACCCTCAAGGCGATTCGCCGAGAGATTGCCGTCGAGCTAGAACTATACGGCGAGATGCACCGCTTCATTCCGATTCTAGCGCATCAGCGCGGGGCGAAGTGCGTGGAAGTCGTCACGCGGCATCATGCCAGACGTTTCGGCCAAACCAAGTATGGCATCGGCCGCACGACACGGGTGGTGCTCGACCTGCTGACGGTCGCCTACATGCAGCAGTTCTTTACCAGCCCGATGAAGCTGTTCGGCCGGATGGGCTTCGCCTGTCTGGGCATCGCCGGACTGAGCGTCTTGACCACCCTCGGCATGAAGTTGATTGGCGGGGTCGATATGACCGGCAATCCGCTTTTGCTATTTGCCGTGCTGAGCACGATCCTTGGTTCGCAGATGTTTGGCATGGGACTTCTCGGTGAAGTGAATGCCCGGATCTACTATGCTTCCAACGGCAACGACTCGTACGCAGTCCGTAGCTTGACGAACTTCGACGACGATAGTCCACAGTCGATCAAGATGCGTCGCCAAGCGGCTTAGCTTGCTACCAGTTTGGGCACAGGCGCGCCCTTGGCAATAAGCCCCTCGCGCTTCAGATCAGACCAGAAGCCGTCGGGGATGTCGATCTTCATCGACTGGACATCGGCTTCAGTCTGAGAAGCATTACGTGCCCCTGGGATCACTGCTGAGACGACTTTGGGCCCCAAGCAGAACTGTAGCGCCGCAGTACGCAAATCGACGCCATGCTGGTGGGCAATCTTTTGAATGCGAGAACGCTTTTGTGGCGCCCAGTCGGGGATCTTGCCGTCATAATGATAGCGATCTCGGCCAGCCAAATACCCGGCATTCAGCGGCGCGCCGACCACCACCGAAATCCCTTTTTCTTCCAGTTTCGGGAAAGTGGTGTGCAGTGCTTTTTCGTGATCCATCAGGGAATACTGCGTAGCCAACAGGTGAATGTCAGGGTCGCTTTCTCGACTCGCCCGCAGTGCTGGTTCTGGCTGGTTGACACCTAATCCCCAGGCTTTGATGATCCCTTCATCACGCATCTTACACAGTTCTGGCATGGCGCCTTTTACGGCCTGATCGAAGTATTTCGTCCAGTCTTTTCCAAGATCGCCGTTACCTTCATTCAGGTCGTGAATGAAGACGATATCGATCTGGGAAACGCCCAGTCGCTGCAGGCTATCTTCGATCGATCGGCGGACGCCTGCGGCGGAGTAGTCGTATTGATACTTAAAGGAGGAAGGATCTTTCCAGATGCCAGCTTGGGGAGGCTCGGAGGTAGCGGTGAAGACGCGTCCGACCTTGGTGGAAAGCACATAATCGTCCGGGGAATGATCATCCAGGAAGTGTCCGAAACGTCGTTCGCTGAGGCCAAACCCATAGAACGGCGACGTATCAAAGTAGCGGACGCCTGCGTTCCAAGCCGATTCGAGGGTTCGGTTGGCGTCTTGATCGGTTGTCGGCGCGAAGCCATTCCCAATGGCGACTCCCCCCAGCCCAAAGCGGGAAGAAGGTCGGTAGCGTCTGCTCTTGGTTTCAAGGTTCTCGGGGAGGGGGCGCTGCGAGACGGGACCTTCGGTTTTCATTACTTTGCCTGGGTTCGGTTCGTCGGCCAGCAATGAGCCTGAGACCACGGCGGCGGTTCCGACACTGGAAAGAAAATGACGTCTTGAGAATTCGCTCATCGCTAGCTCGCAGGGAAGATGACTCTTGGACCAGTAATTGAGTGTAAGAGCGCCGCAAAATGCGTACCAGCTACTTCACGTGCGTGACGACTGGTTTCTTACGCATCGTTTTGCTGAATAACGATCCCTTGGCTTTCGCAATGACAGTTCAGAGATCATCTCGCAAAGCCGCCGGGCAAAACGCAATAGGCAGCGGTCGACCACTTTTTCTGAGGGGACGAAAACTATCGTTAGTCCAATCGCACAACGGAATTGAGCCAACAAAGTCGCCTGGAGCTGCCAGGGTTTCGACATGCTTGCGGTCTGATCGGCGCTTCATTTGCGAGCAGGAAAGTCTCCCCCCGTGGAGCAAAAATCTTTAGTACTGTCCAACCAATTCAGGGAGGCTGATATGACACATTCACCGGATACGCATCCGCAACGCATCGACTTGGCCGACGATGACCAAAGTCCATCTGCGGAAACGGCCCAAGAGGCTAAGGAAACAGCACGTGAACTTCGAACGGATGCCAAACAGAAATCGCGTCGCGCTCGAGACAAGACATTAGAACGCGGTCAACAGTTTGCGGAAGAGCGTAAAACGATGATCGCTAAGGAAGTGGGCGTTTTCGGTTCCGCCGTTCGTTCGGCATCCGAATCGCTTGAGGCCGATGGCGAAGAATCGGTTGCTCAGTACGCAGAGATGTGTGCTGAAGAACTGGAACAAGCTTCCGACTATTTGGGTCAGCGAAGCGTTCAAGATCTCTATCACGACGCCAATCGTTTCGCGCGGAAGCATCCTCAGGTCTTTCTAGGCGGGATGTTCATTGCTGGAATCGTTGCTGCTCGTTTTCTTAAAGCATCCGAGCCGGAACCCGAGACGCGCGACCCCATGCCACCGCCATCGAGCGGCGGGCCGCAGAACCTTTCGTAACGGGCCGGTTCATTTAAATCATCAAGCGATTGCTCAGGAGAATATGGAGTCATGGCTAACGCAGAAACGTATGAACAACGCCAATCTACATATGGCGAAGAACAAGAGATGGACCAGCACCGAAGTTTAGGTTCGCTGGTCAAAGAAATCCGCGACGAGTCGATCGAATTGTTCCAGCAGGAAGTCGAATTGGCTCGGACAGAAATGATGGAAAAGTTTGCGGTGGTCAAAGACCGCACGGTATCCATCGGCATCGGGGCAGTCATTGCATTCGCCGGTGCCATTGTATTGCTAATGGGAATCGCTCAGGCGATTTCGGTCGTTCTGGTGTATGCCGGTATGGCTGCCGTGGTGGCAACCTGGCTGGGACCTGTGCTGACAGGACTGGTCGTGCTGCTAGTCGGCGGTGCCATGGTAATGAGTAACAAAAACAAGTTGGAAGAAGAAACGGTCGTCCCCGAGAAGACCGTCCAATCCATGAAGGAGAATAAACAATGGTTGAAAGAAAAGACTACGTAGGCAATCGATTCGGCAATGGACATCATTCGTCGGAAGAGATTAAGCGACAAGTCGATCATACGCGTGCCGAGATGGATTCGACGATCGACGCACTGATCGATCGGCTCGATCCGGCAGCCGTCCTGTCGAAGACCATTCATGGTTTCCTCGGCGGAGGTTCCAAGGCCGCCGGCAAATCGGCCAGAGTGGCTGGCAAAGCTGGTAACTCGCTGGCAGATATGGGAGAGAACTTGCTTGAGAAGGCAAAGGATAACCCTGTTCCGACCGCCATGATCGCGTTAGGGGCCGCCTGGCTGATGATGGGTAACGACGACGATGATGATGATAACCCATTGGACGATCTCGAAAGCGATCCGACGATGGCGGAACACGCGACGTCCTCAGGCAGATCGACTTCGGCTGAAATCGGCCATGGTGTGAAGTCCGCTGCATCATCGGTAAAGCATGGTGCCCAAGATGCCTACTCGGCGACCGGTCAAAAAGCGGAAGATCTCGCTCACGCCGCCCAGCGTGCCGGAAAAACTTCGTACCGGAAAGCTCGAAAGGGCGTTCGGAAATCGAAGCAAGGTTACGACATCGCCATGCTAAAAGCACCTTTGGCTGTCGGTGGCATCGCGTTGGGGCTAGGCCTTCTGTGTGGTGTTCTGATTCCCGAGACGGAAGCAGAAGACGAGTGGATGGGCAGCACACGCGACGACTTGCTGGAAACAGGCAAGGAAACTGCCCGAGAGGTTCGCGACCGTGGCATGGAGGCCGTTGCAGCGGCAGCCGATGCGGCGAGCGAAAGTCTCGACGAGGAAGGACTTGGTCCGCAGGACCTCAAGGACAAGCTGAGCCAAACGGCCGAAAGTGCCAAGGATGCCGCCAAGGAAGACTGGAAAAGCTCTCAAGAAGGCTAACCAGCCGACGAGACCATTCAAGGGACGCCACCGGACTATCGATGGCGTCCCTTTTTCTTTGGCGTGTCTACGCCTACCGGTCCTGTTTGGGCATGCACCAGGCCATCCGCTGTGCAAAGTCGCGTTGAAATTTGGGACGCCATTTCGAGACAGTCTCGCGCGGGTCGCCGCTTCCGCTTGATTGATCACGGTACCAGCCATCTTCGGCTAAGAAGTATTGGCCGCCCCAGCCAGGCTGAGAAGGATCGCCGGGTTGGTTGCCTCCGGCCGGCAGAAAGAAAAACCAAGAGGGTGTATCCCCTTCTTTCAAGCAGCCGTGGGGATTAGGGCTGGTCCACGTCTTGGTGGGATAGAGCTTGCCGAGCGGTCCCTGCGAGCGGATATTCTCCTCGATCCACTTACGGCTGGTTAAGGACTGGTCTCCGGTCAGATACATCCCACGAAAGACGGCCTGACGTTTGTCTTGGCCTGGGGGCGCCTTGCTAAGGATATAGAACATGCCAGGGAATTCGTCGTGCATCCACTGGGCGATTCCATCTTGATCGGCGATATCGTAGACGCGAAACTTTTGGACAAAGGCCTGGAATTCTCGTTCACTGCGATCGTGTTTGACGCGCCAGAGGGCCTGGGCCAGGTCGGTTTGACCACCCCAGATAGCGATGTTCAGTCGATCGTCCTGGGTGCCGGAGTCGATCTTCTCGATCAAAAAACGCGAGCCTTCCGTGTCGTGCTTCTCGCCGATATGCTTCCGCCCTCGCTGGGGATTGCCTGATTTGATGCACGCGAGCAGTTCGGCCGCTTCCGGCCAGTTGGATTCGTGTCGGGCTAAGTTCGGTCGGACTTGGCCGTAGGCGTTGACGATCTCGCGAATTAACTGAGGCTGCACGATCGCTTTCTTCAGTTCGCCAGGCGTACCGGAAGCCGACGCAACGAGACCTTCCAAGCGAAACTGATTGGCATAAACCATCAGGCGAACCAGCGACTGTTGATCGTCTGGGTCACCACCAACGTCGGTAAGCACCAGCAGGCGTGGTCGCGGCGTTTGCGTTTCGGCTGCCAGAAGCGGGCAGGCACTCAGCGATAGAAATACACTTACGAAAAGCCAGACACCGTTTCGCATGGGAAGTTCTCTTACAGAAAAGTATGTTTGCAGGAGGGACACGGCAATTCTACTTCAGCTACGAACTTGATGCTTCCCCGCAAGCCAAAGGAAAGACGGCCCAAGAATCGCAAAAGCGATCAGGCGCCATGGGCGGCCTGATCGCTAAAGGGAATGCATGCTTGCGCGAACGTTGGGCGGGCAAACTAATCGGCCGAGAAGGCCTCGCCGCCGGACTTGGAACCCATGGCTCCCCAGATTCCGTAAGGGCTTTGACCGCCGTTGGACTCGGCCAGGGTTAGGTCACCGGTGTCGATCGTTTCGGTTACGAACTTGACCGATCCATCGCAGAACAAGCCCATCGCACCGCCAGGGTGATTGCTGGTCGGAGGCAAAATGGTGGTCGTGCCGTCGCCGTTAGGGTCGGATCCATCAATGCAGGAAGGCGCGTTGGGTGGCAGAACTGTAGTGAAGCCAACCTTCTCGATGGGGCCATCAGTCCAGCGCCAACCGGTGCGTCCTTTGACGTTGGAAGAGTTGGTGTAGAAACCGCCGCTTGACGTGGCCAGGCACTGCGAGGGATTGCTTGAGATCCCAGAGATTCCGGTGATGGTTCCCTGTGTGACGCGGACGCTTCCACCACCACTGCCAAGAGGAAAGTTAGTGATCAAGCGTTCGCTCATGGCAATCGTGTTGCTCGTTCCGTCGGTGATGTCACGCATGTTGACGCCGCGAACTGTTTGGAAGACACCACGTAAATCTTGGCCGTCGCGATTTCGATAGATCGAGTCGCCTGCGCTAAACATGTAGTTTACCGCATATTCAGGGCTGGTCGCCGACGTGGCCGAAGGGCAACGCAGCATTTGGGGAGCAGTGTCCCAAACGTCCCAGTTACGCCAGGCATAAGGTCCCCCAGGGGCGGTGGCGGCATCACCGGCGGCGATTTGGTCGTACATGGCGCTCTGTTCGATGAACGGCAGTATGCCAATGAAACCGCTTGCTCGTCCGGCGTTGGACAGGAGATCGTTGCCGCTACCGTAGCCAGGATCATTCGTCCCTTGCTTACGCGGAACGAAGTCGCCAAAGGTGTCGTGATAGTTATGCAGAGCAAGTCCCAATTGCTTCAATTGGTTCGAGCACTGCATTCTTCGCGCAGCTTCGCGGGCCTGTTGGACGGCCGGCAATAGCAAGGCAATCAAAACGCCAATGATGGCGATCACAACTAGAAGCTCGACTAAGGTAAAACCATTTCGTGGTAAGGGTCGGAAGCGCATGACGAAGTCTCGTGAGGTGGGTGAAAGACAAACAAACATCAGGAGGGCGTTTCTCGCACTCAATGAAAATAACATGTGCGAGATGGATGATTAACGGGAAATTAGCATAAAAGCCATAGGAGATATACCCCTATACCGGAGTTGAGGTGAGGAAGACGCCCGCGACGGGGCGTAGCGTGTGAAAAACTGCCATTGCACTCGCTGCCTTGGGGCTCTTGCGAGGGGGGTGCTGGCTAGTCGATAGCTAATCGGCTAGTTCGATCGGCAGGTTGTTGGGCCCTTGATTCACGGTGAATTCCAGGCCAGAAGTTTTCGCAGCGGCATACTTCTTAGGAAGCACGTTCTTCGCTGCTGGCGCGCGGCCGCTCGCGTTGGGGTTGTAGTTGGGATCATCCTCAGAAGCGACATTCGACTGGGCCGCTTCGGTTTTGGTAACCGTTACGACGTAGTCGCCGGGCTGCACGCCGGTCGTTCCAGCGACTGATGTGGACAGCTTGTACTTTCCTTCTTCGTCGGTCTGAGCAAACGCTCCATGACCACCTTCGCCGGTTGGACGAAACGTGACCATTGCCCCATCAACTGGGCTACCTTTATAGAGGATGGTTCCGGTGACCGTCGCACCTAAAGACTCGCCTGTTTCTTGGCTAGTACAACCAGCGATTAAAAACAGACTGACACACAAAACCAACGGGGCACATCGGCACCAAGAGATACTCAAGGCAACACTCCAACGAAGCAAAGCAGGCGGGATGGGGGGAGGGCTCGAAAAAGAAAGTCTTTTTCAAGAGATGTTACATAATACTGAGACGATGATTATGGACAACCCTCATTCAGGGGCGTGACGAGCAAACCACTTTAGCGACTGGCGCCGTCGAAAGAATCGAAGACGGAGCAGGTGCCAGCCTTTTGGGGAGTAGAGAATGGCATCGTACGATGCCGATGCTGGCCGACTAATCCATCAGCACCAATGCATCGGGAAGTTCGTTGGTGTCGTCGTCGGTTCGCGGTAAGACTCCGGCCAGTTGTTGGCCGGCAGATTCGATAACGCCGCACATCGCTTCGGTTGGATGGCCTTGATGCAGTCCTTCGGTCAGCTGTTGGCAAAGCTCGTCGAGGGCCGGTTGGCCGAGCTTTTCGAGAACTTCTTGATCGGCCAGGACCGCGGCGGTGTGCTCGAATAGGGAAACGTAAATCAACAGTCCCGTTGCTCCGCTGGTGTGATGCACGCGTCGGTCGAAGAAAACCTGGCGTGCCTGGGAAGCGACTTCGTCTTTCATTTGATTGCTGGGTGTGAACAGCCGCCGGAGCCAACCGATTTGACTTCCGAGCATAGCGCCCACGAGAAACGCCACCACAATACTAACCACCAGGGCCAGCAGTCCCCAGTCCAGCGACGTGCCGGCCCAGTCTCCTGGGTCTTCCGCCGAGCGGGGATAGAGCGTCCAAACCAGGACAGCCGCGATCGTGGCCAGCCAGAGGCCGAGGATATCTTCGGCCCGATCGTAACGGCCGGAAGCAGTCGCGACGACCGGGACGATCTCGCACGAAGTGTTTGCTTCGGCCTGGGCAACGGTTTCCTGGATCTTTTGCCTTTGGTCGGCACTGAAGAGAGTCGATGCTCGTTGCATAGCTACTGTTTCCTTACCAAGAGCCTGTGGCACCACCGCCACCGGAAGAACCACCACCGAACGAACCGCCGCTAAAGCCGCCACCACCACCGCTGCCTCGGCTGGTCGCCAACTGATAGAGAATGACCCCCAGCACGGTGAACACGAGTGCCCAAAGGGCCCAGGCCCATCCGCTTGATCCGCGTCGATAGAGCGACACGCCGGTGAAGATCGCCAGCGCTACGAAACCCACACCGATTGCATAGTGCCACCAGGGGCGCGGCTGGGTAGGAAGTTCAAGCTTCCGAGCCATCTTGTCGAGCGACTCGACGCCAGCGACGATCCCTTCCGAGAATTGCCCTTGCTTGAAGCGTGGGATGATTTGCTCGTCCATGATCTGCCGGCAAAGGGCATCTTCACGACGCCCCCAGCCACCGCCCAGTTCAATGCGTGCCTTGCGATCGTTCTTAGAGACCAGCAGCAAGATGCCGGTGTTCCACTCTTGCCCATTGATTTCGGCTTGGCCGATTCCCCACTGGTCGAACAACAGCGTCGCGAAGGTCTCGATCCGCAGTCCTTCACCGCCATGGTTGGCCATCGAATCGATTGTGATAACGATGATCGGCGTGGCTTTTTCAGAGAGTAGCTTGTCGCAGATATCGAGAATCTGTTCCTTGCCCTCCGGCGAAATCATATCGGCCGTGTCGCGAATGAACTCGCGATCGCCAGGCTTCTCGATATCAATTTGAATGGCCGCGACAGTCGAGGCAAAGGACAACGCCAGCACGCCGATCAGCAGGCACAATGCGAAGGTTCGGCAACTTCTAATGATGGGCATCAGATGCAACGTTCTCCGTGAATACGCACTCGGAAGTTCAAGATTGGCCCCATCGGGACGGACGCCATAAAACGGCGTGAGCTAAGATTGTAGCGTAATGGCAATGCGGATGCTGCATGCGGTAATCAAAAGAAGTGAATGGAGCTATTCCACTAACTTCAGCACAATGCCCACGGTCGTTTGGCTGTTGAAGTGATCGAGTAAGATCTTCGAGGCGATCACGCCCTCGTTGTCGTTGCTGTAATGCTTGGCGTTATCGTCCGCGTAGAAGGACTTCAGCTCAGGCAATTCGTCGGTGATGCTGGTGGCTTTATTCGCTTCGACGACGCCTGACTGTGGTGTGTCGCGAACCCAAACTTTGCCTTGGCGATCGGTCACCTGAATAGCCGCCGTCCCTTGGTCGAGTCGTGTGAGGAACTCGACGACCTGATGACGTAGATCAATGGCAATCACGGCGGCACCAAACAGGACGCCGGAGCTGTCGTCGTAGATAGGCGTAATCGCAACCAGGCGAACCCCCTCTTCAATGTGATCGTCCGCTTTTTCATCCGCACCGCGGACGGCAAGTAGGACGTCTCCGCGACTGAGTTTCGAAACCATTGCCAGGAGTTCTGGCTCGTTGTGGGTCGTCAGACGAGAAGCCGGGACACGACGCAAATAGGCCGGATCGCGAACATTTCGTTCAACGCACACAATGTCCTCGGCCGCTCCTTCGGAGATTTTCGTAAAACTGATCTTCAGGTATTCGACATTGGCGCGAAGAAATTCCTCGTAAATCATCTCGAGCCGATCTCGCCAAACTTCTTCTGATTCGGTATCCGTAGCGTCGTTGCGAACGTTTATGATGCCGTTGATCGGTGGCAGACTCGACATGAAACGGACGTCTTTGGTGATACTCTCGGCAGTCGCTTCCAGCTGAACTTCTAGTTCGCTTTTGTAGGCCTGCATTTGGTCGAAACTGCTTTGGCGTTCCGCGTTTTGTGCTGTGTGCGAATCGACCACGAAAACCGTTAACGCCACCAGGCAGGCCACCAAGGTTAAGCCTACCAACTGCGAGGCAATCCGATGCTGTTGAATCCAGCGAGCGATTCGCTGCTCGGGCCGCTCGCGATAGGCTTTTACGTTTTCACCGGCCATCCATCGCTGCACTTCTTCGGCGAGTTCCGACGCCGATTGATACCGCGCGTATTGACGCCGCGCCATTGCTTTGGCGCAGATGGCCGATAGCGAGGGATCGACGTCCGGGTTCACATCCGACGCTTTCGGAGAAGGTCGTCCGGCGATCGCCGTTAGCAGTTCTCGTCCATTGACCGATTTCGTCGAGTCGCGTGTGTGTTCGTGAGGGCCGCAGCCGGCCAGGATCGAAAAGAGGATCGCGCCTAAGCCGTAAATGTCGGTCCGTTCGTCTAGTTCATCGATGCGACCGGCGGCTTGTTCCGGGGCCATATACAGCGGCGTCCCCAAAACCTGGCCATCCATTGTGCTTTGATTGCTGAGGTGCGAATCGCGCGAAGACGACTGCCCGTCGCTGGTTTGCAACTCGTTGATGACTTTGGCAATGCCCCAGTCAATCACGATCACCTGGCCGAAGCTATCGATCGCGACGTTCTCAGGCTTCAGGTCGCGATGGATGACCTTGCGCGAGTGAGCATGGCCTATCGCCTGGCAGATGCTGACGAAGTCGGTGAGCAGCCGCCGCAGTAGCATGGGATCGTGGTCTCCTTCGGTGCGGCGTTCGTGATACTCGCCAATGGTATCGTGCAGCGTTTGCTTTCCCAGGAAACGCATTGCATAAAATGCCTGGCCTGTTTCGATATCTTCGCCCAGATGATAAATGGGCACGATGCCGGGGTGTTCGAGTCGACCGGTGATCTCCGCTTCGCGGCGGAAACGCTCGTGAGCGGACGATTGATCGGGGGCCGTGACTTCTTTAACGGCCACGGGGCGTTTGAGATGTTCGTCGTAGGCTAACCAAACCCGGCCCAGCCCGCCTTGGCCCAGTTTGCGGATGAGTCGATAGCGGGCAACGGAAGATCGCACGCCGGTGGCATCGTTGGCACCCGAGCCAGAGACGCTACGGATTCCCATCAACCGGGCAATCGCTCCGGAAGGATCGACTGAATCGAGCGTTCGCGCGACGACCGTTTCTGCCGAAGTAAAGCCGGTGTCACCGGTGGCCAGCGTGACTTCTTCAAGCAAGGCCGGACTTCGTTCGATCAGCTGATTGCAGGTCTCGACATCGAGCTGCCCCAACGCGACCAGGTGTTCGTGCAGCGGCAGGTCGCCATGTAAGGCCCATGTGGAAAGAGCCTGAGACAGTTGACGCTCTGAGATCACCCCCATGCGGAGAATCAACGCGGCAACGGCGATATCTTGCTGCTCTTTGCTGAAATCACCACTGGCACCGGCCATCGTTTCCGCGAAACGAGCATCAGGAACGGGGGCTTGGTTAGAAGACATGCGTACAGAGATCCGATGGGAGAGCCGGGCGAGAATTCTACTCAAGTCTAGTTGCTAAAACGGTCACGGGGGAGAAGTTTCACCGGCAAATCAGCCATTCGGGTGGTGGGGGTGTTCGCATTAAACGAATGGTTTTAGATCGGACACCTAGCATATTGAGCGGATGAATGGGGATCCCTTGAGATGACGGTACCATCAAATGATAAACCATCCACTTCAAGGTTCCCCATTATCAAAAAAGTAAAATAACTGATTGACGACTAAAATCGCTATCACTGCAGATGTTTCATTTAATTGATCAACACTTGAAACGCCGTGCCCAACGCTATTGCATCACAACAGACCGCCACTTTTAAGAACTCAGCAACCACCGCGAGATCTTCAACAGCGTTCTCCGCGGTACCCAGGGGGTGATCCAGTTCAGCATGAACCATAGTCGCCACTCGTTGATCACCACCAGTCGGCCTTTCTTCATTGTGCGGTAGCCCAGTTCGGCGACGCCTCGGGCAGTTGCGGCCGATCCCTTCTTGAACATGCCGACATGCTTGGCGTGGGCGCGATGAAAGAACTCGGTCTCGACGGGGCCGGGACAAAGGGCCGTGACGGTGACGCCGAGTTCTGAAACCTCTTCGGCGATTGCTTGGGAGAAGCTAAGGACGTACGCTTTGGACGCGTAATAGACCGCCATCATAGGGCCCGGTAGGAAGCCGGCCGTGCTGCCGACGTTGAGGATGCGTCCGTGCTGGCGTTCGAGCATCCCTTGCAGAAAGCGGTGAGTCATTTCGCTGAGGACGCTGACGTTCAGGTGAATCATCGCGCCGTCCGTTTTCCAGTCGTGCTGGTGAAAAGGGCCATGGTTGCCGAAGCCTGCGTTGTTGATCAGGATATCGACCTCGATTCCGGCCGCTTCGACCTGGTCGTACACTTGGCGAACGGCCCCCGGCTCGTTCAGGTCGATGGCGATGCACAGCACGTCGGTTTGGTGCTTCTCGACCAACTGCTGCTTGAGTTCTTCGAGCACTTCACCGCGACGAGCGATCAACACAAGGTCGCCGCCGTGCTCGGCATGGACCCAGGCCAACTCGCGGCCGATGCCGCTCGATGCTCCGGTAATCAGGGCTGTGTTCTTCATGGTGCAGGGTTCCTCAGAGAAGTGATTGGCTGTACTTATTCTGACGCACTAGCGGTAAGTGGAACAGATGGAAGAGTTCGGCGGGTAGCCAGGCCTGAGAAAGTGAGCTTTGGGGGCCGCATGTCGGCGTTGCCGACTCAGAGATGAAACTTTGGGCAACCCGGCAATTCATTTCGTACGAGCAGCTAACTTGTCTGTCCTTGCGAGAGCGATAGGATGGAGGAGTCATTGACCTGCGAACACCCCGAACGAAAGATTCTGATGAAAGCAGCCTACATCGAAGAAACAGGGCCGCCTGAGGTTATTCAATATGGTGACATACCCACACCGGAACCGGGCGAGGGTCAGGTATTGGTAAAGATAGGTACGGCGGCGCTCAATCCAATCGATACGTATGTCCGAAACGGGGCCAACTATTGGGAGCTTCCTAAACCGTTTGTCACCGGAAGCGACCTGGCCGGCACGATCGAAAAGATGGGCCCTGGCACCAGTCGTTACCAGGTCGGTCAGCGCGTGTGGGGAACCAACCAAGGGTTGGTAGGGCGTCAGGGAACGTTCGCCGAGTATGCGGTGGTGGACGAGCACTGGTTGTACGCGACACCAGACGATGTCAAAGACGATGCGGTTGCGGCGTGCGCGTTAACCGGCATCACAGCCCATCTGGGCTTGGGGGCCGATAACGCGGCACTCAAGTCGGGCGAGACGATCTTCGTGCACGGCGGCTCTGGAGGTGTCGGCTCGATGGTCGTGCAGATGGCGAAAGCGATGGGAGCGACCGTGCTGACAACGGCAGGCTCGCGCGAGAAATCGGAGATCTGCCTAGAACTGGGAGCCGACCACGTTTTCAATTACAAGACGCAAGACGTTGACGAGGAAGTCCTGAAGGTTTGTCCCAACGGTGTGAATGTAATTTGGGAAACGATCCGCGAGCCAGACTTTGATTTCCTGGTTAGCATCGCGGCCGAGCGCTGCCGAATGGTGTTGATGGCTGGACGAGATGCGCGTCCGGAGTTTCCGGTCGGCCCGTTTTACGTCAAAGGTTGTAGCCTGCACGGTTTTGTGATGTTCAAAGCGAGCCCCGAGGAAATGGCCGTGAGTGGAAACGAGATCAGCCGTTGGCTCTCAGAGGGGAAGTTAAAGCCCCAGATCGGCAAGATCTTTCCCCTTTCTGAAGCGGCAGCCGCCCATAAGTTGCAGGAAGACAACACGTTGCGTCAGGCAGGCACCCTGGTAGGGAAAATTCTAATCAAACCGTGAATCGGGGATGCAGAGGAACTATAATGCGGCTCGACTCGAAAACATTGTCAGACGAATTGAATCCCTTTCGCGAGTGAGCCGCATGATGTCCCGCCTTTGCTTACTAGTTGCCTTCGTCACGTTCTTGCCTGCCGTGGAGGTCTGTGCGACCGAATTCGGCGAGATCGTTACCGTTGCTGGCACCGGCCAAAAAGCCCTGGGCCCGATGGAAGGCCCGGTCGACGAGGTCAACATTGGTCAAACGTTCGGTGTGCTGATTGGCCCGGATGGTGCCATGTACGTGACGGAAGTCGAAAACCATCGCGTGCTTCGCGTCGACTTGCAGAGCAAGCAGGTCACGACGGTCGCTGGTAATGGAACGAAAGGGTATTCCGGCGACGGCGGCCCGGCGACCGAGGCGCAGCTGAACGAACCATACGAAGTCCGTTTCGCCAACAATGGTGATATGTACTTTGTCGAGATGCAGAACCATCTTGTTCGTAAGGTCGATGCAAAGACCGGCAACATCTCGACGGTCGCAGGCACCGGCAAGGCTGGCTACTCCGGCGATGCCGGCCCGGCGCTGAACGCTCAGTTCAATCGCCCGCATAGCATCGCGTTGAGTGAAGACGATTCCACGCTGTACGTGGCCGATATTCAGAATCATCGGATCCGCGCGATTGATTTGAAGACCGGAGTCATTCATTCGATCGCTGGTAATGGCGACAAAAAAATGCCCATCGACGGAGAGACGACCGCTGGTAAGTCGATGGTTGGCCCGCGGGCGCTTGATCTCGATGGTAACGATCTTTGGATCGCGTTACGAGAAGGGCACAGCGTCTGGCGTTTAGACTTGAAAACCGGCGTTGTGCATCACGTGGCATGCTCTGGTAAGAAGGGATACAGCGGCGATGGAGGGAGTGCCAAAGAAGCGACGATGAACGGTCCAAAGGGAATCGTGAAAGCGCCTAACGGCAACGTGTACGTTGTCGATACGGAGAACCAAGCCATTCGGGAGATCGACGTGACGAACGACCGCATTCGCACGGTGGCTGGGATTGGTCCCCAGGGACGTGGTTTCTCCGGCGACAACGGCCCGGCGACCAAGGCCAAGATGGATCGTCCGCATGGGATCGGTGTGGGGGCGGATAATGCCCTATACATCGGCGATACAAACAATCACCGGGTTCGCAAAGTTGTGCCCGTTACCGAATAAGGAGTACGAACGATGCATGCAATGAACCGACGACAGATGCTTCAAGCTTCGCTAGGAACGGCCGCGGCGGTGGGCCTGGGAAGTTCGCTGGTGGCACAAGATGCTTCCCCTAGCCGCTGGAAGCTGATCACGTTCACCAAGTTTCTGCAGCCATTGAGCTTCGACGAGATGGCCCAGAGCGTGGCCGAGGTCGGCTTCGACGGCATCGAGGCGCCCATCCGCAACGGTGGGCATATCGAACCGAAGAACGTTGGCGAGGAACTGCCGAAGTTCGTCGAAGCGTTCAAGAAGCAGGGACTGACGATCGACATTCTGACCTCGAGCATCAACAGTATCGATTCGCCCAACGCGGAAGAAACGTTGAAGGTAGCCAAGGAGTTGGGTATTCCTCGGTACCGCATGTCGTACTATCGCTACGACTTGAAGAAGCCGGTTGCGCCTCAACTGCGTGAAGCCGGAGCCAAGCTGAAAGACCTGGCAGCGATGAACGAGGAGATCGGCATTCAGGCCGTCTACCAGAACCACTCCGGCAGCCACTACGTGGGCTCTCCGGTGTGGGACATCATGCATCTTGTTCGGCAGTACGACCCCAAGTTTGTTTCGATGGCCTTCGACATCGGCCATGCCAGGGTGGAAGGAAACACGTCGTGGCCCATTCAATGGAATCTGGTTCAGTCGCATCTCGGTGCGGTCTACATTAAGGACTTCCAAGGCAATGATGGCCGCCCCGCGTGGTGCTCGGTGAGCGAAGGCCAACTGCCAGGCGAGTTCTGGAAGTTGCTCAAAGCAAGCGAGTACAACGGGCCGATCTCGCTGCATGTCGAGTATCTGCGAGGTGACGAGGCCAAGCAGGTATCTAATCATCTGGCAGCCATGAAGCGAGACTTGGACTGGCTCAAGCAAAAGCTGGCTTCGTAGCTCTTCGATGATTGCCTGAAGTCCCCTCCTGTCTGAGAACATCCCACCATTTCATGGAGAGCAGCGTGAGAATCTTATCTGCGATTGTCTTATCGTGTGTTGCTTTCGTCGGTTCGGTTTTGGGCGTCGATCAACGCCCGAACATCGTCTGGCTTTCGTGTGAAGACATTAGCCCACACATTGGCAGTTTTGGTGATCCACACGCGATTACGCCCAATAGCGATCAGCTGGCTAGCGAAGGTGTGCGTTACACCAACACGTTCACGACCGCAGGCGTATGTGCTCCGTGCCGTAGTGGCATTATCACCGGCATGTACCAAACATCGCTAGGCACACAGCATATGCGCTGCACGGCGACGCTGCCGAAGGAGATCAAGCCGTTTCCGGTTTACTTGCGTGACGCAGGTTACTACTGCACAAACAACTCGAAGCAGGATTATCAATTTCGCACGCCCAAGGGAACGTGGGACGAGTCTTCCGGCAAAGCCCATTGGCGCAATCGGCCAGATAAATCGCAGCCGTTCTTTTCAGTGTTTAACTTCACCGGTTGCCACGAGTCGGGCATTGCTTCGACTGGTAAGTACAAGCAGGTCACCAAGGGTCTGACAGAAGACGAACGCCAAGACCCCGAAAAGTTGGAGTTGCCCCCCTACTACCCCGACACTTCGGTTGTGCGGGAGGACTGGAAACGCAACTACGAACTGATCACGGCCATGGACCACTGGGCCGGCAATTTGATTCAGCAACTCAAAGACGATGGTTTGTACGAAGACACGATCATCATGGCTTGGTCTGATCACGGCATCGGTCTGCCCCGAGCGAAACGTTGGCTGTACGATTCAGGGACGCACATTCATATGGTGGTTCGTACTCCTGAAAAGTTTCGCGATGCTGGTCAGGCATCGCCCGGAGAAAAGAACGATCAATTGGTGAGTTCCATCGATTTCGGTCCGACCGTGCTGAAGCTGGCCGGCGTCAAGATTCCTGACTACGTGCAAGGGCAGCCATTTCTAGGTGGGGAGGTCTCGCCACGTGAGTACGTTTATGGTGCGCGTGATCGGATGGACGAGCGGTACGACATCATTCGTATGGTGCGTGACAAGCGTTTCAAATACATCCGCAATTACGAGCCCCTCAAGACGTACTATCAGTACATGAATACGCCGGAGAAAGGGGCAACGATGAGTGAGCTTCGGCGTCTGCATGAACAGGGCCAGCTTTCGGCGGAAGCAGAGTACTACTTCTCGGCCACGAAGCCAGTGGAAGAGCTGTACGATTGCCAGGCCGATCCTCACGAAGTGAACAATCTTGCTGCGGACCCGAAATTTGCCGATACCCTTAAGCAAATGCGAGCAGCTCATCGGCAATGGGTGCTAGAGACACGCGATACGGGGTTGATCCCCGAGCCGATCCTCGTGAATCGGGCTAAGCAAGTGGGAAGTGAGTATGCCGTCCTGCGGCAGGCTGACGGCGACCAGTACAACCAACGCTTGAGCACCGCTGCGACTCAGGCTTCCGAAGGTGCGTCGGCGCTGCCAGACTTGATTCAGGCCATGAAAGACGAAGACGATGCCGTGCGATATTGGGCGGCAACCGGGATCGGGAATATTGGCGAGCCGGCTCGCGACGATGCGGCAGGTATTGTTCAGGCAGCGCTGACCGACGAAGCTTCGGCCGTCCGAACGGCGGCTGCTAGGGCCATGTGCCGCATGGGACTGCCGGAGGATGCGTTGCCGGTGCTTGTGAAGGAATTGACCACTGGCCAACAGTGGGAACGCTTGCAGGCCGCGATCGTCCTGGACGAGATCGACGACCAGGCTCGTCCTGTGATTCAGGAGATGAAGCAGGGATTGGAGTATCAAAAGGGATTCAATTCCGACGGCAAATACCGCGTTCGCGTGACGAACCGGGCCCTGAACGAACTGCAAGGGACCGACAACAAGATTCCTTAGTCGTTGCGATGGGACTGCCTATCCCGAAGAGATCTTCACGAAGCGAATGATGACATTGTTTAAACGATTTCTAAGTAGCTCTTTGGCCACGTGGATCGCCCTGACGTTCTTGAGCATGCAAGGTGAGCTTTATGCGAAAGATGGGCGGCCACCCAATGTGATCGTCATTTTGTGCGACAACTTGGGTTATGGTGACGTTGGTTGTTTTGGGTCGAAGTTGCATCGCACGCCGCATCTTGATCGGATGGCCGCCGAGGGAATGAAATTCACAGACCTCTACGCCGCAAGTGGTGTCTGTACGCCATCTCGAGCGGCGCTTTTAACCGGCTGTTATCCAGCGCGGGTCAACATGCACAAAAGCGAGACAGGCGGGGCCGTTTTGCAGCCTGTTTCGTCCAAGGGGTTGGCTGCCAGCGAAATCACGATTGCCGAACTGCTAAAGCCAAAAGGCTACGCGACCACGATTATTGGCAAGTGGCATCTGGGAGATCAGCTGCCTTTTTTGCCGACGAGGCAAGGCTTCGATTCTTATTATGGAATTCCCTACAGCGATGACATGACGCCACGCCCAGGCAAGCCGTGGCCCGATCTTCCACTCATGCGAGACGAAGAGGTCATCGAAGCCCCGGTCGATTTGAACGCGGCTACGCGGTTGTATACCCAGGAAGCCATTCGCTTTATTACGGAGAACCGCGACCGGCCTTTCTTTGTTTACCTACCCCAGGCCATGCCTGGCAGTACCCGGGCCCCGTATGCGAGCGAGGCCTTTCAGGGGAAGAGTAAGAACGGACCGTGGGGAGATTCGGTTGAGGAGTTGGATTGGTCTACGGGACAGATATTGAAGACGCTCGATCTACTTGAGCTTGACGAGCAGACGCTGGTTATCTGGACGAGTGACAATGGTGCTCCGCGGCGCAATCCTGTTCAAGGATCGAACGAGCCGCTGAAGGGATGGGGATACACAACTGCGGAAGGAGGCATGCGGGTTCCTACGATCGTGTGGTGGCCAGGGACCGTGCCAGGCGGAACGCATTGCGCGGAGGTTGCCTCGCTCATGGATCTTTATCCCACGATCGCCCGTCTAGCCGGAGCCGAATTGCCGCCGGACCGTGTGATCGATGGGAAAGACATTCTGCCGCTGCTTCAAGGGGAATCAGGAGCGAAGTCGCCCCACCAGGCGTTCTACTACTACATGTTCGATCAGCTTCAGGCCGTACGCAGTGGCCAATGGAAACTGTATCTCCCGCTTCGAAATCCAAAGGGTGGCTGGCAACAGCAGAAGGAAGCGTTTGCCCAACCGAGGCTCTTTAATCTGAAAGAGGATTTGCAGGAGGCCAGTAACGTGGCCGAGGAGAATCCCGAGGTTGTTCAGCGAATGATGCGTCTAGCCGCGAAGATCCAAGAGGATCTAGGCGACGACGAGAACCCGGGGCCAGGCCGCCGCCACGCCGGCCATTTCCCGCAGCCAACGGCCCGTAATTTGCCGCAGTAGGTTCATCCCTCGGACGATTTATTTCCCCCCGAACCGCACGCTAGGGGTGGTTGTCCGTCTCTCTGTACCGCACTCCGCGCAATCGCCTTGGTGCGGTACAATGCCCCATTCTTGACGTTGAAACCCCCTAGCGATAGGACCTCACCTGCGAGGAATCCCCCATGGCACGACGCATTTTGGTCACCTCTGCCCTGCCGTACGCGAATGGGCCGATCCATATCGGGCATCTGGTGGAATACATCCAGACCGATATCTGGGTCCGCTTTCAGAAGCTGCTGGGCAACGATTGCCGTTATTTTTGCGCCGATGATACGCACGGCACGGCAATTATGATCAGCGCCCAAAAGAACGGAGTGACCGAAGAAGAATTCATCGCCAAGATTAGCGCAGAACACCAGCAGGATTTCGCTGAATTCGGAATTCGTTTCGATAACTATGGATCTACCAATAGCGAAGAAAATCGGATCCTTTGCCATGAGTTTTGGCAGTCGCTACACGACGCTGGTTTGATTAAGCAGAAGGATGTCGAACAGCTCTACGATCCGGAAGTAAAGATCTTTCTTTCTGACCGTTTTGTTCGCGGAACGTGTCCCAACTGTAAGGCCCCGAATCAGCCTGGCGACAACTGTTCCAAGTGCGGCGCGGCATACACTCCAGCCGAACTCATCGATCCGAAGAGCACTCTTTCGGATGCGACCCCGATCATGAAGATGGCGAAGCATCAGTTCGTCGAATTAAGCAAGTTGCACGGCTTTCTCGACGATTGGTCGCAGAGCGGTAAGCATTTGCAGGACGAGGTGGCTAATTACTTGAAGGGGCAGTTCCTGAAAGATCCGGAGAAGGAACCGCTCAAGGATTGGGACGTTTCTCGTCCAGGTCCATATTTCGGATTCGAAATTCCCGGTAGCCCCGGCGATTATTGGTACGTGTGGTTTGACGCCCCGATAGGTTACATCGCATCGGCCTGGCAATGGTGTAAGGCCAACGGCGAAGAGTTGGCCAAGTGGTGGAAGAATCCCGAAACGGAAGTGCATCACTTCATCGGCAAGGACATCACCTACTTCCATACACTTTTCTGGCCAGGCATGCTCAAGACTGCTGGCTATACTCTGCCGACCAAGGTCCACATCCATGGCTTTCTGACCGTAGACGGCAAGAAGATGTCTAAGAGTGAAGGGACGTTCGTCAAAGCGGCGACGTACTTGAAGCACTTAGATCCAGCTTACCTGCGTTACTTCTACGCCTCGAAGCTGGGCCCCAGACTGGACGACCTCGATATGAACCTCGAGGAGTTCGCCGACAAAATCAATTCGGATTTAATCGGCAAGGTCGTGAACCTGGCGTCTCGGTCGGCTAAGTTTGTCGAGAAGATTGGTCTGTCGACCGAGTACCCAGACGATGGTGGCCTGTTCGAGAAGGGCGCTGCCGCGGGCGATGACATTGCCAAGGCCTATGAAGACTGCGACTTGAACAAGGCGATGCGGTTGATCTTGGAACTTGCCGACGCGGCCAATCCATTCATCGAAGCGAACAAGCCGTGGGAGCTTCGGAAGGATCCGGCCAACGCTCAGAAGTTGCAGGACGTCTGCACGGTCGGTCTCAACTTGTTCCGGCAGATTGTCGTGTACTTGTCGCCTGTTTTGCCGAAGCTGGCGGAACAGACGGGCGAGCTGTTGAACGATCCAATCACAAGCTGGGATCAGGCCAAGACGCCGCTCACCGGCACCGCCGTCAACAAATTCAATCACTTGATGAAACGTGTAGAAGCAGACAAGGTGAAAGCCATGATCGACGATAGCAAAGAAGAAGTCGCAGCGGATGCTCCGGCCGAAAACAATCAGGCCGACGAAACGACGGCAAAGTTCGACGACAGTGCCCAACCCATGGTCGACGAGCCCATGACCGAAGAGTGCACGATCGACGACTTCGTAAAAGTGGACCTTCGCGTGGCCCGCATCCTCTCGGCCGAACACGTGCCGGAAGCCCGGAAGCTGTTGAAGCTGACCCTCGGTCTGGGTGGCGATCATCGCAAACAGGTCTTCGCCGGCATCAAGGCCGCCTACAATCCAGAAGACCTGGTGGGCCGCCTGGTGGTGATGGTCGCCAACTTGAAGCCACGCCAAATGAAGTTTGGCCTCAGCGAAGGCATGGTCTGTGCGAGTGGCCCAGGCGGTGAAGAAGTCTTCCTGCTAAGCCCTGACGAAGGTGCCAAGCCAGGACAGCGGATTCACTAAGTAATTTTCCGTGTGAGGTGTTCAGTAGGATGGCTTCCGGGGTTTTTGCCGGTTGCCATCTTGATGCCTATGAGTCTCGCAGGTTGAGTATCATCTCGACGGCGTAAGGATCGAGGTTCATTTGCTTCGCGATTTCTTCCTGCGAATGGCCTTGGTCGACAAGTGTGTAGATCTCGGTGCGTTTGGCATCGTCGCAGAGCAGTTCCGACACGGCGCTAAAGTTAGGGCTTCCCTTGTCTGACAACTGGCGGCTGTCTCTGAGGGTGTCTTCGATTGCGCGGCGTTCTTCTGGCGGAAGAACTGCGGCGTCGACCTTGGTCAGTGCCCGCTGCAAGATTAGCAGCTTGGTGTCGACTTCGGCTTGAAACTCTCGGGTCCGCTCGAGCATTTCGACTTGCCACTTGTTGATCTCGGCCGGACCGCCGGACATGGTCCACTCTTTGGTTTCCGGTCGGGGGTTCGAGACAAGGTAATTGTCGTCTTTGCCGCGGGCCTTCTTGGCTTTGACCTGGCCGCGCCAGTTGCGGCGCATCAGAATCCAGATGAGAAGGACGATTCCTCCGCAGAACATCAAGTAAGGAAGATAGCTGTCCTCGCCCATGCATTGCCTCCCTGCTTGAAGTGCCTGGTCGTGCTACTGATCGAGAACCAGGTATTTATCCAGCAACGCTTCGAGACCGATGCAGTACTGCGAACTGCTTTCGTTTTCCTCGTAGACCGGGTCCATCGCCACGGCGGAAACCGAATCGCGGAGTCCCAGCAATATCTCGCGAACGTGTTCCATGTTGTGCAGTGTGATGACTTCGCCGGCACCATCATCGGTGGCTGCGTACTTATTCGCTTTTGTTTCGTCAGTGAACAGATTGAGCAGCGTGATCGGCTCCCCTTCTTCGCCATTGCCGACGGTACTGGAATAGCCGTCTTGTTGTTTGATGACGAAGACCGGGTAGTTCCAAGGGGAATTGTCGACGATCAGGTATTCTTCGAGCAGCGTTGTGATCTTGGCGATCCACGCGGCGTTGATGTCGAACTCGACCGGCTCGGGATCGTAGGCAACCTGAGTTACCGGCAGCTTAAGGGTCTTAAGAAACCAGCGAAATTCGCGGTCGTTATTAAGCTGACGAGGTTCGCCGATGATGGCGAATTGCTGCATGAAGTTGAGTGCGACCTGCTCGGTTGAGTGAGTCGTCAGGATATGCTGGGGCTGATCGTCGGTATCTTTGGGGTCGACAATCGACGCGTATCCGCCCCCATGCGCGATGAGGTAAAGGGGATACTCCCACTGAATCGGTGCGGACATTTCCGTGGCTCCTCCTGTTGTCGGGTCCGTGTTGTCAGGTGGTGGCTGGATTGGATCGCATTTGTTTGGCGATTTCTCGGTTCTCGCGCTGAATCAGTTGACCGCAAGCGGCAGCAATATCGGCACCCAGCGAGTAGCGTATGGTGACGGGAAAACCGGCCTGTCGGACAATGTTTGCGAAGTGATCACGCGCGGCCTGACTGCTACCCCGCAGGTGGTCGGCGCCGTCGATCGAATTGTACGGGATCAAGTTGACGTGTGCGTTGATGTTTTCCAGGAAACGGATCAGTTTTTCCGCATCGCCTGGGCGATCGGTTTGGTCCTCAAGCATCAGGTACTCAATCATGACCTGCCGTTTGTCTGACAATTGAAGCTGCGAAAGTGTCGCCTGCAATCGATCTAACGAGACACTTTTTGCCAGAGGTATCAAGTCTTGGCGAACGGCTTGATCTGCGCTGTGCAGGCTCAACGCCAAGTTGACTTTCGGGAAATGCTCGTCGAACCGCAACATTTCGTCGGGAATGCCGACCGTGGAGACGAGCAGCCGCTGCTGCGAATAGTCGAACAATAGGGGGGAAGTGAGCGCTGCCACGGCCTGATGAACGTTGGTTGGGTTATGGAAAGGCTCGCCCATGCCCATGAAGACGATATTGCGAACCCGGCGATCTTCCTCGCGCAGAATTTGATTGGCTTGAACCACCTGGTCGAGAATTTGGGCAGCCGAGAGATTCCGGGCAATTCCCATTTGCCCTGTCGCGCAAAAGCGACATGCGGCCGCACAGCCGATTTGAGAAGAGATACACAGCGAAACCCGGCCGGTACCGGTGCGCAGAATGACCGTCTCGATCATCAGCCCGTCGGCGGTACGAAAGAGCAGCTTCGTGGCACCGTCCAGCTCTGAGTCGAGGCGTTCGGCCAGCGTCAAAGGATGGGGGGTGATCTCGGCTCGTAAGATGTCCGCCACGTTGGGGGCGAGTTCCGAGAGAGCGTCTTCGAAAGCCCTTCCCTGCTTCAGCCACCGCGTACGAAATTTGCGGAGGGAATGGACGGTCTGCGAGTCATTTCTGAATCGCTCGTTCCAGGCTGTGATGTCGTACCAATACGGCATAGGGGGTTCTCTACAGGGTTCAGCCAAGTATAGCAGATTCCCCTTTGACTCGACGACGCTTGCCCGCGGCTAGTCACCTGAATTCAGAGTTTTTGGCAGGCCGCGACGGATTTAGTAGGGTAAAATGGAAGCAGTTTACGACCCTCGACCGAGTTATTCACTGCAAAGAGTGAGGTCCACCATGAACGTCAACACCTATCACCACTGGAAGTTCACTCTGGTTGGCGGCGGGATTGCAGCCTTGGGGCTCTTCTTGCTGTCGACGACCTACCTGAACCCGGAGTCGGCGTCGGTGATGTCGTCTGCCGGAATTATCACGTTGGTTCTCGGCATGGCCGTGTTTGCGTATGGCCTTTGGACCTATCTGCGACACCAGCCAGGAAAGCAATAGCTGGCCGCTAGACCGCCGCGACCGACTTAAGCCGTGCCGCTTTCGCCTCTTGCCGCTCGGCTTGTCGTTGGGCGATGTGTGCTAGATCATCGCGTGGCGTGGCGTTGATCAGCTTGCGGGTATATTCCTCTTGCGGATCAGCGTAGATCGCTTCTGCCGGGCCGAACTCGACGATCTTTCCTTCGTTCATCACGGCCATCATGTCAGCCATGAACTTGACCACGCTCAGATCGTGGCTGATAAAGATGTATGTCAGGCCCCGTTTCTCTTGCAGGTCTTTCAATAGATTGAGCACCTGGGCTTGAACCGACACATCGAGTGCCGAGACCGACTCGTCACAGACGAGGAACTCTGGCTCGACCGCGATCGCGCGTGCGATGCAAATACGCTGTCGCTGGCCGCCTGAGAATTCGTGTGGGTAGCGTCGCAGGTGGTCTGGGTTCATGCCCACCTCTTGCATGAGCTGAGCAGCGCGTTCACGCTGCTCTTTCTGCGTCTTACCGATTTTCTGGATGACCATCGGTTCGCAGATGGCCGCCTCAACGGTCATGCGAGGATTCAAGCTGCCATAGGGATCTTGGAAGATGATCTGGATCCTCTTCCGCATCTCGCGAAGGGCACTGCCGTTCAGGCCACGGACATTCATCCCTTCAAACTCGACCAAGCCGTCGGTCGGTTCAATCAGGCGAAGAATGGCCCTGCCGGTGGTTGTCTTCCCGCAGCCTGACTCGCCGACCAGACCGAGGGTCTGCCCGCGATAGACATCGAAGTCGATCCCGTCGACCGCTTTCACGTGGCCACTGACGCGCGAGAAAATGCCTTTTCGGATCGGAAAGTGAACCCTTAGATCACGGACTGAAAGCAGCGGTTGCTCGTCGTCGGCGACGCACTGGGTGTCGGGCGTGTAAACACCGTCTTCCCAAGGGTGACCCATTTCTTTTAAAGACTGCTTGGGGTGCAGAAGTCGCCCACGGCCTTCGACTATCAGTTGGTCGAATTTAGCCTGCGGCATCTCTTTCTCGACGATCTCGATCCCGGAATCGGTCGTCTTCGATTCCATGAAGTCGCTGACGGTCGGTAGGCGACGAAACTTCGTATCGAGTCGCGGACGACAGGCCAGCAGACCCTTGGTGTAGGGGTGCTGGGGGTTCTCGAAGATCTGGTGGATGTTACCGTTCTCGACAATGTTTCCGCGGTACATGACCAGCACGTGGTCGGCAATTTCCGCAATCACGCCCAGGTCGTGCGTGATGAACAGGATAGACATCCCACGGCTATCTCGCAGCTGGCGCAGGATGTCGAGGATTTGGGCCTGGATGGTCACGTCGAGAGCGGTCGTTGGCTCGTCGGCGATGAGCAACTTAGGATTGCAGCTAAGGGCCATCGCAATCATGACACGCTGCTTCTGGCCGCCAGACATCTGATGCGGGTAATAGTCGACTCGCTTGTGGGGATCGGGGATACCCACTTCTTCAAACAGTTGAATCGTTCTCTCGCGGGCTTCTTTTTTGCTGAGATCTTGGTGCAGGCGAATTGCTTCCATGACCTGCGAGCCGACGGTGAACACAGGGTTCAGCGACGTCATTGGTTCCTGGAAGATCATGCTGATATCTTTGCCGCGAATCTTCCGCATCGCCGGATCAGGTAGGCGAACCAAATCGGTTCCCAGGAACGAGATCGTACCGTCCTCGATCTTGGCACTACGTGCGAGCAGCTGCATGATCGACAGCGACGTGACCGACTTGCCGGAACCTGATTCGCCGACGATACCCAGCGTTTCCCCCTCGTCGAGCTGGAAGGAGATTCCATCGACGGCCTTGACGATTTCCTCGCCATGGAAGTAGGTCCGCAGATTGTCGACTTTGAGCAGGGTTTTAGTCATAGTATGCGCGGATTGGACAAGGGAGTTAAGCGTCGCGGGTTCGGGGATCGGTGGCTTCCTGGATGCCTTCACCGATCAAATTGTAGGCCAGCACGGTGGTGAAAATGGCCAGTCCAGGAAAGAAGATCAGCCACCACATCGAGCGGATGTTGTTTTGTCCTTCGTGCAGCACTCGGCCCCAAGTAGGAGTCAGCGTGTCGGCACCAATGCCCAGGAAGCTCAGCGCGCTCTCGGTGAAAATGGCGGCGGCGATACCAAAGCTGATCGGTACGAGAATCGGTGCCAAGGCGTTTCGAAGGATATGAATGAACATGATTCGCATGGGCCCGGCTCCCATCGCTTTCGCCGCAGCGACGTACTCGATCTGTTTGATCTTGAGGAACTCGGCCCGAGTTAATCGTGCGATGCCCGTCCACCCGGTGAGGCCAATCACGGCGACCACCTGCCAAATGCTGGGGTGTTCGGCGATTGCTAACAGGGCGATCACCAGGATTAACGTGGGAACGCACAGGATGATCTCGATGAACCGAGAAAGGACAAAGTCGATCCACCCGCCAAAGTAGCCAGCGCACGCCCCGACCGTAATTCCAATGGCTCCGGCGATACCCATCGAGACGAACCCAACCAGCAGAGCCACTCGGGTTCCATGCACAAGCTGAGCGAACACATCGACGCCGTTCGAGTCGGTCCCCATCAGGTTTTGCCAACTCGGTTTGCCATCGGCTTTATCTGGGTTGCCGGGCTGCCCTTCGAACCAGTCGTCGCGGACACGTTCGATGGGGTCTTGGCGAACAAGCGGCCAGATGGCCCAGCTATCGGGGTCCTTGGCTTTGAGGTTAGGTTCGTACCGTTTCTCGAAGTGATCGCCGGTTGTGAAGATGGCGTTTTCCCAGGGGGCGTAAAAGTAACCCATGCATGGGAAGTAAATGTGTCCTTTGTAGGAACACATGATTGGCCTGGTGCCGGCAATCGCGGGAGAGAAGATGGCAACCACGGCCAGAATTCCAACGAAGTAGAGCCCCAGCATAGCCATTGGCCGACAACGATAATATCGCCAGGCAGTGGCCCAGAACCCTTGCGAGGTCGCGGGCTTAATTGGCTTGACGGGTTGTTCAGCGAGTTCAGGTACGGCACTCATGAGTTACGAATAAGTAATCCGGGGGTCAACGAATGCGTACAGAACGTCGGCCAACAACTGACCTAACAGCGTCATAACCGAAAACATCAAGACCAGCCCCATGATCACCGGATACTCACGCATGGTGATCGACTGGTAAAAGAGATAGCCAATGCCATTCCACTGGTAAATGGTTTCCAGAATCACTGAGCCTGCCAGCAAAGCCGGAAGGGTCAGACCGATAATGGTGACCAGTGGAATCAGAGAGTTGCGAAACGCATGCGTCACCAGAATGCTCGTCGGACTGGCCCCTTTAGCCTTGGCGGTGCGAATGTAATCTTGCTGAATTGTCTCCATCATGTTGGCTTTGATGAAGCGGGTATAGTAGGCCAGCGAGGTGTACGTCAAGCAAAGTACCGGTAAAATGGCGTGCGAGACGACATCCGCAAACTTGCCTAGCGTGCTCATCTCGGCATAGCCTTCGCCGGTCGAACCATACAACGGTAGCCATTCTAAGCGGACAGCAATGATCAAATTCAAATAGACCGCTGCCACAAAGTTTGGCAACGCATACAAGATATACAGAATCGTACTGACCAGTCGTTCGCGAAAGGTCAGTGCACTCGCGGTTGACCAGAGCCCCAAGGGGATGCAAAGCAGGTAGGTCAAAAGCAGCGAAGTACCGGTCAGCATAAGCGTCTTGGGAAGTCGCTCGCTGATGATGATGGTGACCTTGCGGCGGTCGTTGATGCCGCGTCCCAATTCGCCTTGCAGGACATCGCCCAGCCAGTACCAATACCCGACGTACCAGTCCTTGTCTAAGCGATATTGCTTTTCCAGCTTGTCCATCTGAGACTGCGACATCATGGCGTCCATGCGGACAGTTTCTTGCATGATGGTCAGCGGTGTGCCCGGCATGTTCCGGATGAGCCCATACACAATGAAGGTCACCGCCAGCAATGTGAAGATGCCAATCAGGATGCGACGGACGATATAGGTCAGCATACTTTAGAACGACTTGGGAAGGTTGGTGGAAGGAACACTTCAAACGCGATCGAGCGGGTGGCTAAGCTAAAGCGGTTTAACCTTCCAGACCGATTCCATACCCGGCGAGTAGTGGAACGGGCCGCGCGCACTGAATTCGTAACCACGCATGTCCTTGTTGAATCCATGCAGCGACGACAGGTAGAAGAGCCAGGTATAGGGTTGCTCCTCGTGGAAGATCTTGGCCATTTCCTGGTAGATCTTCGCTCGCTTAGAGCGATCGAGTTCGACCAACCCTTCTTCGTACAACTCATCGATCCTCTTGTTCGAGAACTGGCCGTAGTTGCGGGTCTGATTGGTTCCGAAAATGTTCTTGGTGTAGAACGGATCGGTGCCGGAGCCCCAGCCACCGAGCATGGCGTCGAACGTGTGATCCTGGGCTTTTTGCTGCAAGACGGTGAATTCGGTAGCACGTTCTTCGACTTTGATACCGAGCTTATTCAAGCTGGTAACGATCACACGGGCCACCTTTTCCGACGTCGGTGTTTGACCCCGCATCAAAGTGAAGTGGAATGGAACCTTCTTGTCACCGATCATCTTGTCGCGGATACCGTCGGCATCGCTGTCGACCCAGCCAGCTTCGTCCAACAGCTTACGGGCTTTGTCGAGATCGTACGTGAACATCGGCAGTGGCGGCTTAGGTGACATCCACGATGTGGGATGAAACGGGCCGTTGGCTTGCTCGAATAAACCATCCAAGACACGGTCTAAGAGTTCCTTGTAGTCGATACCGTAGCTCATAGCCCGGCGGACTTTAGGGTCTTTGAAGAACTCCGACTCGCAGTTCCACGTTATGTGATACTCGGTCCATTCGGTAGCTTTCACTCTAACGTTCTTAGCAAAGAACTCCGGCGTGTTGGCATCCGTGTTCCATTTGGGAGCAGGAATCTGCATTTCGTCGATCTTACCCGACGAAAGTGCAAGTAGCGCCGTGTTGGTGTCGGTGATGACTTCCATGCGGACGTTTTTGAAGTAGGGCTTATCGCGAACCTGCTTGCCATCGTGCATGTAGAAGCCTTCGCGGCGCTGCAGCACGACATTCTTGCCGCGAGTTCGAGAGATAACCTCGTAGGGGCCACCGACGACCGGGGTTTCTTCCAGCTTTAAGTGAATGTCGCTATCGACCATGCTGGGGTCCATTGCGATCGATTCGTAATAGATGTGCTTTGGTACGACGGGGAATTCGTCTTTCCACTCATTCACGGCGGTTGACTTCTCGTGGAAGATGCAGAAGGTGTGCTCGTCGTAGGCCTTCAAGTAGAGGACCGTTTCCATACCACTGGAAATGGCCGGCATATACGCGACCATCTCAGGGTGCTTTACCAACTTGAAGGTAAACTCCCAGTCGTAAGCCGTGATCGGTTCGCCATCAGACCAGGTCAGGTCGTCGCGAATGACGAACTTGTGAACCGTGTTGTCCTCGTTGACCTGCCAGGACTTGATGTAGGTTCCATTACCTACTGGGTTCAAGTCGATGTCGGAAGAAATTGCGCCCACACCGGTTAGCCCTGCGACGTCGAAGTCGGAGGTCGAACTCATCGTGAGTGGGTTCAAGCTATTGATATCGCCGGCTACGTGGTGCACCCAAGTTGCATCCCAGTCGACTTCGTCATCGCTTTTGGGAAGGACTTTGACCGATTCGAGGATCTCTTGAATCTGCTCGTCGTTCTCAGACTTCAAGTTGACTGCTTCTGCAGGCGGCATCGGAGGTTGATAGTCGGCCAATTGCTGCTTCAACTTATCGAGCAGATCGATGACCGGTTTGTCCGTCCACTTATTGTTCTTGTCCAGCTCTTCCAGCGATGGGGGCTCGAAGCCGCTGACTCCCTTCTCATAGTCGAACTCTTCGATTTTCGTTTGGATCTCGTCTTCCGAGTATTCCGAGGAACCTCCGGTGCAACCGGCGAGTGGAGCCAGAATAGTGAGAAACAAGAAAAGATGGATGCCCAGGGCGCCGCGGACGTTTGTCATTACGCAACCTCTTAACAAGACAGCATCAAGGGAAATCCGCTGCTAGCAATGCTATGTGCTGACCCAATTGATGCAATTTTCCTAATCAATCCCTTGGAATCGTAAACGTATCAAAAAAGTGGGTCAATAACGGCTCACCGCAGGGGAGCCACTGACCATGGCTGCTGTCATGGCTGTCCTGATGCACTTTTTGGGGGGTGGAATGGACGGCTAGCGTATCTAGTCGGGGCAAATTTTGCCGTTTGGAGTGGTTTTGCTGATTTTGTGGGTCACCTTACCCGATCTTTCGAAGGATGGATGAGACTTGATTGCGCTCGCGCTGGGTTCTCATCGACTGCCTAATGCGAGCAAACATTATGTCATTGGTATGAGATTGAATATGTCGACTACCCCCAAAACTCCTTGGCTATTGTTGATCGCCGCCACCCTATTGGTGACCGGAGTGCCTAGCTTCGCGCACGCTCAGGCCGCCAGTCCGCAATGGATCTGGGCAACGCAGCACCGGAAAGATCAGGTTCCACCCAGTAGTTGCTTTTTCCGAAAGAGCATCAACATTTCGCAGATGACCGGTGGTCAAATCATGATCACCGCTGACGACGAATATGAGCTCTGGATAAACGGCAAAAAAATCGCAGAAGATAATAACTGGCGAAATCGGCGAAATTTCGATATCTCGAACCACCTCAAGGTCGGCGACAATGTTTTCGCCATCCAAGTCCGTAACACCCAGGGCAATAGCGCCGGGCTATTGGCCGAGATTACGATTTTCGGCAGCAACAATCAAAAGGTGAGCTTCCCCTCGAATTCGTCGTGGAAGACAGACCTTCGCCCCTTCCCGCTCTGGCAGTCGACCTTCTATAGCGACTCACGTTGGGAACGTGCTCAGGAATTTGGCCCTGGCAACGCAACCACCCCGTGGAACGTAGGGCAGCCGCAATTGGCGGCGAGTAACACCAACAGCGGTGCGCCAGTTCCTCCGGAACCATCCTTTGCCGAGACGCCACGTCCTTCGCAGCGCCCAATTGAAGCAAAGCCGATCTCGACTGCGAAAAGCCCCCAGGCAACGCAGCCTGAGGTGATATCCGCTCCGCTAGAGAACGAACCGACCGAAGAGTCGCGGTTTCGAATATTACCTGGTTTTGCGATTCAGGAAGTCATTTCCGCCGAGAAGACCGGCGCGCTAATCTCGATGACCTTCAACGAATTCGGCAACATCATCGCCTCTAAGGAAGGGGGCGATTTGATGCTCGTCTACGATTCCAACGATGATGGCGTCGTCGATACGCAGCGAGTTTACAACGATACGATCAAAAACGTGCAAGGCATCTTGCCGCTCAATGGTGACGTGTTCGTGGTAGGGGAAGGGTCTGAAGGGACCGGACTCTATAAGCTGAACGATACCGATGGAGACGGAGACGTCGAAGAGGTCGCAACACTGGTTACGTTCAACGGTGCGATTGGCGAGCACGGCCCCCACGGGCTGGCCTTGGGGCCAGACGGACTGATTTACATGGTGGCCGGCAACGACACCAAGCTTGAGTCGGATGTGGACGAGAAGAGCCCGCACCGCCATTTCTATGAAGGTGACCTGGTTCCGCGGTTTGAAGACCCAGGTGGCCATGCCGTGGGTGTGAAAGCTCCTGGCGGGATGGTTTTGCGTACCGATATTGAAGGACGCAACATCGAGATCGTGGCTGGCGGTATTCGCAATGCCTACGACTTGGCTTTCAATCGCAATGGCGACCTCTTCCTTCACGATAGTGATATGGAGTGGGACGAAGGGATGGTATGGCATCGCTCGACCCGGATCTATCAGGTATCGCCTGGTTCTGATTTCGGTTGGCGAAGCGGCTGGGCGAAGTGGCCGAATTACTATCCCGATTGTGTTCCTCCGATTCTGGAAACCGGGGCCGGTTCTCCTACCGGGTTGGTCGTTTACGATCACTTTAAGTATCCGGCTAAGTATCAAAACCGCCTGTTTGTCACCGACTGGTCCAATGGCCGAATCAGCACCGTGTCGCTGACACCAGATGGTGCAGGTTACGCTGCCAAGAGCGAAGCGTTGCTCGAGGGTCAGCCCATGAACGTGACCGATATGGAAGTTGGGCCCGATGGTTGGATCTACTTCACGACCGGCGGCCGCGGTACCGAAGGTGGGCTTTATCGAATTGTCTATAAGGGGGACATCCCTGATGGGGTCGACGACCTCGGTAAGGGAATCGCTCAGGCAATCCGACATCCTCAGCCGCAAAGTGCTTGGGGCCGACAAAGAATCGCTGAGATTCAGTCGGACTTGGGTGACTTGTGGAATCCGCAAATTCAAGGTGTTGCGATCGCGAAAGAGAACCCTTCGTACTATCGCACACGAGCGCTGGATTTAATGCAGCTTTATGGACCGACCCCTACGCTCAGCATGTTGTTTGAATTGACGGAAGACGAGAATGCCGAAGTTGCCCAGAAAGCGATTTCGCTACTGATTAACTACCCAGGCAGTGAAGCAACCGAGCATTTGCGGAAATTGCTAAAGCATGAAAGCCCTGCCGTTCGACGGGAAGTTTGCGAAACGCTGTGCGAGATCCGCGGTACGGTAACCTACGAGGAACTACGACCTCTGCTGTCTGCCGACGATCGACGCGAAGCGTATGCGGCTCGTCGCTTGCTTGAGAATCAGCCGGTCGAGAACTGGATCGAAGATGCATTGATTGCCGATTCGGCAACGCTGTTCAACTCGGCCAGTATTGCCGCGCTCGTGTCGCAACCTTCGCACGATGTTGCGTTGAAGATCGCCTTGAAAGCTCAAAAAAGACTCGATGACTACTTGAGCGATCAAGAATTCCTTTCGCTGCTACGTGTCATTCAGTTGGCCATTGATCGTGGGAGTCTTAATGAGAGTGATTTGCCTGGTTTGGCAGAGCGTTTAGCCGGAGAGTTTCCTGCCGGCGAACATAAGATGAATCGCGAACTGATCCGAACCCTGGCACACTTCCGTGTTTCCAGCATCACAGACCGTTACATCGCCCACCTCGATAGCAAACTGCCGGCATCCGAGCGTCTGAACCTGGCCATGCATATGTCCTTCATCGAAGATGGCTGGACGAGCGAACAGAAGCTCAAATTGCTCGGCCATTTGGAAAAAGGCTTGGAAATCGACGGTGGCGAAGGCCTGCGGGGTTACATCGAGACAAGCACGAAGCAGTTTGTAAAATGCTTGACGCTTGAAGAGCAATACGTTGCTCTGACCTTAGGACACATGTGGCCCAATGCAGCCTTAGCAATCCTGTTTGAATTGCCGGAGCATCCCAATGAGCAAGTCCTTGCAACGCTTCGTATGATCGATGAAGAGCTTGTCGGCGACGAGACAACCGTCGCGTCTCGCATGCGAAAAGGGATTGTCGCAATCCTGGCCGGCAACGGCACGCCAGAGAACATGGCTTATCTACGAAAAGCGTTTGATCGTGAGCCCGAACGCCGAGCATCGATTGCTTTCGGCTTGGCCCAGCAGCCTGAAGGCAAGAACTTCTCGTATCTGGTCAAGGCAATCCCAGTTCTCGAAGGTGACTTCGCGACCAATGTGATTCAGAAGCTGACCCAAGGTACGCAAACCGAGAACGATCCGGAAACGATTCGTCAGCTGATCATGTTGGGGCTACGCTCAGACGACACCTGCAAACAGGCCGTCAATCAAATCTTGGTCAAATGGACCGGCGAGTCAGCCGCATCGCCAGCGGACCCATTCGAGAAGCAGATGGAGTCGTGGCAGAGCTGGTTTGCCGAGAGCCACCCCGACCTTCCAGAAGCAAAGTTGGTAGACAACAAGTCCAGCAATTGGGACTTGGAAGAACTGCTCGAGTTCCTAGGCTCTGAGGAAAACCATGGAGGGGATGCGACTTCCGGTGCATTGATCTTCAAGAAGGCTCAATGTGCAGCGTGTCATCGCATGGGAGGAGCGGGCGAGGCAATCGGTCCGGATCTAACAGACATTGCCCGACGTTTCCAGAAGAAGCAAATCTTGGAATCGATCCTGTTTCCATCGCACGTGATTTCCGATCAATACGCGACAAAGCAGATTTTGACCATCGACGGCAAGATTCTATCCGGTTTGATTTCGACGAGCCCGAACGGGAATTACGTCGTCATCGACAGCCAAGGCAACAAGACGGAAGTTTCCGAGGAAGACGTGGAAGAATTGTCGCCATCGAAAACCAGCATCATGCCCAGTGGTCTTTTGGATCAGCTGACTGCCGAAGAGATCGGCGACTTGATGACCTACCTCAAGGCGAACAAGACTTCCTCGAAAACCCAAGTTGCCACCCAGCCGACAGGAACCTCGGTTCGCTAAAGGATGCTAAACGAATTCTCGTTTCGCCGGTTCGATCGAGCCGGCGTTGAGGCAGTCGAGCAGGATTCGCAAGCGTCCCAAATTACGGCGGTTAAAGCTAAACACGAGACGAGACATGCCTTCCAGTTCAGGCTCGTCTTCTTCGGGTAATGCACTACGAACTTCAAATGTTCCTTCGCTGAGTATATCGCGAAATTCCGTTTGAATAGCGCTCAATAGAGACTCGGCTATCGGTGTATGGGTACGGATTACCAACTGCTTCCGGACATACCGCATGCTGTGGTAAACCTTGTAGAACTGTTCGATCTCGCCGACGGCCTCTTCGATGCGATCGGTGACCTTGTACAAGGCGAAATCTTCCGGCGAGATCATATGCCCTTCGTGGAGTGCTGCACGAATAAAGTCGTCGAGCGCTTTCCAGTAGGTTCCACCCGGGGCATCCAGGAGAACGATTGGGAACAGGTCGCGTTTGCCCGTTTGCACCAGAGTTAAGACTTCGAAGGCTTCGTCGAGCGTGCCGAAGCCGCCTGGTAGACATACCACGGCATCGCACTCCTTCACAAACATCAGTTTGCGAGTGAAGAAGTACTTCATGTTCACGAGCTTTTCGTCACCGTGAATCACAGGATTGGCTTGCTGCTCGAAAGGGAGCATGATATTCAAGCCCATCGAACTTGCACGCCCGGCACCACGATGCCCGGCCTCCATGATTCCACTTCCGGCGCCGGTAATGACCAGCCAGTCGTCTTCGGCCATCCGTTGAGCGAAATTGGCGGCCGTTTGATAGGTGGGATCTTCGGGCCGGGTTCGGGCAGAACCAAAGATCGTGACTTTGCGTTTTCCCCGAAACGGGGTGAAAACTTTGAACGCGTAACGCAGTTCTTTCAGCGAACGTGAGAGTAGCTTGAGATCACCACGTGTCGCCGCATCGCGTTGCAGTTTGTCCGCAGTCTCACGAATCTGATCGAGAAGGTTATTAATCTCAAACTTGCGGCGTTCGTCTTTGTCGGACGAAAGATCTTCGGCGTCCGTTTCTTCAAATCGGCTCAACGATCCATCTCCTTCGCGAGAAAATCACCCCACGGTTTCCCGAAAGTCTGTGGTAAACCGTACTGCCTAACCCACTGCGGGAAGGGCACCCGTGCGAATAATAGCATATCCCTCTGAAGGCACGGATAGTTAAGAGTGGTAGCCAAGTATACAATTGTTTGGGAATGAGTGCGGAAATATTTAAAAAGTTCAGGGGTTGTTGTTACGGAGATAGACCGATAAACTACCCGACTGAGCGGTTTTTGTTAATTCTCCGGTTTTGCGTTTGACAATCGCGCCTGCGGAATTCTGCCACATTTCCGACTGACGAGTTCTCACGTTTCAAGTCGAAAAAAACCAATAACCTGTAGCTCCGGTTTCCGCCGCTAAACGATTGAATTTAATGGTTAACATACTGCGCCAGAAAGACATCACAATACTCGACTTCGGGCCAGAGTATGTCAATCTTGACGAAGCAAGTCTAGGCAACGTGGTTCAGCAAATCGTCGAAGTTGCCAAGCATACTTCGCCACCATTGGTTGTCATCGATCTTTCTCATACCGAATCGATCGATTCGTTCTTCATCCAATTCCTAATCCGAATTTGGAAGCTGATCAAGAAACGCGACGGACGATTAGTTCTCGCTGGTCTTAGCGAAGAATGCTTGAACGTATTGAAGCGGTCGAAAATCGAATCGCTTTGGTTGCGATATCCGACACGTGAAGCAGCTACCGAGGCGTTAAAAGACGCCGATCAGGCTTAGTTGCGGCGTTTTAAGAATCGCCTTCTTTACGGCTCTTTTTATCGCGAATGTAGACCGTTCTACTAGCTTGATATTCTTCGGCGCTGGGAAGTTCTTCGGCTTCGGACCTCTGCTGGTTCTCGAAGATCCTTTGAAGAAAAGGGCGGCACCAACCACAGCCGGTTCCGGCTCCTCCGCATTCGGAAAGCTGAGACGCCCGGCGTGGTTTTTCAATGCGGCAGAAGTTCTGCACTTTTCGCATCGTGACATGAAAGCAAAGACATAATTCGTCGTCGGGACTCATTTGGGGGAATCCTTTCCTGACGCGATTTGCAACGCGACTTCGCAGGCCGTGTAGAATTGGTCAACGTCCAGCATCTCGCTGGTCATATGTTGATTGTGTTGGCCACACCCGAGAGATACCACGGGTATCCCATGCCGATACAGCCAGTTTGCGTCGAGACCGCCGTTGGCAATTGCATGAATGGGGTGCATTCCTAACCTGTTCAGGACGTCGCTTGCGGCTTGGACACTTGGTGTTTCGGCCGGTATGACAAAAGGTTCGTAATTTAAATCGCCATCAAACTCGACCGTAGCAGTATGGTTTGAATGATTAGGCACCTCCTTTGCGGCTTGGCGAAACGCTTGCTGAAAACGCTGAACAAGAATTTCGATTGTCTCCTTTTGGTGACTGCGAACCTCGGCTCGAAGTTGCACATGATCCGCAACGACATTGGTGGCGTTTCCACCTTGAATGACGCCGATATTGCTTGTCCCGATTAGGTCGCCTTGTGATATCTTTCCGAGTAATCCTTGCGTATGCAAGCGATTGATCGCTATTCCCGCAACGGTGATCGCGCTGACCCCTTTTTCAGGAGCGACTCCGGCATGACTGGCCAGGCCATGAATATCGATTGTCATCCGGTATCCGCCGATGGCACCGACGGTAAGCTTGGCAGGATTTCCTCCATCCCAGTTGAATGCGAACTCGGGATTTTCAAGCTTGTCGACTTCCAGGTATCTCGCCCCTTGCAGGCCGATCTCTTCCTGAACGGTGAACAGCAAGGTCAGCGGACCGTGGGGAATCTGTTGCGAGATGATTTCCGTTGCGGCAAATAGCACCGTGGCTACGCCTGCTCGGTCATCGGCGCCCAGACCGGTGTGCTGGTCTTGAGAGACAAGCATTCCGTCTTGAAGTTCAGGACGTGCACCCACGCAAATGGGAACCGTATCCATGTGAGCCATCAGTAAGCGACGTGGTCCCCGGTGACTGCCCGGCAGCGAAACAATCAGATTACCTGTCGTGCTATGAGCAACGGGGCAACGCTCGTGGGCGGTGTCGTGCGCGATGGCTTGTTCGGGTACGCCTGCGGATTGAAGCTCGTGACGGACCCTCGCGGCGATCTCGGCCTCTTCCCCGCTGGTGCCAGGTATTGCCATGAGATCTTGCACAAGTCTAAGGGCGCGATCTTTCTGTGAGGCGGATAGCATGGTGTTCTAACTGGGGGAAGATGGTTACCGGGGCAATGAAAACCATCATACCACAACGAACAAATTAAGCGTCCGAGTTGATGTCGCGACGCTGAAGGAACTGCAACTCTGGATGCACGAGCCCTTCGTTCACAGCGAATATGAGCATCTCGTTGATCGTCTGCACTTCTAACTTAGATTTTAGATCCCCCACCGTTTTATTAACGGTGCGTTCGCTTATGTCCAAGGCATCTGCAATTTCGGATTGCGTTCGACCGAGCGACAATTCACGGAGCACACTCACTTCTCGATCGCTTAACGTGGCCAGTCTTGAAGTTGCCACGCCATCTTTACGCTGCACCAGTCGCTTATCAAGTTCAGGAGAAAAGTAGGTATTACCAGCGGCCACATGACGAATTGCAAATGCGAGATTGCGAAGGGATTCCGAGTGTTTTGAAACGATTCCTGCAGCGCCTACTTCCAGGCATCGGTCCAGATAATTATCCTTCGGAAACCCAGTGTAGAAGAGAACCTTTGCCTGACCGACACTTACTTTTGTGATTTGTTTGCAGGCCAGGAACGGATCTAGTCCGTGCATGTGAATGTCCATAAGAACAACATCTGGTTTGGTTGACTCGACCATCGCCAATGCTGCTTGCGCGTGCGTCGTCTGTCCGATTATCTGAATCGATTCGTCGGAATCCAATACGCGTGCTACAGCGCGCATGATTGCGTCGTCATCGTCGACGACCAATACGCGAGGGTACGAAGGTTTGGAGTTGCTCTTTGCAAGCATCATCAGACTGCCCCTGAATCTACAAGCCGAAAATTCATTAATCGTCGCCTACCGTCAAGCGAATCCGTTGCATTGGTGCGCAGCATAAGTGCCGCTGGGGGATTTCCCGTTGTAAGTATAGGCCCCTTTTAAGAAACTTGCGGTGATTCCGCAAAACGTTTTAAAAAGCGCAAAAAGAAGAAGAGTCGCTTTTCGAAGTCTATCTTGGCAGTTTCGTTTGACCGGAGTCTTGCATGACATAAGAAACATGTAGAGGTTGCTGCCCCTAAGTGCGACTGCCGCACTTGAAGACCTCTACGGTCGAACCGGTTTGCCATCTGCAATCCATACGATCGTTACATCTGTCTCAGTAGTCGTGTCGTCAAAGATGTCAGAGTTCACATTGATCCATCTTCTTCTTTGCGTGATGTTTTTCGGAATTGGGTTTGTCGCGGCCCAATGGTTGCGATTTCCTTCGAAGAGAGCAGATCGCAACGAAAAGTCTCCGTCGAATAACGCTTCAGTACTTGTCGAAGACAATCCGCAAGCAAGTCTGCTAAATCTAGAAGAGTGCTCGCAAAAAACAGACGTAGCGGCTGCCGAGACGATCAATGAAGTTGTTGAACGTGTTCGTAGTCTAGCCGATGGTGTACGAATTGAAGTGCATGAGCATTCGCAATCCGTCGAGCAAATCAATCACGATTTGATTGCCACGTCGCAAGTTTCGGATCCGGCTGGCGCATCGAGAGTCATTTCGCGATTGATCGATGCCAATCGACATCTCGACTCTCGTCTAAACTTGGCCGAGGCCCGCTTGCAGGAACAATCTCAATTGCTGCGGTCGCATCGTGTTGAGGCGCGGACCGACGCATTGACCGGGCTACCCAATCGGCGTGTCTTCGATGAAGAGATCGAGCGACTATTTGAGGCGAAGCGAGACCTACGGCGTCCTTCGTCTCTTGTTATGGTCGATATCGATCATTTTAAAGCCTTTAACGACCTTCACGGACATCAAGCAGGTGATCTCTGCTTAAAGAAGGTGGGCGAAGTGATTCGTCAGACCGTTCGAGGCATTGGGGGAAACGTGATGCGATACGGCGGCGAAGAGTTCGCCGTGCTTATACCGGGAACGGAAATGTTTGACGCCAAGGTGGCCACCCAGCGTCTTAATCGGAACATCGAACGACTGGTCATCGATTTCGAGCAGAAAGAACTGAATGTCACGGCCAGTTTAGGGGTCGCCGAAATCGGAAGAGACAGCGATGCGAGCGAGTGGCTCGGACGTGCCGACCGAGCCTTGTATGCGGCAAAGCGAGATGGTCGTAATCGTGGTTGCTGGCACGATGGTCAGACTTGCCATGAGATCGCTCGCCGAAACGAGGATCCCGTGATCGAGGTGGATGAAGAGAGTAGCACGATCGCTCGTCGTGAAGCGTTCATCCTTGATGTGAATCGACGCTTGGCTCTCTTTCATCGTAAGCGGCAACCGCTCGCATTGATCATTGCCTGTATCGATTTGATTGATGACAAGCCTGTGGAAGAGCATCCCGACTTTGTGGCGATTCAGCACGCGGTGATGCAAGTCTTTGGGGCTGCCCTGCGGGATATGGATCACATCTGTCAATTGGCCGATAACCAGTTCGGGGCCTTGCTTCCGGCAGCAGATGGTCAAGATGCCGCTGCCGTCGCCGAACGTGCACGGGATGCGATCTCACGCATGGAGCTTAAAACGCCAACCGATGTGATTCGAATCACGATTTCGTGCGGAGTCTCGCATGCATTGGAAGGGGACGAAGCCGAGCACATGCTGTCGCGAAGTGAGTCGGCGCATGGACATGCTCTCGGCACAGGAGGAAATGCCGTTTACCTGCTGCGTCACGAAATGGATTGGGAGTCTCCCCTGCGTGTCACTCCTGAGGCAGTGATAGCAAACGGATAATTCTTTCTTTCTGTCAAATTCTTTTCAAGAAAGCGGGGTTGATCCGTTTTCTGAAAACCAATAATTTACCGCCTCACACGGACGACATGTCCTCGTTGCGGAGCATCGAGACGGTTGTCTGGACTTGCGTATCCAAGAGATGTTTCCTGCATAAGAAGAGCCAGTTCGCTGGTTTTTCGCGGATCGTGAGCCGGATGTTTGACACGGATGTCGATCAGGCTGGCTTGATAACTCTTGAATATTGCAACCGAAAGAATCGGCTCGATTCGACAGGATGTCGATTCCTAGAACCGACCAATCGCTCCCGGAGAAGAACGGAATCCTTTGCCCCCCTGGGATCCGAACTTTCCGGGGGCCTTTTTTATTTCGAACCAAACGAATAGCATCGTTGGTCTCTGAATGTCTTCCCGCAATGATTCGCGGTGAGTGAACGTTAGCAATGGATCGCGCTCTTGCTCTAACGTCAACGGTTTGATTCCCTTCAATCATGGCTAGCAATTTGTTTCGCTTCGCGCTTTGCGGCATTCTGTTATGTCAGCTTGCATTGACAGTATCGGTTCATGCGCAGGCCATCCCTGGCATTATCCCAGAAGCCGGGAAAAGCGAAAAACCGGTCGATCCCCCGGCGGCTGATCCTAAGTTGCTCGTGAAGCAAGGAAATCCGCGCGCTGCCGTCACAACTTTTCTTGAGTCAATGCAGAATGGCGACTATGACACGGCCCTCGCATGCATGGATTTCAGCGAACGGTCCGGAACGCCCAAGCAATCTAAGCTCGATCTGGCTTACGAACTCTATCAATTGCTTTCGACCTTATGGGGGGTCGATCCGTCGCTGATTCCGGAACAGACCGAAGCTGAGCAATTCGAGGTGCCCATTTTTGGTGAAGGGGACGGACGGGTTCCTGTTGATCAAGAAGAAGATGCTGCCGATATGACGCTGACGAAGGGGCCACAAGGGCTCTGGAGTTTTAGCGCGAAAGCGGTCGCTGCGATTGGAGGCCTGGCCAAGAAATACGCACCGGACATTGAAGCCGTAGAGAAACGCGAAGCAGTGGACGGAAGCAGTGCTCCGAAGCCGAAGCCAACCTTTGCGCTATGGCTGGAATCGAAGGTGCCGCCATTCTATCGCCAAGAGCACTTCGTTCTTCCCACCTATCAGTGGATCTGCTTGCTGGCCCTTGTCATTGCGGGCTACTTCGTGGACGTCATCGTGCAATGGCTCTTGCAGTTCATTCGTCGTGTTCGCTTTGCCAGAACGGCCAAGGATGAAGACCTTCGAGAAGTTTTTGAAAATGCCTGGACGCCGATTGGTTTGACGGCCATGGCGCTGACCTGGTACTTCGGTCTTTGGCTGTTTCGGTTGCCGGACTTATTCCGAGCAATCCTTATCTACGGCGTTCAACTGTTTGGGATTGTTGCCGGCACCTGGTTCATTTTCCGCATCATCGATTTGGTGATTGTTCTGCTGATCCATTCGGCGTCAAAGCGAGGGAGAAAGTACGATGATCTCCTGCTTCCCGCGGTCAGTAAAACGCTCAAGACGTTTACCGTCTGTATTGGGATTCTGATCTTTGCGGAGTCGTTTTCTCTGCCGATTGTTGGGCTATTGGGCTCGTTGGGGATCGGCGGTATTGCGATCGCTTTGGCGGCCAAGGAAACGCTGAGCAATGTTTTTGGATCGCTAACGGTCATGGTTGATCGCCCATTTGAAATTGGCGACTGGATCATCACCGAAGGGGTGGAAGGCACCGTCGAGACAATGGGGATGCGAAGTACTAAGATTCGCACATTCGACAACAGCTTAGTGACCCTGCCCAATAGCTTACTGATTACGGCCAAGGTCGATAATATGGGCCGCCGCACGTTTCGTCGCGTCAAGACGATGATCGCGGTTCAGTACGATACGACGCCAGAGCAAATCGATGCGTTTTGTGAGGGGATCCGAGAGTTAATCCGTCGACAGCCTTACACGCGGAAAGACTATTATCAGGTCTATCTAAACCAGTTTGCTGCCAGTTCGCTTGATATCCTTGTAAATCTTTACTTAGATTGCAACGACTGGAGTGTCGAACTGCGCGAGCGACACCGGTTGTTTGTCGACATCGTTCGCTTAGCGAAACAACTTGGGGTGCAGTTTGCGTTTCCTACGCAGACGATTCATCTCTACCAGGAAGAGCCCCAGGCCTTTGCTGAAGCCAACGAACTACCAGAAGAAGCAGGACGTCGAGCGGCCGCGGAAATCGCCGGCCCATTGCCGATGCCTAACGAACGTCGCGGTCTTGTCGACTTCCCGGGCCCGCATCAATATGAAGATATCGATTCCCGTCGTCGAAAGAAGTGATACTTCCTACCTCGGTGGTTTCTCGCATAAGGCGATCCAGCCGCTGGCCCGCACGCTGCCCAATAACCATGGATGCGAAAGCTCGGCTTGGCGATCCATGCATAGCGGAACCAGGCGAGTCACCTGAAAGTCGCTAGTTTTCAGTGACTTGGCAAATTCACTGCGGCTGAAGACATGTAAGAAGAAGTTGGGGATTCCCCGATAGCGATAGTACTTGTCCCCGCGTTCTAGCTCGCTGGTCAACTTCGATTTGACTAAATGCGAAGCGATCCAAAGCAAGCCGTCTGGCTCAAATAAATTGAACCAGAAGTTATGGACGTGCACGACAAACTTTCCGCCGGGCTTGAGGATGCGATGGACATGGTCAAGGAACTGCTTGCGGTAGACGGCTCCTTTAATCATTCCCAGCGTGCTGAACATGCAAATCGCATGATCAATCGACTGGTCTGCAATCGCCTCGAGTTCCACCAGGTTAGCCTGTTGGCATTTGATGTCGAGGTTTTCGCGTTGAGCCTTTTCAGCGACGATACGCAGCATTTCGTCCGACAGGTCGACGGCAAGCCCTCGATTGCCGCGACGGACCAGCGGGATTAGCGCTCGAGCTGTTCCGCATCCTAGATCCGCGACAAGGCCGGTTGCTGGAATAAAGTCGGCCACGACTTGTTCGTCAAATTGAAATTCGCTGCCAAAGGTCAGATCTTCATCGTAACCGTCGGCGATCGCTGGCGACTCGATATAGTCGAGTGACCCTCTCGTTACACCAGTTGGAAGTTGCCATGATGGCTTGGAAGAAGGTGAACTCATATAACTCAATTGGCCATCCAGATGCGAACAAAACGAATCACGCGACTAGCTGGGGGTTCGGCGTACTAGAGAGATTTACCGGTCGAATTCACTGCCGGGATGTGGGCGATGTCGTCGATCGTGAGGAGGGTGGTGACGTGGAGGTGGTGGTGGCCGACGATCATGATGATCCTTCAGTTCTCTCACTTGGTCTCGCAACTGGCGAACCTCTTCTCGAAGCTCGTGAAGGACTTCGACGACCGATTGATTGCTCAACTCTTCCCCTCGATCTTGATGCGCCGCGTCGTTAGCAGGAAGGGCTTGATGCTGATGGGCGCGACGAGAATGCAGAGATGGGAGAACTTCTTCAACAACATCGCTGGTGGCAACTGCCGTACCTTCCGCACTGGCTTGGGAGACCGTCTCTGGCCAGAGGATGGCTGAGGTAACCCATAGCATCAGCGGTATGAACACCAGTATCAAACCGGCCGGCCACGACCGTTCGCCTGCTTGTGGGGTAGAAATTCCCAATATCTGGCGAACACGCCCGATCAGTTGTCCTTGATGCTCTCCGAGAAAGTGGGCTGCGAGCATCCCGTTGGAATGGTCGTGTTGCCAAGATGCGACTTGTTCCAGCGATTTGGCGTAGCCGAGACGTTGTCCCAAAGCCTCGATTGCCAAGTCGTCGCAGCAGACTTCACGTTCTCGCCGGATTTCCGTCGAAATCCACCATACCACCGGATGATAAAAAAAGATCGTCTCCGCCACGCGTTGCAGGAAGTTTATCCATAAGTCTTGGCGGCGAATATGTGCAAGTTCATGCGAAAGGACGGCTTCCAGGACCTCAGGTGAAATCTCTGTCATCCATGCTGCCGGCAAAAGTACCATCGGACGCAGCAGTCCGACGGTCAATGCTTGACTGATGCGATGCGAAAAGGCAACCGGCGGAAGATGCAGCAAATTCAAACGGGTAGCCAAATTGGCATAGCGCACCAGAAGGTCGGAGTCAATCGAACCCAAGCCAACTCGACGAAGCCAGACCGTGCCCAGATAGCTAATGCAAATTCGCAATCCCAACACAATGACGCCTGTTGTCCAAAACAGCATCAAATAGGGCTGAATCAGCACCACGAGATAAGCAACGTTGGCAAGGGAATACGAAGAGTTGTTGTGTGCTGTGTTTAGCAGATCTTGTGCGGAGGTTGTATCCTTAGATGCGAATGCCCCGTTGCTTGTGGTTTCAGTCTCTAAAGAGATCTGTGGCGTAGAAGCTTCGACTAAGAGTTCAGGGCGTGATCCAGTCGGTAAGTCGCGTGTGTCGAGCAGGCCGAAGGTAATTGCCGGACACATAAGGATTAGCAGCAAAGTTGCCAAAGCGCCACAGTACCGCGATTGCGGCAACCGGAATTGGGGGAGCGTGCTTATCAGACGCCAAGCACAGTAAAGTACCGTTGCTTGCCACACAAAGTGTAGCAAGACAAAGGTCAGTTCCATTCCCAATGGGCTTTGCAGCACACTCCACATCAAGCGTGATTCTCCTCCTCGTATTGTTCCAAAGCCTTACGGATCTGCTCCAATTCTAACGCATTGGGCTTCGATTCTTCCAGCAAATGGGCAACTAAAGATGGTGCGGAGCCCTCGAAGACGCGACCGAGAATGTCGTTCACAATGCCCCCGAGGGTTTTTTCCTGAGGTCGTCTGGCCGTGTATTGAAATGCTCGGCCAAGAGGTTCACGATCCAACAGACCTTTATCAGCCATCACGTTCATCAGACTCATCACAGACGTATAAGCGCGCGTCCGTTCTTGTGTGTTTAGTTCTTCCAGAACTTCACGGACGGTGCTGGGGCCTCGCTTCCAGAGGACTTTGAGGACTTCCAGTTCACCGGTTGTAGGGGTTTCCTGCTTGGGCCTTGCCATTTTATTTAAATATCAACTTTGAATCAGAGTCACATAAATTCAATCGAAATGCTTTCATGACTAATTGGCAGGAGTACGGATGAATCCGTAGCTAGTAGTAGAAAGTTTCGCCCCCGAAACGATTTCATAAAACATACCAGAATTTCTGACAGTCTTGCACGGCATATAGTTCCAACGAACTAGCCGCAGGAGAAAGAAATCGTTGGTACAGCTTGGGTTAACCCTTGTTGATTCCGATCGGTTTGCCTTGAAATTGCTCGCGAATACCTGATCGCGAGAGGTTCCACAGAGCCCAAGCCGAGGGGAAGAACGAAAGAATGACCAGCGGAAGTGGCAGACATCCAATGACAGAGCCTATCACACTAACCCAATAGTTTTTTCGACTGCGTATCGACCATCCGGCAAAGATCAGTAAGCTGCCAATGACCGCAAATGCCAACTCGTAAATCAGCGCTTTAAGCGCACTATCCAGGTAAAACGACGGCTGTGCGTACGCTTCACTCTCTGCCGTGACATCACGATACATCAGGATAGATATCGGAATGGTTGCTAGTGCGACGACAAGATAAATCGCTCCGCACGTGATGATTACCATCGAGGAAATACCTAACCCATGAGCGGCCTGCGACCTGGGTAGCGGTCGAGGAGACGGATCAGAGGCCGGGCTGCTGTAAGGATTTGGGCTGCTTGGGGACGCAGGCATTTCATACCTACTGAGAGGTCAGATGCACGGCCATGCGGAATGAAGCTCAGTAGCGACCGCAGAAGTTGATGATATCGGGCACTCGGCAAGCAATCAATCGAAAGTGGGCTAAGTAGCTTGGTTCCGGGTTACCTTGTCGACGAGTTTACGTCGATTCCCCTCGGATAACGAAATGGTCCATTCGCAAAGGTTACGTTTCAGTTTCTGCCGTGCGCGTCCAAGTCGCTCATACCAATTCGTGTGCCAGTTTTGTTTTGCCTGACATTGAAGAAGTTGCAAGGTGTTCTCGAAGTTGTCGGCTACGAGTGCCTGCCAAGTTGCTTTTGTCGGTAAAAATGGCTTGGTCAGCGTTGCTCCCACGACGTTTCTGCGCTGGCAGGTATGCACGGAAAGCGTTTCTAGGCCACATACGGTAGCCAATGCCGAGAGGGTAGAGCAGTTGAAGTGGAACAAATGCCCTGGATGCCATTTCTGGTGGAACTGGGCATCGAGTGAATCGACGTTGGGGACCTCGATCAGGACATAGCCACCAGGTTTCAGTATCGCCGAGACCTTAGCGAGTGCTGCTTGAGGATCCGACAAGTGCTCTAGGACGTGAAAAATGGTGACGATATCGAAGTGCTGCTCAGGTAAGACGGCATTCCGCAAAGACTCGTTGATGATCTTTACACCATAACTTCGGCGGCCGAATTGAGCATATGCCTGGTCGACTTCGATCCCCTGCATATCGAGGCCATTTCGACGACCGACATACAATAATTCCCCTGATCCGGTTCCAATATCAAGCACGGCCGCTCCCTTGGCTGCCAGTGTCTTGATCATTTCGACTCTTTGTCCGGCAATATAAGCGTTGCGAGCCGTATGCTTCCATTTAGGCTTCGAGGCCGACTTGTAGAAGCGACGGTAAGTCGTTCGATAGAAATCGTCGATCGAGTCGTCATCGGCACGAGGATCGGTATAGACGAGCCCCGTAGCTTGGGAAATAACGGTCCGCAAAGGGTAGCCGTATCGGTCTCGATCGCAGAGCACAATCGACGCGTGTTCACCAGAGATGGGACAGGGAGCTTGGGCGTCGATCTGCTTTCCGATCTCGCCATTCAATCCATCCCAAGCGTTAAACACGCGGTGTACCATGGGAAGTTCCTGATTAACGGTAGCGACTAAGCAGCCGCATCCATGTCTCCTCGTTCGCCAAAATTATTACGCGACAAGTTGCCGAAGTAATACTTCACAGCTTCTGGGTGTCTTACCACCTCGTCAGGCGTCCCGTGGCAAAGAATGTTGCCGCGGTGAACCACATAGCATCGGTCGACGATTTCCAAGGTCTTTTCAGCTTGGTGGTCGGTAATCAGGATTGAGATACCGCTTTCGCGAAGTTCGCGAATCACTAACTGAATGCTGTCGACGGTCACCGGATCGATGCCGGTAAAGGGTTCGTCAAGCATGATGATCTCAGGGTCGGAAACCAGACAACGCGCGATTTCCAGTCGACGGCGTTCACCACCGGATAAGCTCTTGGCTTTCGACTTGCGAATGTGCGTGATATCGAATCTTTCCAGCAGTTCCTCGCAACGCATCTTGCGGTGGTACGAGTCGATTCGCAGCAGTTCCATCACGCCTAGAAGGTTCTGCTCGACGGTCAGTTTCTGGAAGACACTGCTATCCTGCGCCAGATAGCCCATGCCACCATCGCGACAGCGTTTGAACATCGGCCAAAGTGTGACATCTTTGCCGCTGAGCTCCACTCGTCCTTCGTTGGGGGTAACCATGCCGCATGTCATACGGAAACTGGTCGTCTTCCCGGCACCGTTGGAACCCAATAGGCCAACGATTTCGCCACGCTTCACGTCGTAGCTGACGCCATCGACGACGCGTCGTCGGCCATAGGTTTTGACAAGGTTTTGAGCGGAGAGAATCGTTGATTCATCCATGAATCGCTAGGTCCTACCGTTATTGAATGAACTTCATCCTGCTGAAGTTGGGGAAAAACGGAACTGGCTTATTCTTAGAATGAGGCCAATAGACAAAGAGCGCTTTGCCGATGAGCATGTGCTCTGGCACAAATTGGTGTCCTACCGGAAAGAGGCGACCATCCTGACTTTCGGCACTGTTATCACCCAAGGGAAAGAATTGCCCTTGCTCTAGGGTGAAGATCGCCTCGCGACGCATATCGAAGGTCTTGGTTGTGTCCCAGGTCTCCGGCTTGGTCAGCGCCTCCATGATTTGGTCATCCGGCGGAGCGTTCCAGCCTGGGTGGCCGTCCGCTTCGTAATCGAGCAGCGTACTGGTTTCACGCCCGTGACGGTATTGTCGTCCGTCGGCAATATAGTAAACGTCTCGTAGTACTCGCACACGGTCTAACGTCATTTGAACCGAATCGGTTCCGATACCGACCGGCAGCAAGTCTCCGGGATCTTCTGGACTCCATTTAGGAGAAACAGGTTGCTTGGGCGTGTAGGTTGCCGGTGCATTGAAGCTTACTAGACTTCCGTTGACCCACAATCGAAGTTCGTCATCCGTGTTGGCAAAACGAAGTGAATAGGTGCCTGGACCTCGAATAGAAGTCTGTGCTTCAATCGACCCTTCATGATCAAAAGTAACGGACGACTGGTCGGTGGCGATGGTGGCCTTGCCGGTAGCTACATCGATGTCGCAGCGGAAGTGCGTTCCCCCTTCGACCAGGTCAAGCGAGAAAACGCCTTGTTCTGACTTGATCGTGGCTGTGCACTCCAGCATCAAGTCTCCTACCCAATGTAGGCCAGACGAGGTCCGATGATTGCGATAACGGGTAACGGTGTCCGTGTTATAAGCGCTGAAGTCAGTGATTAATTGGCTGCATTCTTCTCGGGCTTTTTGGGTATCGATAGGATCATTATGTTCCGCGAGTGCCCAATAGCTAAAGGTTCTTCCGTTGTCGGCCAGCACGTGCCGATAACGCAGCCAAGTAGGCTTACCGCTGGGCTGGCAAGTCCAGGCTCCATTCTCTTCCTTCACCCAATCGGCCTGGGTTTCCGTTGGATGGGCTTCCAGGCGGTCGGGGAATCCGGCCTTCTCCAGGATGGGGCAGGGATAATTAGTGTCGTATACCAAACGATGCAAAGTTAATTGCTTGGCGGGGGGCTTTCGTGCGATGCTGAATTCTGTTTCGCCCGGCTTCTTAATGTAGATGTCGCCGTGAAAGATCCGCACGGTTTCGCCAGGAAGACCGATCAGACGTTTAATGTAATTCGTCTGTGGCTCGATTGGATATTTGAAAACAATCACATCCCAGCGGGCAGGATCGGCAAAGTCATAAGCGAACTTGCTGACCAGAATTCGGTCGCCGCTGTACGAAGGGTTGTCGCCGATTTCGGTCAAACGATGGTAGAGCGGATCGATCGCTTCGACGACGTTCTGAAATTGTCGGTTGGTGGTGCGATCCATCTCGCCACTGGCACCAACGGTGTATTCGTATCCGGAATATTCATCCGTCACATCTTTATGACGGCCGAGAAGTGTGGTGGCCATCGAGCCCGTCGGAATGACAAACGCCTCGGCTTCAAACGCACGAAACAGCAAAGCCAGAATCACGGCAACCACAAGCGATTCGATGAATTCGCGCGTGACGGCAAAATGATCTGTATCGCCAGGTTGCTGGGAAGACTTCGAATCGTTCGTCTTCAGAGAGCCTGAATTCGTTTGAGTGCGTTTTTTCTTGGCCATAAATCCGCTACATCTCGCTGAAAATCGGCAGGCGATCTGAGGAAAGGAAATGGACATCAAGCCGCAAACGGATGACCATCAGGGACGCCTGAACTATCCACTATACCCAATCCTGAGATTCAACGCAGCGCTGGTCGTGGGTCTGCTTTTAGGACGGATATCTACTCCGCTAGCACTTGTAAGACCTTGCCACGTAGCTTCTTACGGATGTCGACCGGTCCAAGTTCATATCGCGAATCGTCGGAGACGGGAACGTTATCTCCTAGAACGAAAATTTCGTTGGGGGATAATTCCCGATCAAACGTCCATTCGGTCGGACGTCGTTGGCGACCCAGCCAGACGATGTCGCGGTAGACATTCACCTGGCGAAGGATAGCTTGTCCTCCACTAATCTTCAACGCGAACGGTTGGCTACCAAACTGCATGGTGGCGCTGCCTAAGGGAAAGTACTGTTGCTGCCGATCGCTTGCAAGCTCCAGGAAAAGCTCTCCGTCGTACTCCCCTGCCCTGACAGTTATTCCGGATAAGGTTTCTATCGAAAGAGGCAATTCGACCGATTGTGCTGGGCTGCTTCCTCGAACGATTCCATGCTCGAGATCAACTTCGATACTGGCCGTAAGGTCATCGCCTTGCAAGCGAATCGTGAGTCCCCGAGCTTGCCAATGTTCGCACTTGAACTCGAGCCATAGATCGGACATCGGAAATAGTTCTCGTGAGACACTATGGTTGTAGCCGTAGCTATCCAGTGGCGAGGTATCATTACCTGCAGGGCTTGGCGGTGGCAGGCAGCGATGATGATGGTAGACCAGCCAGTCGTTGTCGTTAGCATGGGTATCCCCGATCGGTGCGAACCCAATAGATCCTCGTCGGACATTCCATCCACTGCCGGACGAGCGATCGCTGAGAAATCGGGGGCTATCCAGCGGTGAGTGGGATTGATCGAAGGCAAGCTGCTTCAATGCCTCTCGTTCTCGCGGAGATTTCCGAATGAGCTGAGTACCTCGGTATAACTCGCCTCGGTGAATCTTGGGGGTTTCTCCCGGCAGGAAAGCGACTCGTTTCACGTGCCATTGCTTGGTATCGGGATTTTCCAGCAAGACGATATCCCAGCGTTCAAGTTGGTCGGGCTCGATTGCTTCCCAGACCAACCCGTCCCCAGGTTGCACAGCCGACGAGTCGATGAGGTTCTCTTGATAGCCGCAATTAGGACATGTCGCACTCTCTGGAAGCTGCATTGCATCGAGTGCTGTTGAATACTTGCAGTTTTCGCACGTCAGTCGATGGTGAGGTCCAAGCAATGCTGGAGCCATCGATCCACTGGCGACCCGATAGATTGGATCAGGCGATGCCGTTGCCCCCGCGAAGCCAGTCACGCATGCCGTGAAGATCAATAGGATCAATAGAGGGCCAAATCGCATTGGCGACTCCAGAGTCAGGGTAAAACTAAACGGACGCAAACGCTTGGCGGGTGGGGCATGCCAAGCGGTATCTCTATATTAGTTGCGTCTGAGGGGTGGGAAGAGTAATTATGTGCGATCTTCGCCGGTTTCCAGCACCGCCATGAACGCTTTTTGCGGAATATCGACTGATCCAATCGACTTCATCCGCTTCTTGCCTTCCTTCTGTTTAGCCCACAACTTTCGCTTTCGAGAAATATCACCACCGTAACACTTGGCGGTCACGTTCTTGCGAAGGGCTTTAACCGTTTCGCGCGCGATGACCCGGTTGCCGATTGCGGCTTGAATAGCCACCTCGAACATATGGCGATCGATTTCGGCCTTCAGCTTTTTGACGACGGCCCGCCCACGACGATCGGCATCAACGCGATCGCAAATGATACTGAGAGCATCGACGCGTTTGCCGTTGACCAGGATGTCCATACGCACCAAGTCCGCTTCTTCATAGCCGCGGATTTCGTAATCCATCGTGCCGTAGCCGCGGGTCGAACTCTTCAGCTTGTCATGCAAGTCGTAGATCACAGCGTCCAGTGGAATATCGTAGACGAGCATTGATCGGGTCGGGGAAAGAAACTCGGTGCGAACGTGAATCCCTCGACGTTCATTACAGAGTTGCATCACGGGTCCGATATAATCAGACGGTTGAATCAGGCTTACGCGAACAATCGGTTGCAGAAACGTTTCGATCTCGCCAGCGTCCGGCACATCCTGAGGTTTGTGAATATCCACCGTGACCCCGTTGCGATCAATGATTTGATAGGTCACGTTGGGCGCGGTCTGCACCAAGTCGATGTCGGCCTCTTGTTCTAAACGTTGCTGTACAATTTCCATGTGCAACAGCCCGAGAAAGCCGCAGCGGAAACCGAAGCCCAGTGCGTCGCTCGTTTCCGGTTCAAAGGTAAAGCTCGGATCGTTGATGCGGAGGCTTTTCAGGGCGTCTCGAAGTTGTTCAAAGTCTTGGCCGTCGGAAGGATACAGCCCGCAGAAGACCATTCGCTTCGGTTCCTGGTAGCCAGGCAGCGGCTTGGCACCCTTGTCACCTTGAACGGTGATCGTATCACCGATATTGACCAGTTCCAGCGATTTGATGTTACAGATGACGTAGCCAACCTGACCAGCGGCCAGTTCATCACGAGCGACCGGACGCGGCGTAAACTGGCCGACCTCTAGCACATCGTGATTCGTTTCCCCTCGAATGAAACGAATTCGGTCTCCTTTTTTTATCGTACCGTTCATCACGCGAACGTACGTAATCGCCCCGCGGAACTTGTCGTAGTGCGAGTCGAAGACCATCGCTTGCAAGGTCGCTTGACGATCCCCGCTGGGAGCCGGAACATGCTCGATGATGCGAGCTAGAAGCGCATCGACGCCTTGTCCTGTTTTACCGCTGATACCGCAAATGTCCGTCGCATCGAGGGCCAAGGAATGTTCGATTTCCTCGGCGACTTCCAACGGCCGGGCATGATTGAGGTCAATCTTGCTCAGGCACGGAACCACTTCCAGGTCGTGCTCCATAGCCATGAAAGCATTGGCGACGGTCTGAGCCTCGACCCCTTGGAAAGCATCCACTAGCAGGACGGCACCTTCGCAGCAGGTTAGCGAACGTCCCACTTCGTACTGAAAGTCAACGTGGCCGGGAGTGTCGATCAGGTTGATCTCGTATTCTTTTCCCTCGTGCTTGTACTTCATCACCACGGCACGGGCTTTAATTGTGATGCCACGTTCACGCTCGACTTCCATGTCATCCAGCAACTGCTCTTTCATTTCTCGCACGCTGACAGTTGCTGTTTTCTCTAACAGGCGATCGGCCAACGTGCTTTTGCCGTGGTCGATGTGTGCGATGATGCAGAAATTCCGAATGTACTTCTGGTCGATGATTGCCATCGTGATGAAGATGCCCTGGGATGGTAGGAGGTTCGAGTGGGAACCCGGCGAATATCCGAATGCTTCGGGTAAACGCCCCATTATACATCAGGACTAGGTTGTCAGGGAATCGCGGTGGGCGACGACGCGGGCCTTGCCGGCAGCCCCCAGATAGCCAGCATCCCCACCCAATCGGGCGAAATCGACCACCGTGTGCTCTGCCGGAACGGGAAATGCCCGGGACTTGACCTCTTGGCGAACCCGATCGAGAAATTGGCATCCCAATTCAGTTTCATGCCCCCCAAAATTAATGGCCCCGCCCAAAATAACAGCCCCTGGGTCGATCGTGTGCATCAGCGAAACGATCCCGATTCCTAGGTAGCGTGCCGTTTCCATCACAATATGTAAGGAAAGACTGTCGCTTTTCTCTGATTCTTGGGCAACCATCAGGGGAGTAAGCTTTTCGCCCCCTTCAATCCGAGCGTGAAGCGAACTCTCCTTTTTTAGGTCCATCGTCAGCGCTTCTTGGGTTCGCTTGATAATAGCCGTTCCGCTGGCATAGGCCTCGAGATGGCCGCGTTGCCCGGTGGGAATCGTGCGGGCATTTTCACTGAAATCGATGATGATATGTCCTAATTCCCCGCCATGGCTGTGTTCCCCATCGATGAGCAAGTCGTCGACAATAATCCCACCACCAACGCCTGTGCCGAGAGTCAGCATGATGATGCTGCGAAATTCTTTGCCGGAACCAAGCCAATATTCACCGAATGCAGCCGCGTTAGCATCGTTGGCATAAACGACCGGGCGGCCCGTTAGTTTCGAGAGGCAATCGCGGATCGGAAAGTTGTAGGAGTTCGGAAGATTGTGGGGCTCGAGAAGCATCCCCCCTTCGATGTCCATCGTGCCAGGTGTGGCCAGGCCGATTGCTGCGATGTTATCCATCGGCCGGCCCACGACATTCATCATCTCCTTGATGACTTCGGTGCAGCGTTCCATGTACCGCTGGGGCCCTTCGGTCTCGTTGGTCGGAATTTTTTGGTATTCGACGGTGTTTCCATGGTCGTCTACCAGACCAATTTTGATATTTGTGCCGCCAACATCCACGCCGCAGAAAAGTGGCAGAGTCTCTTTGCCAGGGGCAATGTGTGGTACGGACGTCATGGAATTGACTCTTTTGAAACAGTGGACGAACGGAAGACCGTGTGGGGAGCGACCTTAATCATATGAAAGGGAGCTTACAGTGGCAATCCGCTCCATTGTTTCACTTTATTCACACCTAAGGTGATCATGCTCTTTTAGTGCGGAGATTGACCGACAGGAGCTTATCGGCAAGATGACAGTACCTATCCATGGAGGATGGAAGGGGTCCCGGTGTACTATCGCGAAGCTACAGTGGATTGAGAAATATTTCGCTAAAAAACGCCCGTGCGGATATCTGTGGAAGAGATATCCATTCGAAATTGAGAGGAGGTAACCGGTTCACAAAGCTTCGCCAGGCTCGATGGCAGGTTCAGCTGTTCGAAAGTCAAGAAGTCGTCTCCAACCACCCGGGGGAAAACGAGAAACTTGCAATTCTGCTGTGCGAACTCACTGATGGCCGCATCTCGAAGCTGCGACGAATTCTGATAGTATCGAGGTTCGGCGATCCGAACGATGGTGTCGGCACCTACCACGAAGGTTGCTTCCGGGAAAATCTTTGACTTGTCTAAGAAGGTTGGGGCCTTGGTCAACCAGCATCGATGCGGTGCCTCGAATTGTTCGGCACGAGACTTAATGTGGAAGAAGTCCAACGGAGGCTTGTCAACGTTTTCGATCGAGATCTCGTAATCAACCGAATGGCCGGTGATCTCTTCGGCCACTTCTGCCATCGTTTGGTGGCCTTCGTGGAGTGGATTGAACGCACCAGGGAATAGGACCCCGCTAAACGACTCTAGGGGGGCGTTCTGTTCCATTTTAGGAACGCACACGGCTGTTCGCTTGTTCAGCAAGAGTTCGGTCCACGAGGGCCAAGCGTTGGCTGTTGTTTCGTCGACGTGTTCCCCTGGCAAGAGATCTAACGGGATTCGATCAGAAATTCCCGTTGCATCGGCCAGTCGGTTGAGCAGTAAAGCGGCAACTACGTTTTCTTCTCGGCCTCGATCTCGCGAGTCCTTGGTGAGAACGAGGGAGGCGATACTGCTACTGACGGCTGTTTGCACCGCAATATGAACTCGATGCTGCCCCTTCTTGGGGCGAAGACTCCGCAAACTGGCGCTGCACCCAATCCCCACAAGGTGCATGTCATCGAGATCTGCTGGAGAAATTCGAGATTGTAATTCGCGAACGCGGAAAAAGGCTCGCATCGCCATGGCTTGAGCCGTCGCCCGGCTGCAATAATGGCTGGGCTTGTAGCGCAGAAAATCTTCGAGGGAAGCGCTAGAGTAGGGAACGACGGCTTCGAGAACGGTGTCCGACGCACCGGGGACGCTCAATAGATTGCTGAGCGCTTCGCTTCCACCGCCAGTGACGACAGCTGCCATTCGCCATGGCGAGCGATGAAGTTGCCGAATAAGTTGACGGGTAATTGTGTCTTTCATTGGCCATTCCCTATCCCATGCCCTCGAAAGAATAGACCGCAAACGTATGACTGTCGACCACACGAGTGTGGTACCTGACCGATTGCATCCTTGAGTATATGACGCAACGAACCTCTCCGAATCCATGGTTAGGATTAATTTGTGGTGTTCTTGCCGCGGTGGGCTACTCGCTGGCGAATATTTGCCTGCGCTGGCTCACCACTTTGGATCCGGTTTGGGTTTCGTTTCTAAAAGCAATTCCCACCGTAGTGTTATTCGCTCCGATTGCCCTCTGGCAGATTCGTACAGGGCGATCACCGATGCCCAAGTTGTCGTCTATCTTTATTCTTATCTTGGCCGCAATTTCCAGCCAGCTTTTGGGCAACGCCATGCTGCAGTGGAGCTTTGGAGTCGTGGGTGTCGCCATGAGCGTCCCACTGTGCCTGGGCACGATGATCGTGGTCGGAGTGATGATTAGCAAATGGTTGTTGTACGAATCCCTAACTCGGTGGCAACGCTGGGGAACGGCTTCCCTGGTGCTGGCTCTGATGACACTAAGTCTGGCCGGAAGAGGTGCCGTTCAGTCGGTCGTGAACGATCCTTCAGGGTGGTTGTTGATTGGGGCCGGTATTGTCGCGCCGATGTTGGCCGGTATTTCCTATGCCTTCTTGAGTGTAGCCATCCGGCGGGGTGTCTCCGGTGAAGTGAGTATGTTCATGACCACCTCACTGATCTGCGCTGTCGGAATGGGGATACTCGGGCCGCTAAGCCTATACACAACAGGGCTGGAAGAAATGGCTCTCACAACTTGGCCCCAGTATGGAGTCTTGTTGATTGCCGGCCTGCTGAACGCGGCTGCTTTCGTCGCACTTACGTTGTCATTTCGATACGCACCCGTCATTATTGGGAATGCCGCGAACTCACTTCAAAATCCCCTCTCAGCACTAGCCGGGGTCATTTTGTTTCATGAGGCATACAGTATCAATCTGATCTTTGGCGTGGTGCTGACAGTGCTTGGTGTGGTGATGATGGGGCTTAGAGAGAAGCCACTGTCGACGCATCCAGAAGAGTTAGAAATAGCATCGGCCGTCGTAGAGGACGGCCGATAGCGACTTATCCGGTTGGGATCGAGATGTCCTAACGACTACTAACCAAATGTTTTCGGCTTGAGTTGGGCGAGACAAAGTGAGCATTCTCGTCTTCTAAGATCTCCAGAGCATGATCCATCCAGTCCGAGAACTGTGCCAGCGAGTCTACAGAGGGTGCCTGGAAGACCACAAAGTTCCCGGTCGGGGTCTTGGGTGGTTCATGAACCAGCTTAAATGGCGTCGAGTGATCCATTGAGTTTTCTCCTATCCGATCGAGCCGCAATTCACAGGAAGAGGTGCTCGTTTAGGTGGACGGCTTCTGGTCTCGACATGACACCGCAACCTTGGTGCCAAGTTCGCACAAATTCTTAATGGGGCGTCGAAATTCTTTCCTAAGGTGAACATTATCAATCAGTTGGGGCTTTTCCCGCTGATATCGTTTTGCGGGCAGCCGAAGTGCACGTTGTGTGGTCTTCAGGCAACGTCTGCCATTTTCATCAACATGTTTCGCACGTGCCTGCCATCCTAACTGTCTGCTCAGCGATCGCAAATTGCAGTAGAGAAGTGCAACTTACTGATCGTGTTAAGGGATACGATTCTAACCAGAGCGGATTTGCTCGCCCCTCGACCGTGTTGGTCGGGGAACATGCAACTTCGCCTATTTCTGCTCTCGTCACTGGAGCCTCTGACAGCATGTCAAAAAACGTGAAAAAAATCCAAAGATCGGCAAATTTGCAGCGAAGTCCTATCTATGCCTGCAAGTTAACCGCTCGGTAACGGCCGTTATTCACGATCCGGAAAGCCGCGCCGGGCAGGAAAAGTACAAGGGTCATTCCGTTTATTTCAGAGAGGGTTGAGTGATGATCAAGAAACTCGCATGCACCGGAGTTGGTGCCGCACTGTTGGCTGGGCTCGTGTTTGGGACGGACACTTACAGCTACATCTCCACGACGGCAAGTCGTGTGAGCGACAACGTCAAAAACAGCGTGCCGGTTGAGTTTGAACTCGATCGGGCTCGTAAAATGATTCAGGACCTGACTCCTGAAATTCGTCGCAACATGCATTTGATTGCGAAAGAAGAAGTTGAAGTGGAAAAGCTTCAATCGCGCACAGGTGATCTGGAAGAGAAGCTGACTACTACCAAGGCGGATATCATTCGCCTGAAGAACGATCTCGATTCCGGTAGCACTTATTTCACTTATGCCGGTCACGAGTACTCGCGTAATGCCGTGCAGACCGACCTAGCCGGGCGATTCGAGCGTTTCAAGACGCAGGATGCTACCCGTGTCAAGTTGGAAAGCATTCTTCGTGCTCGCCAACAGGGCCTAGACGCCGCACGCGCTAAACTGGACGGTATGCTGACCGCTCGCCGACAGTTGGAAGTCGACGTCGAGAACCTGGAAGCACGCCAGAAGATGGTGGAAGTGGCCCAAACATCCAGCAAATTCGCTTTTGATGATAGCCACCTTTCCAAGACTAAGCGTTTGATTGATGACATTAGGACCCGCATCGATGTGGCCGAGCGTATGGTCGATGTCGACGGCGAACTGGCTGGCGAAATCCAGTTGGACGAGCAAGTCGATACCGACATCAGCAATGAAGTTGCGTCGTATTTCGGTCTGGAGATCGAACTGGATGACGAAGAACTAGCCGAAGTTGACACCAAGGCTGCCGAGAAGCTGAGTAAGCGTATCGAGCTTTCTCAGCTGAACTAGGGCATGGATTGACCCTTGGAAATTCTCCAGCGAGGTTGAGATGGCTTCGGCTTAGTAAAGCTGTAAGCCATCTCGGCACGCGCGGAGTACCCGATGTTCTTTTCTCCCGATCTGCGTGGGAGAGGAGCAAGATCGAAGTCGTTCGATCGAATAGGTAAGGGACGGGGGCTTGTGTGATAGACTTAGTATTAGACAACACGAGCAAAAGCGAATGTCCATAGTTGAGCCAAATTTCGCGTATCGAAGAGGGAATGTGAGCGATCGCCTGCAAATGTGGATCGATGGGGTCGGCGGCTACATGCTGCTGCTGGCCGATCGAATTAACGTTGGCCAGGCAATGGCTTCCGCCCAGGTTGATATCCCTGTTATGGGAGATATCAGCCGTCGTCATGCTGCCATCAAACGGAGCGGTGACGAATACATCGTCGAGCCATTGTCGGAAGTAAGGCTTAACGATCAATGGATCGAGGGGCCTTCGCTGCTAAAGCACCGCGATGTGATAACCTTGGGGCGTGGTGTGAAGATGCAATTCACACAGACGCATCCTTTAAGCACATCGGCAGTGTTGAAGATAGTCAGTCGGCACCGAACGGAGCCGGCCTGTGATGGTGTGGTTCTACTGGCAGATTCGCTGCTGATGGGACCGAAGTCAAACAATCATATTGTGTGCTCGAAGTGGCAGCAGGATGTGGTCGTTTATCGGCAGGGAAGTAAGCTGCTTTTGAAATCGAAGACACCACTATTTCAAAGCGATTCGACCCAGCCGGCCACATCGATCAAAATAGGTGAAGCGGTTCAGGGAGAAGAGGTTTCGTTTTGCCTGGAGCCACTTGGCCGGGCATGAAAACAACATTCTGTCACCTTTCCACCGTCTGCGAGGGAAGAGGGACATGAGGTTGCAAACTTATCACATAACCGTTGGCCAGGGACTAGACCATGAACCAGTCGGTAGCCGCCCTTACTCCTGAAAATCAACCGGGGGACGATGAAGTCGGCCCTGCGAATTTAGCCAAACCGAAAGAAAGCCCCATGCGGTTTACTTACAAAAGCGGTTCCTCTCCGTTGGATGGGTACACCATCAAGCGGGGCGTGGGCGCTGGCGGTTTCGGTGAAGTTTATTACGCCACCACTGAGTCGGGCAAAGAAGTCGCGCTGAAGCACGTTCAGCGTAATCTTGAAATCGAAATGCGAGGTGCCAAGCACTGCTTGAATCTCAAGCACCCGCACCTCGTCTCATTGTTCGACATCCGCTACGACCAAGAAGGCGAAGGCTGGATTGTCATGGAGTTTGTCCATGGCGATAGCCTGCAAGACATCGTCGAGCGTCATCCCAATGGCATGCCCCAGGCAGAAGCTCTTTCATGGTTCAAGGCCATCGCATCTGCTGTTAACTATCTGCATGACCATGGCATCGTGCACCGCGACCTCAAACCGGGGAACATCTTCAACGACCAAGGCACCGTCAAAATCGGTGACTACGGGCTGTCGAAATTCATCTCGGTTAGCCGACGAAGCGGTCAGACGGAAAGCGTCGGCACGTTTCACTACATGGCCCCCGAGATTGGCAAAGGGCGTTACGGGCGCGAGATCGATGTCTACGCGCTTGGGATTATCCTCTTCGAGATGCTCACCGGCCGGGTTCCCTTTGAAGGGGAAAGTAGCCAAGAGATCATCATGAAGCATCTCACGGCAAGCCCTGATCTGGGTAACCTGGGAGAGCCATTTCGTACTGTCGTATCCAAGGCGCTTGAAAAGGATCCCGATAAACGAACGAGCACTGCCGAGGATATGCTGGAACAGTTGGGACTGAAAGAGAGCGTCGGATACGTTTCGACAGTCGATACGTCACGCCCTGTAGAGGCCAAGAGTCAGGCTCCGCAAATTACTCCCCAGTCGGAGGTCAAAGCGAAGATTGGCTACGTTGAAGCGCCTTCTGTCAAAGGGGCACTAGACGAGGAGCCGATTGCCCGGGCCGTCACAGGGTTGGCCGATCGTTTCCGCAGTTGGTGGAGCCACAATAACACCAGCATGCCAGTGAAGGTAATCGTCCTGGCCGCGATTGCTTTCGGTATTGTCACGAACTTGCACTTTATTGTGCCGCTCGCATTTGTAGGTGGTGCCGTTTACATGGCTTATCTGTTGATTCGCCTATTGGTGAATACGGCGCAGGATGAGAATCCCGGCGGGACCAGTACGCTTGATAAGAAAGGCTCCAGTGGCCGCTATCATCCCGAAGCGATGCGCCGTAAGCATCGCGCTGCCGAGGACGCCGTTTGGCATCCCAAACGCAAAGATCGCGAGAGAGCAGCCATTTCGGTACGACCGACACGAGAAAAAGTTCGTGAGTTGCTTGGCTCGTTAATCGCCAGTGGTATTTCGGCCGTCTTGATTGCTTTCGTTCTGTTGGCTATTTCTGTTGGTGAGGCAGCTTTTACCAAGACCGCCATATTGACGATCGGGCCGGCCTATGTGTTCTTCACCGGGTTAACCATCCTGGCGTCATGGGCAGTGCTGATTGCTGCCAAAATGTGGGAAGACCGCAGTGGCGATCAAGCGCGACGCCGGATCGTCATGATGATGATTGGCGTGGGGCTAGGGATCGTGGCCTGGTTCGGATCGATGCTTGTATTCACAGGCAGTCCTGGTGCGACGGATATGCAGATGCCGTGGTTTGCGATGGGCGAGCAGTCGTCGGTCGGAGCGTTGATGATCTTTTTCGGCTTGGTCTTTTTGGTACCGCGTTGGTGGAAGTTGGCAGATCCGCTGCGAAGCAATTGGCTCAGTATCTGGAACACCGGCGTATTTGTTATTTGGGCGGGTATCCTCACGGCCTTTTGGCCATTCCTGCAGCCATGGGCCATCATGCTCGTGGGCTCGGTCGCCGCAGCCGTGCAGCTTTCCGCTCCATGGCTTAGCCAAGATCGCCGAGATGCAAAACGCCGACAATACGAACAGGAATTGAAGGAGACCACTGCAAGCGGGGCCCGTTAGAATTCGCTTATTTCCTCGAGTCTGAGATGAAAGATGATGGACGTATCAATGAGTTGGATCGTATTGCTGGCAGGTGCCGGCGTGTTGTTAGTTGGGATACTCGCTTTGGTGATTGTGTTCGCCGCAATTTTTTCTCGGGGACGCCAATAATCGACGGGGGTTGGCGAATAACGCTTAGCCTCTTGATAAAGTGAGTCCCATGGCAACATCCGCATTTACTATTGGTTTTCTCGTTCTCGTCGGTTTAGGACTGCTTTTTGCCGGTCTAATCGTCGTGCTCTTACTTGCGTTGGCTTTCTCAGGGAAGCCTGGTGGTAAGCTCGCCGCCGGAGTGGGTACCGCGTTTCTATTAACGATTGTGGTCTTGTGTGGCGGATTCTTTACCGTGGGAGTTAGCAGGACGACTGTGCAGTCGCCTACCGGGATTCACTCGTATGGTGAAGTCGAATATGGCGAAACAGTTCAACGGGCACGCGTTAGTACCCAGTCGATTCCATCAGAAATTACCAGCCGCAGTCATGTCCACGAGATTGCCGAGTCTAGCCACAGTGCGTTCCCGATGAATGTTTCGACCGATACGTCGATTGTAAATGAGCCTTCGACCAAAGACGTAACCGCTTCCACCGGGAAAACGATCGGTCAGTTCGCCGGATCCATTTATCAAGAGTTTCGTAATCAACTGAAGTCAGGCAAGCTTGATTTGGATCCCTCGAAGATCATACCTCCTGGCCGTCCGAGTTGGGTCGAACAAGAGCCTCATTGGGGGCACGATCAAACGTACTATGTGTCGGTCAGTTCTGGTCCCTACGACCGTGGAATGGATTGCCGTCATGCGTTGAATCTTGAGATCCGCAAGTCAGTCGACCAATTCGCCGTTGAGCTAACTGGAAGTAATGATGCGCCGAAACTGATTGGAGATGGCCTCGATACGATACAAGAAGCCGTTGCCACGGAGACGTATCAGGAAGAATTAACGCCATCCTTTGGGGTTATGCATCAGTGGCACTCGTTGCTTAAGTTCGATCCGGCCATTCAAGAGCAGATTCGTCAGTTCTGGTATGCCCAGCAACGTATCAGTCGTGTGGTCTATATCGGAACAGGGTTTCTGTTCCTGCTAGGTGTTATGTTTATCTTTTATGCAGGCATGTCGCTAACCAGCGACGGTTCGCGGGTCTCGCCCGGGCTGGTCTCAGCCGGCAGTGTGGCCGCCTTGTGTGGTTTGCTTGCTGCTGGTGTGATTTTCGTCCGATCATTTCCCATGCTATAACTTGGGATAGCGGCATTCGACGTACCTGAAACTTGCCATTGGCTTTGCCCGTGTGACTCAACGTACTGGTTCGTTACAGTGGCCCCGATATGGTCTGGCATGCATTTCGCCGACCACGATGACTTATCACGACTTCGTAAGGAACTGCATCCTCTTGTCACCTACACGCGTATCAGAAACCGATGCCCTGCTCATCGGCCGCATCCGTGAGGGTGAGGAAGATGCCTGGCAGGATTTGATCGACCGTTACGAGGGACGCTTGCTCGCATTTGTGGAAAGTCGCCTTCGTCGTCGAGCTCATAGCGAAGATGTCGTTCAAGAGACATTCATCGGTTTTCTGAATAGTCTGCCTAACTACGACGGTCGCCGAAGCTTAGAAAGCTATCTTTTCGCGATCTGCGCGTATAAACTCACCGATCATTTGCGTCGTGAAGGACGCCGGCCAACGCTTCCACTGAGTTCGGCCGGGGGCGGAAAATCAAGCTCCGATACCTGGGAACTCGAGGGCCCGGCCCGACCGGCGTCGAGCTTGGTGCGAAGCGGCGAACGGCGACGGATGGAGGAAGATGCCCTAGTGGAAGCAATTCAAGAGCAAATCGCACGTTGGAGGGAACGCGGCGATTGGGTCAAGATTCAGTGTATGGAACTGCTTTTTGTGAGAGGCTGGGCGAACAAAGACGTCGCCGCCAAACTGGACATCAGTGAGCAACACGTCGCGAATTATAAACATGACTTCACGAACAAACTTCGTGGAAGTGTCAAAAACCAACAGCTGAGTGAGGAAGTCTTTCCCGAGCTATACTCACCATAGCAATACATTCGGAACCGAGTCGCGAGGCAAACAGTGACTCTAATCTTCTCATCAAAACCTGATCTGGGGGAAATAGTAACGATGTCCGCAGTCGATAACCGGTACACGCTTCATGAATTTGTCGAGCAGACCCAGCAGCGGGATCGTGGTGAGGGCTTTTTTGAAATGGAAAGCCCACGCATCCTGGAAGTGAACCTGAATAATAACTTTGCCTGGACCAAGATGGGATCGATGATCTCGTACCTAGGTAATATGAAGTTTGAACGTGAAGGGATGTTCGATAAAGGCCTGGGCGGGTTTTTCAAGAAAGCCGTTACAGGGGAAGGGGCGCGATTGACTAGGGTCACCGGAGCCGGCAAGCTTTACTTGGCTGACTACGGTAAGAAGATCCAAATCCTTCGCTTGGAAAACCAAGAGATTGTCGTAAACGCTAACGACATTCTGGCCTTCGAGAACAGCGTCAATTGGGACATCAAGATGATGAAGCGAATCTCATCGATGATGGCCGGCGGTTTGTTTCAGATGACTCTCACCGGTACCGGCATGGTCGCCATTACGACTCACTACGAGCCTCTTACGCTGGTGGTCACGCCAGATCAACCTGTTTACACCGACCCGAATGCGACGGTCGCGTGGAGTGGTACCCTGCAACCGAACTTCAAGACGGACATCTCGTTCCGTACGCTGATCGGTCGTTCGAGTGGCGAGTCGTTTCAAATGGAATTCGTCGGTAACGGGTTTGTTGTAGTACAACCATTTGAAGAAGTGTATCACGCCGAAGGGTAGTCTCCGATCGCCCGGCAGGAGAACGTACGATGGCTGCCGGTTAAACTAACCGGTGGCCCAAACCGTGTTTGAAACAGGTACCGTAAATGGGTGCGATTCCCCTTTCGTACGCCTCAACGGTTCAATGTGCAAAGAAAGCAGACGAATGAGAGCCTTGACCAATGCCGATTTGGAAGCCTACTTGAACGAAGAGTTGGCCGTCGAAGAAGCTTCCGTGGTCGAAGAGCAGATTCGTGACCAACCGGAACTCAAAGAGCGGTTGCTAGAAATCCTTTCGCGTCGTGATGCCGGGGTGCACAGCCTGGGCGAAATCTGGCGGCGTCACCGCATTACTTGTCCCACTCGGCCACAGCTTCAGCAGTATCTCCTGGGTGTCGTTGCTTCTGAAGAAGTGGCTAGTTACGTAACATTTCATCTAGAGCAAATTGGTTGTCGGATCTGTGCGGCAAACCTGGCCGATCTCATCAAAGCATCGGAAGAATCGGATCAGGATGCTGAGCAAGCGCACCATTCTACCCGTCGCCGGAAGTATTTTCAGTCAAGTGTGGGGCGTCTTCGCAAAGAAGGCTCCTAGTTAATCTTGAACGTCGAACGCTCAACGTGAGCGACTGAAAACCGCTAAGCGTCTCTTGCTTTAGCCGGTGCATCTCTTTTTTGTACCGTGTGGGTGCACTTTACTCCAAACGTAAATTTGCTGCGATATCGCAGCGGTTTGGCACAGTGCTTGCAATTCGTTGAATTCTTAAATTTGTAAGAAGCACTCTCAGCCACAAAGGTGGAACGATGAAGTGGCAACATGCTGCCGGAATGATGTCGGTGTTTGGTCTCACGATGGTGGGCTTGGTGGTCGGAAGCGGTTGTCAGCCTCCTCCGCAGGAAGTCCCTGACCAACCGGCATCAACGACCCCTGATGACAATGAGCTTGAGAATCCTTCCAGTGCGATCGACACCGATCCCAATATGGATCCCCGTAACACTCAGGGTTCATAAGACATTCAACGGTTTTACCTGCTGATCGCGAGTCACTCGCAGTTCAGTAGGGAAATGGAACACAGGAAAGCGCTAGAGCCCGTCATCATGAATAACCTCGATATGCATCGCACGTCCAAGTCCGCTTGCTTAAGAGCGAGTCAAATTCAACCGCCTTTGCCGGACGGATCTTTCATGGTTTCTGTGAATGACCCAGTCGATGCGATCCATTCGGAACGACATCCCGAAGAGGCCGTCGACCGTCATCGCGAAGCGGTGGCGTTAGACCGCTTATTCTGGTTTTCGATTGGGTTACTTATGGTGACCGGCATCGCGCTTCGGATTTGGGTCATTTTGTAATGCGATGATATTACGGAAAACCTAGACAACTTAACTCTCGCTGGATACTTGAAAATGACAACAACTGCGACTCAATACACAGTAGCGGAAAACACGGATACAGGTCACGCTTCGATGGCGACGTCGGAAAAACGTTTGGAAGAACATACCGTTAAAGAGCTTCGCGAACTCGCGAGTCAATTGGGTATTCGTGGCCGCAGTAAATTGATGCATAAAGAAGAGCTCATCTGCGTCATACGCCGTCGTAGTTAATAAGCTTCAACAGAACACACGAAACGGCAGAAGCCTGGTTGTTCAGCAACCAGGCTTTTGTCGTTCGAACCAACGGCAACCATTCAAGTGGAATGGCATACCTACTCAAGCGAATAGATTTAAACTGCGATATGCGGAATTGGCAACGAGTTTCGCACTAAATTGAAAGTTTTGCACCAAGTTGGAACGGGACGTGCAGAGCTATAGTTTCAGTTGGAATGCTTCGACGAGGAGGCGGTAACGCTTGAAACAGTCAGGCCCTCGGCGAGCGGCTTTTCCTAGTAAGCGTCGCTTTAATCGTGGCAGAAGCAAGCAACGCCCATTCAAACATCTGCCAATACAGTTCAAGGAGAGGTTCTATGTTACGCACCATTCCCGCAGTCGTTGCTACTGCCCTGATGGCCGCTGGAAGCGTCACCTCATTTGCGAATGCTGATGAGAATCCAGTTGCTAACCCGTTCGCGGAACCGAAGGCCGAAGTCGACGCGTCAGCGTCCGATGTGGAAGCCAAGAAGCCCGTTGTTTCCGCCGAAGTCAATACGGATAACAAAAACGCTGAAAAAGCATCCAGAATGGCTGTCGCGCAGCGGGCCAGTCAACTTCAGAGCATAACAATTCAAAACGAAGCCGGTAAAGACCTAGGCAGTGTCCGCGACATCGTGATTGATACCGACCGTGGTCGGGTGAAATATGTTGCAGTCGCTTACGGTGGTTTTCTCGGTCTCGGATCCAAATTGTTTGCGGTACCGTTTGAAGCCTTCGAGCATCGTCCTGAAACTCAAGACAAAGAAGCCGTGCTTCTATTGAATTTGAACGAAGAGACGCTTCGCAAAGCACCAGGATTTGACGCTGATAACTGGCCAAATATGGCTTCACAAGAGTTTGCTCAAGCGATCGATAAGCACTATGCGGACCGTGACCGTGGCGTAAACGTCAAAGCAGGTCCCGTGAATGTTCAAGTCGACTTAAATCGTAATAAGCCTCGCGAGAGTAATCGTCAGGGTAACTCAATGGTTGTCCATCGTGCTGAAGATCTGATCGGATTGGCCGTAGTAAATAATGCCAACGAGAAGTTGGGTTCGATCAGCGATCTGATGGTGGATATGTCTAACGGCGATGTTCGCTATGCCGCTCTTTCCGTGGGTGGTCTCGCGGGTATTGGTGACAACTTGCATGCCGTGGCCTGGAAGAACTTCCGTCTGAAGCACAACGCTCAGAACGACTCCAATCAATTGGTTCTAAATGCCAATCCAGAAACGTTGGAAAAGGCCAAGGGATTTGATCAGGATAATTGGCCACAGCAGTCAAGCTCGAACTTCGATGGCCAGGCGAACCAAGTCGATGACCGCCGCCCGGTCGATGACAGTCGTCCGGCCATCGAGGCTGACATTGAGGCACCCGGCGTGAACGTCGAAGTGAATGACGATGTTCCTGGGAGCGTCAACGACGCCGAGTAATCAGGAAGACTAACGTTCAGCGGAGGAACGAATCGCATGGACGTAATTGACCACACCTGAGATGGATTTGCGAAGTGGTTGTTGGGCCAACGCCTTGGGGGAGACGTTCTTAGAACGCTTTCCCTCAAGGCTTGGCTTATTTTTTTGGACCTACGTTTTTGAAAAAGGAACCCAGTCATGAATTGGGATACCATTGAAGGAAATTGGAAGCAATTCACTGGCAAGATTCGTGAGCAGTGGGGCAAGCTGACCGATGACGATCTGGAAGTTATTGCCGGAAAGCGAGATCGATTGAGCGGTAAGATTCAAGAGCGATATGGTGTCGCGAAAGATGAAGCTGAGCGTCAGATCGACGAATACCAACGCGCTACGTAATCGACGTTCTCGCAGTTGAGTTTTGGGGGCAATCCCCGACGGAAGCCCGGAGTCATGGGCCATGGCTCTGGGCTTTTGTCGTTCAAGGCATCGCAGTTTGCCCTGAATTACAAAAGGAAAGCGAATAAAGGGCTATCCTGCTCCCTTATGAGTCAAACTAAAGATTCTCCATCACTTTTAGATTGACGTTACTTTTGTTTTTTTCTTACACTCAACGGTTCCTGCCTGTCTCCCTCCTTCGGAGACGCATACCTTCTCACCTCCTGTTGATGGGAAAGCGAAACAATGCGGCTGCCACCTTACGGTTTCCGGATGCGCATCGCGAGTGTAGTCCTGTTGCTTCTCTTGCCGAGCATGCTTTGTGCGGCGGACTCGCTTGACACCAACCCTCTGCCTGGCATCTTGTTGGACAATACAGCCGCTCAACTGATGGGGCCCTGGCAGCCATCGGTGCACAGTAAGCCGTATATCGGAGAAGGCTATGTCCATAGTGGCGTGCCTGGTCGCGAAGAAGCCACGGTGAGCAAAACGATTACCTTTCGCCAGAAGCTGCCTGCCTCTGGAAAGTACGCTGTATATCTTGCTTACAACGCCAATAGCAATCGAGCAGCCTCGGCCCCAGTCGAAATTCAACACGCAGACGGCGATGCGAAGTTGAAAGTCAATCAGCGGCAAGCTCCCAAGGGCCCTGCCCTTTTTCACTCGTTGGGAAAATTTAATTTCAGCACGGATAAAGACGCGGTCGTTGCAATCTCAGACAAAGATGCTCAGGGAATTGTAATTGTCGATGCAGTCCTCTTTGTCCCTGCAGGCGAGATCGCCAAGCTCGATGCGGTAGGCAAAAAGCTAACAGCAAAGAAGCCGAAAACCACCCAAGAGAAAAAGGATGAACCGAAGCAGCAAGTGGCGCCAGCATTTGTGCGTGTAGAGCATCCCGACTCCCACTTATTAACTTCGGATGCACTCGATCAGTTGATCGATCGTGAAGCTCACCTATCGAAAACCACCGACACGGTCGACGATGAGACATTTCTGCGGCGCGTCACTATCGACGTGATCGGCCGTATTCCGACAGAACAGGAACGCACTGACTTCCTTGCCGACACAAACCCAGCTAAGCGTTCCCTAATGATCGATCGGCTCCTCGACAGTTCCGAGTTTGGCACGAACTGGGGAACCTACTGGAGCGACGTCTTCAGTTATCGTATCCCGCAGCCAGAACTTACTTTCCTGGACTATCAAGTCTTCCAGGATTGGATGGCCCAGCAGATGAATGAAGGGACTGGTTGGGACGAGATCGCCTATCGCATCTTGACTGCAACGGGACAAGTCGGAGACAACCCACCGGCGTTCTTTGTGGGCTTCCATCAGGCAAATACATCTCGCCTGGCTGGTGAGACGACTCGTATTTTCCTCGGCACACAGATTCAGTGTGCCGAATGTCACGATCACCCGTTTGTCGACATGCCTCAGGAACGCTTTCACCAGATGGCCGCGTTCTTTGTTCGCACCAGTTCCAAACTGCCTTGGAACGATAGTACCAAGATTGAAGTTGGCAGCAAGAAAGCTGGTGAGCACAAGATGCCCGACACTAGCAAAACGATGATGCCAGCTGTCTTCGCCGGCGATCCGTTGGAACAAGGGAGCAGTGATATCGACCGCCGCGTCACGTTGGCCAACTGGGTTGTCACCCCCGACAACGCACTGTTTGCTAAGGCCTATGTGAACCGTACCTGGGAGCGATTGATGGACCAACCCTTCTGTGATCCGGTCGACGAGATCTCGGAAGAAGCTGGCTTTCCGAGTTTACCGTCGGTACATGACGCTGTCGCTGATCACTTTATCGCCAACGATTACGATGCCAAGCCTTTGTTTCGCTTGATTCTCAATACCAAAGCGTACCAACGCGAACTGGATGCCAAGGACGAGGTCGTCGGACAACTTGCCTCGGCTGAGCTACGGAAGATGCGCGCGGACGTGGTATTCAAAAATTTAGAATTGGCAATCGAGCTACCCAATGTAAAGGGGGAGCAAATGAAGCCAACCTCCGAGATGCGTTTTCCGCCCCCGCCAAAGAGCACCAAAGACATCGTGAACGATGTGTTCGGCTACGATCCATCCCTGGGCAAACAGTTCCGTCCGCAAACGATGCAACAAGCCATGTTCCTGATGAATAATAGTCAGCTTCAAGCTCAATTAAACGCTGGCAAAGACCAAAAGACGAAGTTGGCTAAGCTTCTCAAGGAAACGCCAGACGATCGCCAGGCGATTCAGCGGCTCTATATCAACGTGCTGGGCCGCGCCCCGGCGGACAAAGAATTGGACATTGCCTACGACTACGTTCAGGCAGGGGACTCTCGAGACGAGACTTTCGAGGACCTGCTCTGGGCGCTCTTGAACACGGCGGAATTTACCACGCGGAAATAAGATCGGCGGAAGTGTAGTTCGCACAGGTTCATCCTTCGAGCCACGACGGAAAACGATATTGAGGAACACGAAATGATTCGCCCTTTTTGGAATCTGGTAGCCGGACGAGATCATGTTTCGCATCGCCGAGGATTCCTCAAGCAGCTAATGACAGGGGCTGCGGCCGGGACGTTGACGTTGTCATGGCGCGATATGATGATCGCCAGGGCCAGCGAATTACAAAAGACCGGCAAATCAATGATCCTTCTCTGGATGGACGGTGGGCCGAGCCAGTTTGAGACATTCAACCCGAAGATCGGATCGAAGTACCAGGGGCCTGCGACGTCTATACCGACCTCACTTCCTGGCGTGCACATTGCAGAGTACATGCCGGAAACGGCCAAGATGATGCACAAGATCGCGTTGATCCGCAGTATGAAAAGCAGCGAACGCGATCACTTCCGTGCTATTAAACTGGTTCGTAGTGGCTACCCGATCAATCCATCCATTCAATATCCAACCTGGGGAAGCGTCGTAGCACGGGAACGCTTTGATTCGACGTACGACTTGCCGGCGTTCGTGCGTATTGGCAAGCCGCGTATTACAACACGCGACATCAATAGTGGTGTGTTGGGGCCCCGGTATGAATCGTTCAAAATCGGACAGGCTGGCACGCTCCCGGAAGATGTTTTGACCACGGTATCTGAACAACGTTTGCGTCGACGTTTAGATTTGTCGGCTCGCCTGGACGAGCAGTTTGCGATGAGCGGCGGAGCCCAGCGTGTTGCTGAGAAGCAAGAGATCTATCAGCAAACGCAGCGTTTTGTGCTCAGTCCAAAAATGGAAGCGTTTCGCCTAGATAACGAACCGGAAAGTATCCGAGAGGGTTATGGTCGCAACGAGTTCGGGCAGGCCTGTTTGCTGGCCCGGCGACTGGTCGAGACAGGCGTCAGCTTTATTGAAGTGTTTAGTACGGGTAACGTCAGCGATCAAGGCTGGGACACCCATAAAAAAGGCTGGGACGAGAACCCCAAATTAGCCAACGGCGTCGATCGAGGTTACGCGATGCTTCTGCGCGACCTCGAACAACGCGGCATGCTAGAAAACACCCTCGTCGTTTGGATGGGCGAGTTCGGGCGAACTCCGAAGTTCAAACCAGACGGCGGTCGCGAGCATTATTCAGACGGTTGGATAACCTGCCTGTCCGGCGGAGGCGTGCAAATGGGCCAAGTGATAGGCGAGACCGATAAGGAAGGTGTCCACGTCACCGATCGGCCCGTCGAAGTTCAGGACCTTTTTCAAACCTTCTGTCATGTGCTAGGAATGAATCCGCACGACGAATACGTCACCGACCAGGACCAGCCGTTGGCATTGGTAAAAGGTGGTGAAGTCATTCATGAACTATTCTGATCAATGTTTTGCTCCTTTGATTTCAATCCCACCTTATGTTTTGCATCGGTGAACTATGCGGCGTGAATTTACGCTCTCGGTATTGCTTCTTTCTTTATGTGTTCCGTGTGTCCTGTCTGGGGAAGAGCTTACCGAACTTGGGAAAGCTTCGCCCGAGCAAGCACGTGAGCGTGAACTGGCCACCCTGCGCGAGGTGGCAGATCTCGCGTTGCTTCCTCCTCGCTTAATTACGAGCCCGCCTGAAAAGTATCACGTAAAAAATCTAAAATACGGGATGACCATCGGCATCGAGCGGACCAATAAGGGCCGTTTGTTTGCGGCTTGGATTGGTGGCGAAGATGGTCCGAAGTCATATATGTTGGTCGCCAAAAGCGATGACGATGGCGATACGTGGAGTGAGCCGGTGCTGGTGGTCGATAGCCGCAATGAGCATTTGCCGATTCCTCGTAGCGTGATCGTTGGGAATTTATGGACCGACCCAATGGGAAGGCTATGGCTCTTCTTCGATCAGACGATGAACCACTTCGACGGACGGGGTGGGCTGTGGTGTACCCGCTGCGATAATCCCGATGCTGATCAATTAACCTGGACCGAACCGCGTCGGATTTGGCATGGCTCGATGCTCAATAAGCCGATGGTAAACTCGAAGGGAGAATGGATCTTGTTTGCCCAATTGTTGCAAAGAAAGGGAATTGGCCCTTTTGCGGCAGGCGTCTTTGGAGAACTCGATCCGATCCGCGGGGCCAACATTCTGGTATCAACCGATCAAGGAGAAACTTGGACACGTCGAGGTAGCGTCAAATTTCCCGAACCTGACTGGCTTGAACATCGTGCGATTGAGCGGAAAGATGGTTCGCTTTGGATGCTGGCCCGGACGCGTCGTGGAGCGATGCTCACGATTTCCAACGACATGGGCGCTACTTGGTCCGAGCCCGAATTTCCTCCTCAAATCAAGCATCCCCCTGCTCGGTTTCATCTGCGAGAACTCGCCTCTGGGAGTTGGCTTCTGGTGAAGCATGGTAAAACCATCGACGCGCACACCGGACGTAGTCACTTAACGGCGTGGTTATCCGACGACCAAGGTCTAACTTGGAGCGGCGGTTTGATGTTGGACGAGCGATCTGGCGTTTCTTACCCCGATGGATTTCAAGCACCGGACGGCTCGATTTACATTTCTTACGATTGGCAACGCGGTAGCAAGGGGCATGTACTTTTTGCCAAGTTCACCGAGGCTGATATTCGGGCCGGAAAATTGGTCAGCGACGGATCACGTTTGCAGCAGCCAATTCTTAAGCCAGGGAAATTGAATCCCAAGGATTAAAGCGAGAAGTCCGTGAACCCGTGCAGGCAGATCGTTTCCTGGTACGACTGTAAATCCGTCCGCACCAGGTTGGTGGCCTGCTCCATGTTCAATACGCCTCGGCCTCCAATGGGACTGATAGCGTCGGTACCACCAGCGATTTTCGGCGCAATGAACGTGTAAACTTCGTCGATTTGCCGCGTGTCCCAAAGAAGGCCAAGCAGTTGGCTGCCTCCTTCAACAAGAACATTGGTCATGCCTTGGGCACCCAGCTGGCAAAGAAAGTTTTCCATTCGCTCGGCGTGGTCATTCCCTTCGCAAAGGATCAATTTGCAGCCTGCATGGGCCAAGCGTTCGAGTCGTTCCGAACGCGCGGTACTCGATACGGCCACGACGACCGGAGCGTCTGCAATGGTCTCGATCAATCGGCTCGACGGGGAGAGCGTGGCTTGGCTGTCGAAAATAATTCGCGCCGCTGTGCGTGGCCCTGGCGGGCGGGTTGTCAGTAAGGGGTCGTCTAGCTTTACCGTTCCGCTGCCGACCATGACTCCGTCGCAAAACCCTCGGATGCGATGTACTTCGGCTCGTGCAGCTTCACCACTGATCCACTTACTGCTACCGCTGGAGGTGGCTAGTTTGCCGTCGAGGGTCATCGCCCACTTAGCGATCACCCAGGGTTTACTTCTTTGTTGAACTTTGGCGAAAGGAGCATTCAATCGCGCCGCCTCGTCTCCGCAGGCACCAACGCTTACTTGAATACCGCTTTGAACGAGGAGCTGAATACCACTTCCCTGCACTTTCGGGAAAGGGTCTTGCATGGCGATCACGACCCTGGACGGTTTGATTTTTAGCAGGGCGTCGGTGCAAGGTGGCGTTTTACCATGATGGCAGCATGGCTCTAAAGAAACATAGACGGTGCTACCTTCGAGGGAAGCACCGCCTGCATTGGCAATCGCATTGATTTCAGCGTGGGGTCCGCCGAACTTTTCATGAAAGCCTTCGCCGATGATTTGATCGTCTTTGACAATCACGCAGCCCACCATGGGGTTGGGTTCAACGAAGCCCCGCCCCTGCTCGGCGAGTGCTAAAGCTCGCCGCATGAATCGCTGATCTTCGTCGGCGATTGCCATTGTTTAGTCCATTCCTGGTAACCAGAGACCAGACTTTTTCTCTTCGCCCTCACCTGCAGCGGGTGGTGCACCTTGAGGAGGGGCTGCTTGCGATGGAGGTCCAGCGGGGGCACCGGGAGTCCATAGGCCGCCGCCTGGTTCCGGCCCACTTTGTGCCGGTGGTGGGCCTCCTGGCATGCCGCCCGCCATTTGTCCATCCGGGGTAATCAGGCCGAAGCGTTGCAGAACGCCGAACAGCGCTTGTGCCGTTTGTGGTTCCTGAGCGTACTTGGACATCAACGTTTGCATCAGCAATTGAGCTTCCTGCATTTCGCGGCGTTCGAACCGCATCGAAAGCTCGGCCACCATCCACATACCAGGCGATCGGCCCTGCTGAACGGCTTCTTCCTGAGCTTTTTTCAAGTATGCGAGAGCCTGATCGCCGTCACTGGCCGTACGGGCCAATTCGCCGTAAAGCTGCGAGCGATCGATCTGGTCCATAAGCGATTGACGAACCAAGAGCTCATTTGCCAGGTTTTCGACGGCCTTGTTCAGCCCACGGATGACACTGCGACCGTAGCCTTGAATTAAATCCTCATCGGAAAGCTCGGCAGCCGGCAAGCGATGCAGACGTGTAATGGGCACGTTGAGCACATCGAGGTTTTCCGTCGAGAGCGTCCCAGCGGTCGGCAAACTCAGCTTCTCACGCAGTTCGGCGAAATCAAACTTCCATTTTTCTTGCTGGCCGACCATCTCCAGTGTTAGTACTTCGGCCGCAAGGGGTAAACGCAGTTCCGTATCCTTCGAGGCTTCCAGCGGCGTTTTACCGCTCAGTGTAAGCAGAGGGAAGTTGACCCATTTTTCGAGGATGACTTCACGACGCTTTTCTGTCATGAGCCGGTTGCGAACTTCGTTGGGCGTGTCATCTGGTAGACGCCACTGCCAGTTCATCAGGTCTTGCAGTGCGAATATGCGACCTTGCACATCCTCGCTGACCGTAGGATCGATCGCGTCCCCGCAGATCTCTTTAAGCGTGCTGATCGCTTCGTCAAAGAGCGGACCCTTGGCCGAAGTGAATTCGATCCGTGCCGAGCGGTCGGTTTCCTTGCCGAACACGAGCAACTCGCCGAGAACACTTGAAACGTTTTCCGCGGTCAGCTCGGCACCGGACTCGGTTCGCGGTTTGTCCAAAAGCAGGTAAGCGGCTCTCGGCGGTGGGGAACCTTCTGTGCCAAGCTGCGAAAGATCGATAGGCAAGTGTTCGCAGCGTTGGTCAACTCGCAGTTTCTCTAGCAGCGGTTCCATTTCATGAATGGGCATCGACGCGTTGACGACGTCGATCTGCTCTTCGTCCTGGTCCGAGAGTGCCTTGGCAAGGGCTTCCGCTTCGGTCGCCGCCTCGAAGTCGTTTCTTTGCTCGGCGACGGCATAGGTGTGCAGCGTCTTTGCGGCGATATCATCCTGCCCAAGACTGAACTGCAAGGCCGCGATATTTTCCAGGATCGCTGGGTTGCGTGGTGCACCTGAGCGAAGTTCCTCGAATTGTTTTAACCCTTTGCGCCACAAGCCTTGGGCAGAATCTTGTAGGGCTGTGTTGAACTCTTCTTTGCGGGGAAAGTCCGCAGGGCATTCGGCCAGCGAAAGATCTTGTTTCAGGAAGATTGGAATCTCGGGCGAATTGTTAAGCCGCATCAACATCTGCATCGGCATGTTGTCGTCGTCGGGGGCCAAGTTCGACTGCAGCGTGAAGTGGCTGCGAGCGCCCAGGACCTTGCCGGTCATCAGCAGCATCTGGCCGACCGCTCCGAACGCGTCGTACAGCGATGGATGCAGGCGTTCTTCGGTTTGCTCCAGAGCCGTTTGAAGCTCGTCGATCGCTTCGTCTCCTTTGCCCAGCGAGGCTTCCAGCGTAGCCTTTAAAGCGTGGGCGGCCGGATTATCGGGATGTTTTTCCCGGAAAAGATTGACCGCTTCTTCGGCCTTATGCTCGTCGGAAAGCTGGAGATTCAATATAGCGTTATAGAACAACGGGACCGAGTGGTCAGGGTGCTTTTCCAGCATCTTGCGAACGAAATCGAGGCACGCAACCCGCTGCTCTCCTTGCAGCATGCGTTCGATCTTTTCGATATCGGCGACCATGTCCGGGCAATAGAACTTGATCTTCTTGTTAGTCCCGCACGGGGGATAGGCGTAAGCGTCGATAGTCATGCCGACTTCCGTTGGTGAGTATTCGTAATGGATCGCAATTGCGTATTTGTCATCCGCCCAGTAAGGCAGAGGTGTTTCCAAGGAAACTCGGATGGTAACAAATATATGTTCTTCTGACGAGAAGCTTTATGGCTTTCGGGAAATCTCAGAAGCGGGAATTTGCCCTAAGTTTGCAGCCCCTAAGTTCCTTCGAGTAAAGTAGAATTTCTCTTGACGAATCCCCCGGATTGATTCCTGGTTGTTCTCCCTCGTGTCTCCCTACCCCCCGGCGTTCTCCATGCGAAGCCTATTCATCCTGCTGCTATTCGCTGCTCCTGTTCTGGCCGATTTTCCAGAGATTCATAACTCGGAACGGGACAAGGAAGCCCAGCCGATGCCGCCGAAAGAGGCCGCGGACAGTTTTGAGGTGCCTGAAGGGTTTAACGTTGAGGTCGTATTCGCCGAGCCTGATGTGCAAAATCCGATTGCCATGACCTGGGATGCCCAGGGGCGTTTGTGGGTGGCCGAGAACTACACCTACGATCAGCCCAGCATGAGATTCGACCGCAGCTTGCGTGACCGAGTTCTCTTCTTCGAGGATACCGACCACGATGGCAAGTTGGATAAGCGAAACGTTTTTGTCGATGACGTGCAACTTCTAACCAGTGTCGAGGTGGGCCTCGGCGGTGTATGGCTCATGTGCCCACCCCAAGTTTTGTTCATTCCAGACGCCAATCACGATGGCACGCCGGATGGGCCGGCAGAAGTGGTGCTCGATGGTTTTACGGTTGCGAAGGACAATTATCACAACTTCGCCAATGGTCTGCGTTTCGGTCCCGATGGCTGGCTGTACGGTCGCTGTGGCCATTCGTGTCCGGGGCTAATCGGTGTGCCTGGCACGCCGGACGATCGTCGGCAGCCAATCGACGGTGGCATCTGGCGGTATCATCCTCAAACAAAGCATGTGGAAGTACTGACATGCGGTACAACCAATCCTTGGGGACACGACTGGGATGAGCACGGCGAACTGTTCTTCATTAACACGGTCAATGGCCACTTGTGGCATGCCATCCCAGGGGCCCACTTCAAACAGGCCTTCACACTGGATAAGAATCCGCACGTCTACGAGTTGATCGATCACCACGCGGATCATTGGCACTTCGATACGACCGGTCGCTGGCAAGACTCACGAGCCGGAGCCGCGAACGAATTCGGTGGTGGCCATGCTCATGTCGGAATGATGATCTACCAGGGAACGAATTGGCCGGAGTCGTATCGAGGTAATTTGTTTACCGTCAACATGCACGGCATGCGCGTCAATCAGGAAATCTTGGAGCGCGAAGGAAGCGGCTATGTCGGCAAGCATGGCAAGGACATCCTGATCAGCAGCGATCCATTCTTTCGTGGCATGGAACTGAGCACGGCCCCTGATGGCAGCGTCTATATAATTGACTGGAGCGACACCGGCGAATGCCACGATCACACCGGTGTGCATCGCACCAGCGGGCGGATCTATCGTGTTTCTTACGACGCCGCCAACAAGGTCCCCAGACCACCAGCCGGCGAGTCATACTTTATGAATCCAATGGTCCAGCAGATCGATAACAACTGGGCACCACGCATGGCTCGCATTGTGCTGCAAGAGAAGTACCTTGCTGGCGAAGACATGGGGCCTTTGGCAGTACTATTAAAGCAGATGGTGCTGGAGGAAACGCCTGAGCAGGGACTCACATCGCAGGAAAAGCACGATCGAAACCGTTTGCGGTACCTTTGGACGTTACACGTGATAGGTGGTACGGATGAAGATCTGCTTGTGAAACTTCTGGATGACAAGAACGAACATATCCGTTCGTGGGCGATTCGCTTGTTGACTGAACAATGGCCGCTCGATGGAATCCTGGGGTCGGTGCCGTACGACGATGAAGCTCAGCGGGTTGTTGCTGACAGAGCACAGCAATTACTTCCGAAGTTGACAATGATGGCAAAGACCGACAAGTCAGGTCTCGTGTTATTGACCTTAGCCTCAACACTTCATCGCCTGCCGGTCTACTTTCGTTCTCAACTGGCGACGGAATTAGTAAAGCATGCACAATACGCGGACGATCATAATCTCCCCTTGATGACCTGGTACGGACTGATTCCAGTGGCCAGTCAGCCTTCGACCCCCTTCAAGTCCAGGGCAGGGACCGTGCAGGCAACCGTTGCACGGGAGCCGGGTATGAAACCAGATGGCCTTGTGAACGTGGCCATCGCATCCACATGGCCCATCACGACGAAACTGATCGCACGTCGACTGTCGGAAGAGATGGACAAAAATCCAATTCCGATAAACAAACTAATAGTCGCCACTAAGAGCTTTGATGCTACCAAGGTTAATGATGTCCTTTCGGGAATGAGTGAAGCACTTCGCGGTTGGTCGAAGGCACCCAAGCCAAAAGACTGGGATGCTCTGGTTGCCAGTTTGGATGAAACCGAAAGTCAACCGATTCAGCAAAAGCTGCGTGAACTAGGGGCGCTCTTCGGCGACGGTAGGGCCCTCGATGAACTCCGCAAGCTGGCGATGAGCGGCGATGTAGACATGCAGATTCGCCAGTCGGCGCTCGCTTCTTTGATTGAAGCAAAGCCAGACGATCTGCGTGAGATCTGCGAGAAGTTGGTCACCACGTCCAATCTAAATATCGTTGCTGCACGGGGGCTGACGCTATTCGACGACCCTGCGTCTGCCAAGCTTCTGGTCGACAATTACCGCCGTTTTCGTGAGCCGCAACGACCAGAAGTGATTGCTATGTTGTTGTCGCGTCCTACGTCATCGAACGTGCTACTCGATGCGCTAGAGAAGAATCGCATTCGCAAGTCGGATGTGACCGCGTTTCATGTTCGTCAGATGCGAAACTTGGGAGACGAAGCCCTTTCCAAGCGAGTCAATGAGGTGTGGGGAGAGGTCCGCGAGTCAAGCGAAGAGAAGCAGAAAGCCATGGCTTATTGGAAAGATCGACTCACCGAAGAAACCCTTGAGAAGGCCAGCATGGGCAAGGGACGCGTTGTATTTGAAGGTTTGTGTGCTAAGTGCCACCGCCTATATGGTGAGGGAAGCAATATTGGGCCGGACCTGACCGGCAGTAACCGCAGCAACCTCGATTACCTGCTGCAAAATATCATTGATCCGAGCGCGATTGTTAGTGCCGACTACCGCATGACAGTCCTGCAGTTGGAAGATGGGAGAGTGCTCAGCGGGATCATCGCTGAGCAGACCGATCGCACGCTGACACTTCAAACGCCAACCGATCGGGTTACGGTCGAGAAAGAGGGCATCGAAGCCCAGAAGAAAACGGCCTTCTCGCCCATGCCAGATCTGCAATTGGGGGCGGAACCGAATCAGCCTGGTGGGTTGCTCACCGATGAGCAGTTTGTTGATTTGATATCGTATCTGAAGAATCCGGCCCAGGTACCATTGCCTGAGAAGGCAGGAGAGTAACAGCAGATTTCTCGGCTCAACACGGATCAGTAGCAGCAAATTGGTGCAATCGTCATCCTCAGAAAAGGCGACCCTTAATCGCCAGTGATGGACGCCGCTGGTAGAGAAATCCGTGTGTACTTCCCTGCCCTGCTAGCTCGCCACAAACATCCATTGCCGCCGGTTGACGGTTTCTCTAGTATCTGGGGGCCCGGCGAACTGCGCTCGGGGCCTCGTATTTTTTCATTGATGAAGAAAACACTTCTGGCATGGATGCTCGAAGGCTTGCCGCTGTTCTATTGATTGCGACAATGTTCGCAGGCGGCTGTCGTGCGCTATGGCAACCTGAAAAAGACGTTCCGCCTAGCGAATTACCCAAGGCCTCGATGGCGTTGGACACCGTGTCATTGGAGATAGCCCGGTTGTCACTAGATAGCGTCGACCAGCAAGAACTGGGCGACATCTGGAAGGAGATCGACGAACAAGCTATCCCGCTGGATAAACGCCGCGAATTAGTTGCCAATGGTTTCCGTGTTGGGATCGTAGACTTCCACTTGCCGGCTCCTCTGCGAAAGATCCTTGGGCAGCATGAAGGGGCGAAAGGATCAAGCGGCGGAGATATGGTGCGTGTCACCGGGGACGAAAAGGTCGCGATTAACTATCGCCGATTCCCGCGTGGTAAACGGAGCGAGTACATCATGGTGCCTGCTCAGGAAGAGATTTCGCTTCTAGAAACCGCTAATGGCTCGTTGCGGGGTGAGACGTATTACAATGCCGAATGCAAGTTCATCCTGAAAACGTTCCCCCAGAATGATGGTCGCGTACAGATTGCCGTTTCGCCTGAGATCCACCACGGCCAACCACGCCAGCGCGTGGAAGCAGGACAAGGAATGTTCCGCTTTGAGACGCGGAAGGAAACCAAGGTGTTCGAGCAAGTCGAATTCATCGCCATGCTTGAGGCAGGGCAAACATTGATCCTGAGCGGAACGGCCGACGTGAAGGGGGTGGGTAAGTCCTTCTTCGAGCGAGAAAATGGCGGCTCGCCACGCCAACAAGTGCTTCTGATTCGCCTGGCAGGCACGCAATTCGACGATCTTTTTCAACCGCAATCGTCGGTCAAGGAAAATTTGCCCCTTAATGACGACTCTACGGAAGGTCTGCTTCCCTCCCAATTTGACAGCGCGGGCCAGCCATCGACAGGGGATTGACCCCACGCCGCAAACTCTCTGATAATAACGACTTTGAATCGAATAGTTGGGCTGCCCTAGGGGGCTTTTGGAATCCTCACGCAGCCGTGTTAATGCTTTAACTCGGGAGAGACCTCATGGCTTTGATTCCCCTACGGGTGCTGCTGGATCACGCAGCCGAAAATTCTTACGGCGTGGCTGCTTTCAATGTCAACAACATGGAACAGATCCAGTCGATCATGGAAGCCGCGAAGGAAACGGATTCTCCAGTGATCGTTCAGGCTTCACGCGGTGCTCGTGGTTACTCGCAAGACAACTATCTCCGCCACCTAATGCTGGCCGCTTCGGAACTCTATCCAGAGATTCCAATCGTCATGCACCAGGATCACGGCAACAGCCCTGAAACCTGCATGAGCGCGATCGAAAACGGCTTCACTTCGGTGATGATGGACGGTTCGCTGAAAGAGGACGGCAAGACCCCGGCCGACTACGACTACAACGTTGCAGTCACTAAGAAGGTCGTTGAAATGGCTCACGCCAAAAACGTGAGCGTCGAAGGCGAACTGGGGTGTTTGGGTTCGCTCGAAACGGGAACCGGTGAAGCGGAAGATGGCCATGGTGCTGAAGGCGAGCTGAGCCACGACCAGTTGCTGACCGATCCGGAAGAAGCCGAACGCTTCGTTGCCGAGACGGGCGTCGACGCGTTGGCAGTTGCCATTGGTACTAGCCACGGTGCGTACAAGTTCACCAAAGCTCCAACCGGTGACGTGTTGGCCATGGACCGTATCGAAGCGATTCACAAGCGTCTGCCTAACTGCCACTTGGTGATGCACGGTAGCTCCAGCGTTCCGCAGGAACTGCAAGACATCATCAACAAGTATGGCGGCCAAATGAAGCAGACCTACGGTGTGCCGGTTGCAGAAATCCAAAAGGGTATCAAGCACGGCGTTCGCAAGATCAACGTCGACACCGACAACCGTATGGCCATCACCGGTGCCATTCGTAAGGTCCTCGCCGAGAACCCAGCCGAATTCGATCCTCGTAAGTACCTGACCCCGGCTCGCGATGCCATGAAGCAAGTCTGCGTCGATCGCATGGTTGCTTTCGGTCAGGCTGGACAGGCCTCGAAAATGCGTGAAGCCAGCTTGGTTTAAGACCAAGATGAGCAACAAACCGTAGGGTGCGAGTAGTACAGCGAATCGCACTAATAACGGCCATCAGCTAAATTAAAACGGCACGACAAATCAGAAGATGAGTCGTGCCGTTTTTTCGTCCTAAGTCCAGTAGCAGGGCTTGGGGGTTACCCTGGCAGTACTCTATGTGTTCCTGGCATGTTGGCCTATGACCTTTCCGCCAAGAGTCTTTTACGACCCTGCGTCCTTTCGTGACGAAATCCGCCAGGCTCAAGCCGATGGCAAACGTGTCGGGCTGGTTCCTACCATGGGGGCTCTGCATCAGGGACACTTAAGCCTCGTCGCCGAGTCTCAGAAGTCGTGCGATCTAACGGTTGTCACGATCTTCGTGAATCCCACCCAGTTTGCTCCCGGCGAAGACTTTGCCAAGTATCCGCGAACGTTGGAAGCCGATTTGAAATTGCTATCGGCATTTGATCCGGTGTGGGTGTTGGTCCCGGAAGTCGATGCGATGTATCCGCCGGGAAACACCACGGTAGTACAAGCTCCTGAGATCGCACAGTCGCTCGAAGGGGCGTTTCGCCCGAGCCATTTCGACGGCGTGGCGACGATCGTGCTGAAACTCTTTCAGGCGGCACCTGCGGACATGGCCTTTTTCGGACAGAAGGATTTTCAACAGGTTCGTGTTATTGAAGAGATGGTGCGTGACCTGATCGTGCCGATCGAGATTGTCCGCTGCCCAATCATTCGCGAGGCGAATGGATTGGCGATGAGCTCTCGCAATCGGTATCTGTCGCCTGAGGAACGCGAAATTGCGCTGAGTATTTCACGAAGTTTGGAAGAGGCCTCTCAACAAATTAAAGAAGGCGAGACCAACGCCCAGTCGTTACGCGATAAGATAGAGCAGACACTCCGTGATGCAGGATTTCGTGAGATTGATTACGTTTCGATTGCCTGCCCGCGTACACTGAAATCAGTGGAGACAATCGAGGGGGATGTCGTTATCCTGGTGGCTGCCAAAGTCGGAAGCACTCGGTTGATCGATAATATTCTCGTATCGTCCCCCGTCTCAAGCTAATTTCTCAAACCCCCAGAATCTATCGTGCAGCGTACCCTGTTCCTCATTCCCGTTCCGGACGACCTCTTCGGCCTGCCGGTGGTTGGCGTGGGATGGTTGTTGATTTTGTGGGGACTGATCGTCGCCGTATGGATTTTCCTGCTTTCCAGGAAGCCGACCTTCATGCAGGAACTGCTAGGGCACCTGCCGCTGTTTGCGGTCGTCGCAGCGGCCATTGTTTTCGTGCTGCCGATGCTGCGCGTCACTGAAGGAGATCAAATTGGATTTCCGATTCGTGGTTACGGTGTCCTGCTTGTGTTCGCGATTGTCTCTGCGGTCGGCTTAGCAGCCTATCGCGCGCAGCAGATGGGGCTGAATCCTGAAGTGATTTTCTCGCTGGCGATGGTGTTGATCATTTGTGGCGTAGTTGGAGCGCGTCTCTTTTTCGTGATCCAATACTGGGAGAACTTTTACCGTCCCGGCGATTGGCAGGCAACGGCGCAAGAGATCTTCAAGGTGACCGAGGGGGGAATCGTGGTGTACGGTTCACTTATCGGTGGGGCAGTTGCCTTTGCTGTGTTCTGTTATCGCAAGCAAATCAATGCGTTAGCCTTGGCGGACTTGATCGCACCGAGTTTGATGATCGGAATGTTTTTCGGTCGACTAGGCTGCTTCATGAATGGCTGTTGTTATGGTGGACTTTGTACGCTTCCCTTGGCGGTACAGTTTCCTCAGGGCATTGCTCCGCAGTACACACCTCCTTACGTGCGGCATTTGGAGAGTGGAGCGTTTTATGGGCTGCTGTTTGTCGAGAACGAAGAAGACCAGGTCATTGTCGCGAATGTGCTGCCGGACTCGGCGGCAAGCAAGACGGGCAAGTTTGAACCAGGGGACGTCGTCGAGAGTATTGATGGCTATCCCCTCCAGGGGGAGTCTTACGAACCGCTCGATCTCTTAAAGAATCGTTTCCTGGCTTCGTGGATGAAAGAGGGACCGCGTAAAGGGACACTTGAAATAAAATTGGCCGACAAGGGGGACGTGGCGCTACATGTCGACGAGATGCCCTCGGCCTCGTTGCCGATTCATCCCACGCAAATTTACAGCAGTTTGAACGGTTTTATTCTGTGCCTATTGGTCCTGGCCTACTATCCCTTCCGCAAAACAGACGGGGAGGTGATCGCATTGACCCTTGGACTCTATTCGATAGCTCGCTTTTTATTGGAAGTGATTCGAACCGACGAGTACGCGATCGGTGGAACAGGGCTGACGATTTCTCAGAATGTAAGCGTGGTCATCTCGGTGCTGGCAGTCTGCCTGTTTATTTTCGCACGTATTCGCAAACAGCCACTTGCCTGGCCGCGGGAAGTGGCGTTGAATGCAGATTCTTAAGCTTCGGCGGATCTTCTAGGGGTTGCTGAAGGTCGATATCTAACGAAAACGATGAAAGGGTACCCCAGTCATGCCCATCCATATTCCTGCCCCAACGGTCATTGAAGCCGTCGGGAACAAGCCCAAGGTTATCGAAGAGTTTATCGGCCGAATCAATTCTAAGACCAATGAGGTGAGCATCGCCCGGATGGTTAGCCCGAGCGGTTGGGTCGAGCCGGGGCAGACGCCGCAATTTGATGAGTATACGGTCGTGCTTCGAGGAGAGCTGACCGTCGATTCTCGAGAAGGTGTCCAAGTGGTTTTGGCGGGTCAGGCAATAATTACAAAAAAAGGAGAATGGGTTCGCTACAGTAGCCCCCATCCCGATGGAGCAGAATATATTGCCGTTTGTCTGCCGGCTTTCTCTCCCGAAACCGTCCATCGAGATGCCGAGTAAGATTACCGACTAGCGTATCCTCGAAATGAGGGGATGTTTCAGCTACGATAGAACTGTTCTTTCCCATTCTCCGGCGAGCGCAGACGCGCGGTAAAGAGTTGCTCCTCGGGGAATCTTCTGACTTCCATTGCTTCTCGACTCACACCACCCCGGCAACCTCGTTCGTGTCTGACGACTCGCACCTGATTCAGCGCATTCTCCAAGGCGATACTTCCGCCTACGAGGAGATTGTGCGCTGTTACCAGCAGCGGCTATTCAACACAATGGTGCACATTCTTGGCTCGAAGGAAGATGCCGAAGATGTCGTGCAGGAGTCGTTTGTTCAGGCCTATCTCAAGCTAGGGACGTTTCAGGGGAACAGTGCTTTCTACACTTGGCTTTATCGCATTTCTTTCAACATTGCGATCAGCCATCGTCGTCGTCGAAAGAAGGTGCACTCGATCGATCAGGTGCGAGAAGAAGTTGGCAACGAACCGGTCGATCGGAGCGAGGGCCCCGGCCATCGCATGGAGCAGCAGGAGAGCATTCGCCAGGTCCACACCGCACTTGAGAAGCTCTCTGAAGAGCATCGTGATGTCCTCGTCCTGCGCGAGTTGGAAGGCATGGACTACGATCGTATTGCCGATGTTCTCGAACTGCCTGTGGGTACGGTGCGAAGCCGCTTACACCGCGCACGATCTCACTTGAAAGAGTGTCTTGAGGTCATGATTGCGCAGTCGGAGCGTGGTCAACCGTAGACGCTCCACAAACGACAGAACCGTTGGGGGAGGCGATGTGGACGTATCTAGATCGACAAAATAAGAAGGCTCATGCCGCGACATCCTGCTAGGCCTTCTGGCTTAAGCACTCTCAGGTGGATGGTCTCTGCAGCAGTTAGTCAACTTGAGCTGCGCGGGCCTCAGCGGATTCAGCCGAGGTGACCGGGAAGATGGTGTTGATGCAGGCAAAGAAACCGTAGATGCCAAACACCACGACGATCAAACTGATTCCCAGTGGTTTCGCCAAGGGCCAACTGGTCATGTCGACCGCCCCTGCATCCTTTTGCTCGTACGGTGTTTCCCGAGGTGAGACTCGGGCCATCAAGAGTTGGAAGCCTACCAGCAAGGCGAACATAAGCCCCAGAAAGTGGAAGTCGTAGAACGGCTGGTTTAGGTCGATCGCTGCGTCCGCTGTCCTCGGTTGAATAACAAAATAGAATATGGCAATGGCGGTAAACCCGACGGTCAAAGCGATATCGGCTGCAATTTTTGGGGCCCGCTTGGATAGCATGCCGACGAGAACCACGGAGAAGATCGGGATGAAGTATAGTCCGTTCATCTTCTGAAGGTAGCCGAAAATACTCTCCTGCCCGGCAAGCAGCGGTGCGATCGACATGGAAAAAACTGCCAAGATCGTGGCAAATATTTTTCCGGCGAAAATAACGCGTTTATCCGTCGCGTCGGGATGCAGCATCTGTTTGTACACGCCCAGACTAAACAATGTGGCCGTGCTATTAAGTGCCGAATTGAACGAACTGAGAATGGCCCCAACCATAACCGCAGCAAAGAATCCAGCGAGCCAGGTAGGCAGCACATCACTGACCAACGTGCCGTAGGCTTTATCATTGGCAATCGTTGAGCCATAGAGGTGAAATGCAATCAAACCAGGAATAACGAGAATCAGTGGGGCAAGGATTTTCAAAACACCTGCCAATAGGACACCCTTCTGCCCTTCTTTTAAGCTGCTGGCCCCAAAGGTTCGCTGAATGATCTGTTGGTTCGTGCACCAATAAAAGAGATTCAACAATAAAACGCCGGTGAAGAGCGTTGAGAACGGTACAGATGATTCGGGACCGCCGAGGGAATTGAATTTTTCCGGATTGGCCACGTACAGTTCTTCGACTGCTTGGAAGATGCTTTCGCTGTTGATTGCATTGAGCCCGAAGAACAAGATCAGAAAACCACCGATGAGCAAGCCGAAGCCGTTGAGTGTGTCGGAAACTGCAACGGTTCTTAGACCGCCAAAAATCGCGTAAAGCGAACCAATGATACCGATCATCCACACGGCACCCCAAAGGATCGCGTAGTCTGCCGTCCCCATCGCTTCGGCCGGAGCGCTGGCCGCAACATCCGGCCTTTCGATTCCAAGAATTCCTTTCACGTCGAGAATTCCCGTCAGGCCCGTCGCTCCCGTATACAGGATAATGGGCAGCAAAATTCCTGCGTAGGCGACTATGAAGATGAGCGAAGTTATGGCTCGCGTGGAGTCACCAAAACGCTCTTCGAGGAACTCTGGGACGGTCGCAATTCCACTTTTTAGGTAACGCGGTAGAAAGTAGAGCGCCATCACTACCAGGGACGCGCCGGCCAGGACTTCCCACGCCATCACGCAGATGCCGTCTTTGAATGCGGCACCGTTCAGGCCGACTAACTGTTCAGTCGACAGGTTGGTCAGCATAAGTGAACCTGCGATATAGCCCCCCGTCAGAGTTCGGCCGGCAAGAAAGTAGCCTGCCGACGATCCGTGGTCGTCCTTGCGCGTAATCAACCAAGTGATAAAACCCACCAGGGCCGTGAAGAAGATGAACGAACCGAGGATGATAGCCGTTTCAAGCATGGGGCTGCCTGTGAATAGTTGCGGGGGCACGAGGAGTGAGGAAACGGTTGAGGTTAACCTTTAGGGGGCTCAACGCAATGAGAAAAGTGCAATGAAGGTTGAGAAATTTTGCGCTATTCAAATGAGTGACGCAATCCCGACAAGCCCATAGCCGTGCCTAGTGAAACTACGGGTCCCATCGGTCCCGTCTGATTGGACGACGCATTGTGAGATGGTCGAGAGCAGAATTCTTCCTGTTTTATCCAATCAACCACATCTGAATTAGCCGATGGATTAACTAGAGACCTACTTTCGTCGATATTCGGCAAACCACAGAGAACGTGGATGCGTTCAGCCTACAATAACGTAGGCACAGAACTTTTTTTGCGAGAGGCGAATCATGTTTTTTATCGTTTCAATTCTGCAGCAGCAGCGGAAACAAAAATAGCGATCCACTCTGTTCAGCTAGTTACCTTCGTTGAAGCCATCTTCCGTTTGAAATTTTGGAAGCGACGAGGGGTTTTCTTCGAGCGGAACGAGGCGAACTTCGCTGATAGAGAACTTTCCGATCAAGGGAAGTCCAACCATCTCAATCTCGATGCGATATTCCTTAGGCGCATCCAGTGTTATCTCTCCGAGACGCGTTGTCGTGAGCGTTTGATCGTTATCGCTCAGTTGAATCAGGTCCTCTAAAAAGCGTGTATCTCCTATATAAACACGCATTCTGGCCTCTTGCGTGGGACTTGTGCAAATGGCATCGACTTCAATTTGATAGGTACCTGGCGTGGAAATGTGGATTTGCCAGAGGACCCGTTGGTCTCGATTTTTGAAGCCGACGATTTGGTCCCATTCATTGAGATCGATGCCTTCCCCAATCAACTTGGCTGTAAGCGGGGACAGATCGACAGATCCGTCGGAGTCCTGGTAGACCGTTGGCGGCAAAGGTTGAGGATCTGAATCGGCCGATTTGAGAACCCGTTGAGGATCAATCGATTTGGATTTAATTGCGTCTGGTTCCGGCTTAGGTGGTGCTTGCCGGGGGCGACTGCAGCCGATGCAAATGCCTAACAAAAGCACTGTTAGGAGAAAATTGAAAATGGACAAGATGTCAGTTTTCTTCCGTCGAGGGGGAAACGTGGTTAGAATAAAGCTGCGGTGCTATTCTCTATTTGTCCCTGGAAAGACTGTGTGTGGCTTCGACACGTCCATCATACCGTTTAGAAGATATTCTCGCCCTCAATGCCGAGATTATTTCGTTATCACGTGTCGAATTACCACTCGATCCTCATTTGGGGAGAATGAGTAAGGATCTTACGGGACGTCTTCGCCGTTTGGGCGAGGATCTCTCCGAGCGTCTTTCTGCAGGGCAGTCGCTGGAGGACGCGATCGAAGAACTGGGGACTGGGTTTCCGCCCATGTATCGTGCCGTGGTGACGGCCGGAATTCGCAGCGGTAGGTTGACATCTGCGTTGGAGGATATCGCGGCAACCGCCCGGCGCGTCCAAAAGATGCGGATCTCTTACCTCACAGCTTCAGTCTATCCGGCCATATTGTTGATCCTTGCAGGCATCTTCGGAGCGACTGTGGGGATGGAACAACTGCGGATGATGCGTGAAATCTGCATCAATTCGTTCCTTCCGGAAACGTCCTTCATCATTCGCTCGATCGATTTTTTCTCCGCATTGAAGCCACTTTTCATCGCGTTGATCCCCTTTGGCGGCTTGCTGCTGTTCTGTATCGCACTGTTGCAAGTCTGGCCCTCATTTCTGTTTTTGGGAGATGGCTTTGTAACCTGGCTGTTGCCGGGGGCGAAGAAAGTAGCTCGGAATTGTCAATGGGCGATGGTCTTCGATTTGATGGGGTTGTTGATTCGCCATCGATGTCCTCTTCCTGAAGCAGTCAGATTGGCGACCGAAGCGACCTGCAATCGTCGTATGACAGTGAGCGGTCGTTTATGGGCCAACCGCATAGAAATGGGAGACTTGAAAACGTCTCCTGCCGAGTTGAATCCTTTGAGCCGATGGCTCTTGGCGTCGCATTTAGAGCCTGATGCTCTGGCGGATAGCCTGACACTTACCGGCGAGCGATACTATTCCCAAGCCCGGCGACAGGGGCTATGGATTCAGAATCAGCTTCCTATTTATGCCACACTGGTGATCGGCGGCTTTGTCGTTGTCCTTTATGCGTTGATGCTTTTTGTTCCCTGGATTGGAATTCTGCGTCACGTGCTGGTCCTTCCTATTTAGCCAAGTTGTTCCCGCGTTTCGTTCATGCAGCCACCTATCGGTTCTTCGAATCATGATTCCGAGTTGAATCGCCCGCTGGTAAGCAGTGCGGAGACCGCTGATGATTTGAAGATAGAGCACGAAGTCAATCCTTCTCTCATTTCACTTAATCAGGCCGAGTCGGCCGAGCTTCTACGCTGCATCGGCGAGTTGTCCAATACCGGAATGCCATTGGATGAAGGCCTGGAAGCATTTGCTGAGGAGGTCTCGCAGCGGAAACTCAAACAAGCCTTCCGGCAGTTAGCTAAAGAGGTTCGCGCCGGAGGGAACCCGTTGGTCGATCACGATCTCAGTTTCGTGCGACTCCCCAAGTATCACCAAAGTATTTTGGTTGCCGGCATTCAATCGCATCGACTCGGAGAGACGCTTTACGAGTTGCTGGAAGAAGAAAATTGGCGGAACGAGTATTGGCGTGATTTGTGGGCCGCACTTTCGTATCCTCTGCTTTTGGCCACGGTGACGCTGCTGGTCGTCGACTTTTTGAACGTGTTCATCATGCCGATGATTCAGACGCAGTTTCTTTCCATCTATGAAGACTTTGATCTTGATTTGTCGTTTGATCCGGAAATCTTTCGGGCTCCCACCATTTCGTGGGTCAGTTTTTTTCTGTTAGGGATCGTGGGGTTGCTCTTAATTCCTGCATTCCTGACACCTGCACAGACCGCCTTGTTGAGACGAAGTGTACCGCTGGTCGGAAAAATCTTCTGGTGGTATGAATCGCTCGATTTGATCATCAAGCTTCGGCTCTTAGTCGCTCAGAATATTCCGACCCCTACCGCTTTACGTCTTCTAGAGGACGCGGTTTCCAGTCGCCGCTACGCGGAATTGGTGCCGATTTGGGCCGAGAAAATGGAGCAGGGTAAGCACTTAGGGGAAGTCTGGCAGGTTTCGCCGGACATACCTTCATCGATTCTCCCCTTGGTGCGTTGGGGGGAATCGAACAATTCTCTTTCAGAAGCATTAGAGAGCGCCGAACGGCTTTTAAAGGAACGTTTGGCTCTTCGGCGAGAATTAATTCGCAAGATTGGGCCGCCAGTGATCACTATTCTAGTGTTGGCGGCCCTGTTTTGGGCGGCTATTCGTCTTGTCGTTTTAGTTTCACCTTTAATTGACTTGATTCAAGCGTTGACCTGAGATCATGGATCTTCTTTACCACTTACAGAATCTCTGGATGGCCGTCCTCTTGGGCGTTGTTCTGCTCGTTCTGTCGAATCAGTGGGACAGCACGACTCATGAAGAATCATCCTTGCTGCGTCGTTCGCTTCGTCTCACGGCCTGGATGATCATTTGTATTGGTGGCGTGGGTTGGTGGACAGGTATTTCGGGGTTTGTCGCCGCCCTCTTAATCCCGGTCGTCTGTTTTGTTCTCTTTGGCATTGGTATGCAGCGTTACCGTGTGATGGAGAACCGTAGCCTGGTTTCGATCGTGATCGCGGGGATGGAGAAAGGTATCTCGCCGGTTGCCAGTGCAGTCGCGTACCGGCAAGAGGCAACGGGTCTTCAGGAGCGAAAAGCAGATCGATTCGCCAAGGCGCTGGGGGCAGGCATGAGCCTCGTCGATGCGTCGCGCGTCGCGCGTGTGTTTTTGCCGGCGGAAACGGTCATGATGCTCGAGCTGGGCCGGACGATGGGCAACGTCGACGTAATCAACAAGCATTCCAAGCAATTTATTCGTGACGACACGACCAACTATGGCAATCTCGACCTGTTCTTGGGTGGCCTGATTACGGTTGTTATGGTCGGATTATTTCAATTGGCGTTGCTGACGTTCACCGAAATTAAAATCAAGCCTGTCATAGCGATGATCATGGATGAATTTGATTTGAGTGCGAGTGGCTTCCCAGCGTTGTGGGTTTGGAGTCAATGGTCGACGGATATCATTTTGTGGTGTTTGTATTTCATCATTCCCATCGCCTTATTGCTGTTTGTGTTGATGATAATGGTGCAATGTGGAGTCTTCAGTGAACTGCCTTGGGGGCTTCGTTGGGTTCATGGGCCACTGAACGAGTGTCGATTTTTGAACGTTCTCTCGGTGGTGGTTGCTGCCAATCTGCCGGTACAAAGTGCGTTGGAAGTTGTTCAAGCCAAGTTTCCGGCCGGAAGAATTCGGCGAGCCGCTCGGCAGGTCGGTAGACAACAAAAAGCCGGCGCAGACTGGATTGAATCGCTCCGCACCGAGGGGATTCTGAATCGCGGTGAAGCGGCTTTGGCCAGCTCGGCACAGGACGCAGGCAACCTGTCTTGGGCGCTCAAAGAGATATCGATTGGCAAGCGTCGTCGTCATTTGCAACGGATGGCTCCGGCCATGAAGATCGCCTTGCCAATTCTTGTCATGCTGGCCGCGCTGCCGGTACTGTTTGCTGCCATTGGGATCTTCCTGCCAATTATCAACTTGGTGACTAACTTGTCCCTTTATTCGCCGGTCAACTAATCATGTCCCGAAACGTCAGTCAGCTTGGATTATCTGTGATCGAATGCGTTGTCGCGCTTTCAATCTTGGGGGCTATGTTGTCAGTGGTGCTCTCCATCCAGGTTGTCCAGTCGGCTCGGATTGGGCTTTCCAAGCAGAAATTAGTGGCAGAGCAAACATTGAGCAATCTTGCCCAACGCGTCGTCGCGGCCGATGAGACAGAAATTGCCAAAGAGACAATCGAAAGTTGGACTCAACAGCTAGAGCAGCAGCAAGAATTGCCTCCAGATACGATTCAAGTCGAGCTGAATGCAGTTTCCGAGCCAGCCGACGGACAACGGATTGTCCTGACGTGGAAGCCAAAGTCTCCGCATTTGCCGGAATACTCGTTGGTCGCTTGGCGATTCGAGCAGACACCACGGGAAGTCGCGGAGGAGCAGCCATGAGATCGCGACGTAACAAAGGAACCAGCTTGATCGAAACGTTAGTGATCATGGTGATCGGTGGAGTGATCGCCACGCTTGCTATCAAGCTGTTGCATCAGAGTCAGCTCAATTCCCGTCAGGCACAGGACTGGCTTGAATTGCAAAGTGGAGTCACGCGGTTGGAATCACAACTTCGTCAGGACTTACGAGATGCGACGGAAGTCGCGTTGCCTGATAATCAAACGCTAACCATTGAGAAGCTTGACTCGTCGGTCTCGTACAAAAATAAGGGTGGGCTCTTCGAACGCACGCTAACGTTCCAGGAATCGAATAAAGTCCAATTGGAAGGTTATCGATTGCCCAGGTGCCGCGTCACCATTTCTCAGAACGATGCAGAGCAAGTGCGTGTGCTGATTGAAGCAAACCAAGGGTTACCATCTTCGGAAGAGTACGTCATTGAACAAACCATCGGGAGGCGGCCATGAAACCGAGATCATGCAAGCCAAGCGGCTTTGTCAGTGTGTTTGTTCTGGTAGCCATGGTGGCGGCTGTGCTGATCGCCACCGCTTCGTTAATGCGGGTTGCGTCGCATTCGCGGCATTCGGCTACGGATTTGAGTCGGCCGCAAATGGACTTGTTATTCGAGGCCGCAATTGAGTTAGCGAAGTCGCGCTTAGCAGCTCAGCCAGAATACGACGGAGAATCGTGGCAGCTTGTTAAGGCGGACAGTGGCCTCAGGCAGGCAGCCAAGGCAATCATCAAGGTCGAGCCAGATGGCGACCCGAAACTTCGCAAATTAGAGATCATCGTCGAGCTTGGTGATGACTCCGTAGCGATGCTTCGTGACCAAAGAACATGGACCATTTCACTCCCAGCGTCGGAGATAAACTAATGAACGCGAGAACTTTCCGCGGATTTACGTTGGTCGAATTACTGGTAGTCATTGCCATTATTGGCGTATTGATTGCCTTGCTGCTTCCCGCCGTGCAACAGGCTCGCGAAGCGGCCCGCCGGATGCAGTGCATGAACCATCTCGCCCAGTTGGTACTGGCTCTGCACAACTACGAGTCCGCGAATCAGCATTTCCCTGCAGGTTCAATCAACGATACGAGCCCCATTCGGAATATTCCTAAGGGGTATCATCACAATTGGATTTCGGCCACCCTCCCCTACCTAGGAGACGCAACCACCTACAACCATATCGACTTCAAAAAAGGAGTCTACGATAAGGTGCAAAATGGTCCCAGGGCTTTAAGTCTGGAGATGCTGGAGTGTCCTTCAAGTCCCGTCAATCGAGTGAATAATCGAGTCGGTGCTTCTCACTATGTGGGGATTCACAACCATTGTGAATTGCCGATCAGTGAATCGAATACGGGGGCGTTTATATTGAACAAATCTCTCTCGACTGCGGATTTCAGCGACGGTGTGGCCTTCACGCTATTTCTCGGGGAAGCCAATATAATACCCACCAGTAATCTTGGTTGGTTAAGCGGTACGAGAGCAACTCTTCGTAACACAGGGGCATCTCCAAAAAGTGGCCCCGCGATGGCGTTGCCCAATGTCTATACCGACCCAGAATGGTTAAACACGCTTGAGATGCAGCCAGGGGAAGCGTTTGATAATATTAGCGCGATGATTCCAGGTAACGATGTCAGTGACGAAGAAGCGGAAAAGGAAGAAGGCGAGCAAGGCGAAGAGGCCAAGAACCTGACCGAAGCCGATTTTATGGACTTCAAGGGGAAGAATGTGCCGCTATTGCAAGCGAAAGTGCTTGGCGTGATTCCGAACGACCCAACACTATATGTGGGCGGCATAGGAAGTTACCATCCCGGAGGTGTCAACACGGCTCTAGGCGATGGTAGCGTACGCTTCATCTCGGAAACGATTGGATCGGTCCCGTTCCATCAGATGGGACATCGCTCTGACGGCCAATTGAGAGTCAGTGAGTACTAGACGGAAATATTCATGTTAAAAGGTCAATCCTTCCCACTGATCTTTCTGATGCTGCTGGTTGCGTTCTCGGCGATTCTGGCACGCATCGCCATGCCAATCGTGCAATCATTTCAAACGCATGACGTCTACGGCTCGGCGGTAGCAACAGAGCAATGGGTCTCTTGGAGCGTGGCCATGGTAGTGACCGGTGCCGTAGTAGGATTCATCATAGGATGGATCCGCGAGTCTTTTTGGCCTGGGGCAATCGTTGGTTTAATTCTTGGTAGTGTGATTGGCGCGGCCTGCACGCCATTTCTGGCGGTTCCTACGGCGCTAACGGCCTTATGTGACTTGGCTTGGATCTTCATCTCGTTGATTTTGCTGGCATTCGGGACAATACTGATTGAACGCCGCAGCAGGAGTCCTCAAGATAGTGATCAATACGTCAAGTCACTCAAAGAAACACCTGAGCAATCGTGATCGAAGCTTGCTAGGGATATTGATCGCGAATTTTTAACGAGGGCATAGGATGGTCAGCAATATCAGTCGCGTTCTCTTGGTCGAAGACAATCCGGCCCATGCGAAACTGATGATGAGGACACTCAGCGAGTTTGGTGAATCGCTGGATATCGATCACGTTAGCGATGGCGAGGCTGCCCTCGCATATCTTTTTCAGACCGGTAGATTCGAGCACATGAACAAGCTGCCACACTTGGTATTGCTTGATCTGCGAATTCCTAAGTTTGATGGCCTGACAGTGCTGGGACGAATTAAACAAGACTCGGTGCTTCGACAAATTCCGGTCGTCATTCTCACAACTTCGGATGCCGACTCGGATGTTCGCGGAGCGACCGATAGGTTTGCAAACAGCTATTTGGTAAAACCAATTGAATACTTGCAATTTGTCAAGGTAATGCGGTCTGTCGGGGCCTATTGGACCGAGTTGAATCATACACCTTCAACTTGAAGGGAAAGTTCAACTTCCATTGCCTGCGACGAAGCCACCAGGCAGTGCTCATCCCCGAATTTTCTGCGGAATAACTATGGTAGGTAAGTTGCGTTTGTTGATTGTTGAAGACGATCCCGCGCATGCGCGACTTATCATGCGTGGTTTTCGTTCAGAAATCGAAGACTTCGAACTGACGACTCATTTCTCGCTCAAAGATGCACGCGATACCATCGAACAAGCGGTACCTGATCTGGTAATCGTCGATCTTTCGCTTCCCGATGGTTTGGGGACCGACTTGATCGAGCCGCAAGGGAAAGCGGGCCGGTATCCGGTAATGATCATCACGAGCCAGGGCGATGAGCAGACGGCCGTTGACGTTTTAAAACGCGGTGCGATCGATTATGTCGTCAAGTCGGAAAGCGGCTTCACAGAATTACCTCGATTAGCCAAGAGGTCCGTTCGAGAGTGGCGTCTACAACGCGAGAAGATGGAGGCAGAAGAAGCGCTTCGCAACAGCGAACAGCGGTACCGCGCTCTGATCGATCATTCTCCGACGTCGATCGTCGTCGCATGTGAAGGAAAGATTGTCCTCGCCAATGGAATGGCTCAAAAATGTTTGCGGGCTAGTTCCACGGCCGAAGTGGTCGGAAAGTTTATCGAAGCATTTGACATCCCAGATAACGGAGTCTTGGGCAGAGGCGATGAAGGGAATGCTGATAGACGTTCACCAAGCCAACTAAATGAGTACGTTTTGCGTCGGGTTGACGGGACGCTTTTAGACGTTGAATTGATGACCACCTCGGTGGATTATTACGGTCAAAATGCGACGCAATATGTGTTTCAAGACATTACCCTACGCAAAGCAGCCGAAACAGAAATGCGTATTCGCGACCGAGCGATTGCTTCGGCGGGGGATGGAATCTTTATCGTTCAACTCTCTCTCGGCGAGATCAAGGTTGTCGACTGCAACCAGGCATTTCTTGAGATTGTCGGTTGCGATCGCGAATTAGTCGGCCAAATCGGACTGAAAGTCATTCGCTGTGATTCGCGTTACGATGCCCGATTGCGTTTGATAGTCGCAGGGATTCATTCCAGACAACCGGCACGCGACACAATAAGGATCCAGGCTGAAAACGAGGAATTTCGCTGGGTTGAGATCTCTATTTCTCCTGTCCACGTGTCCGATAGCCAGAACTCACATGTGGTTGGAGTTGTTCACGACATCACCGAGAAGGTCAATGCCGAGGAAGAAATCCGGCGGCATAACGCAGAGCTCGCCCACTTTCTGCGATTGACGGCCATGGGAGAATTGGTCGCGGGGCTTGCTCACGAGGTAAATCAACCGCTTTACGCAATCTCGAACTACGCTGGGACTTGTGAAAACCTCCTCAAGTTGCCTGAGGGGATTGATAAGCCGAGTTTGCAGCAGTGCGTTTCAAGAATTGGCCAGCAAGCCCGGCGTGCCGCCGAGATTATTCGCCGACTTCGGAATTTCGTTAGTCGTACTGCTCCCAAAGCGGAATCCGCTGAGATCAAAGATTTGCTGGGCGACTCGATTGCTCTCCTGACACCGCTTTTGGAAGAGCAGGCGATCGAGATTTCTCTTGAGATAGATTCTTCGACGCCCCGTGTATTTGTGGATAGAATTCAAATAGAACAGGTCTTGATCAATTTGATCACCAATGCGATTGATGCGATTGATGACAACAATGCCGAACGTATCATCGAAATTAAGTCGAAACTTGTGGAAACCAAGCAAGACCCGATGGTTCAGATTTCGGTGCGTGACTACGGTGTAGGGCTTCCTCCGGCCTTCGACGTGTTCGAGGCGTTTCAGTCCACCAAGGAAAAAGGAATGGGGATGGGCCTATCTATCAGTCGCACGATTATCGAGTCGCATGGGGGCAAGATTTGGGTTGAATCTGGCACTTCACGCGGTACAAGCTTTTTCTTTACGCTTCCAACTTCCCTCCAACAGGTAACTGGCTATGCCGACGAATCCGACCGTGTTTGTCATTGACGACGACCCTGCGGCACGTGAATCGATTGGGATGCTCATTCGTTCCCTCGGCCTTCAAGTCGAAACGTTTGCATCCGCTGAACAATATTTGCAATCATTCGATGCCAACCGTCCCGGTTGCGTCGTAACCGATATGCGAATGTTGGGGCTTAGTGGTTTAGAACTGCAAGAGCAATTGGTTGAAATGGGGGAACGCATTCCAGTCATCCTTATCTCGGCGCATGCGAATATGCAGATCGCGGTGAAAGCGATGCGTAACGGTGCGATCACCTTTCTGGAAAAGCCTTGCCAGCAGCAGGAAATCGTCGATTCGGTTAATGAAGCGATCGCCTTGGATGCCCGTTGGAGGCAGGAATCCAAAGAGTCGGCCGAAGCCAAAGAAAACTACGAGAAGCTGAACGCCGGCGAACGCGAAGTTATGAAACTCATGATGGTCGGCAAGGCGAACAAAGTAATCGCCAATCGGCTGGATGTAAGCCTAAGAACTGTCGAGGCACGTCGCCATAACGTCTTCAAGAAGATGAACGTCGACAATATTCCGGATTTGACCCGGCTAGCGATGAAGATCGACGAGCTTCGTGCTGAGATCGAATCGAATGCGGATTCCGGCGAAGGGATGGAAGAAGAAGAGTGATCGTTCAAGAGCAACGCGTCAATCTCTTGGCTGCCCTAGCACGAGGGCCCCGATACTCAGCGTGACGATAATCGGGAGGAGCGTCATCGGATAAAGTGGGGGCTTCGGTTCCTGATAGAGATAATCTTTCGTTACGAGCCAACTCTCGGCTCGTAGCCATCCTTGGTCGGTTCGCCGCCAGATGACCGTGACTTCCGGCTGAGCAGCCGGGCCACGCGTTGGCAGCACCATGGAGGTCGCTGTCCACAACGCTCCGAGTACGAGAAAAACACAAAGAAGCAAGCGAATCACGGAAAGTTCGTTTCTGCAAATACTTGAAAAGCAAGAAGTCGTTCCTCCTCCTGTTTTGCAGAGAATGTGCCATGACGGCCTGAATTGTCACTGGGTTTCCCTAACCTCTGTAGTGAAAGTCGGTTGCAGAACGTGGATGCTGACTGGTTGCTACTTTCCTGTGGCGTTCTTGCCTCACAATATGGGTGTGCGATGTTGCTTTTTGGAAACGCGATGCGTGAGCGACACCGCTGGATTTCCGTGAAAGCTCAATCTTCGAAAATCGAAAGTTGCCTCAAGGTGTGCCGTGACCTATTTATTTCACGTGCGGTCTGCGTTTCGAACCGAGCGACCGGGGGAACTTTTCGCTTCCAAAATTGACGGGATGAGAATCACGATGACTCAAAATACTTCTCTTAAAGATCTGCTGGCCGGAGCCCAACTGCCTGCTTTACCGCAAAGCGCTATTCGATTGTTAGAACTCGCTCAAGACCCCGAAAATGGACCCGCAGAATTTGCGGTACCCATCGAAGCTGATCCAGGGCTGACCGGACAGGTATTGCGATTCGTAAACTCGTCGTACTTCGGTTTCTCGCGAGAGATTTCCAACGTAAAGCTTGCTATTACGCTTGTGGGGATTCGCACGATCAAGAATTTCGCACTTTGGAGTGCTGTCTTCAGCTTGATGCCCAACCCAAAGAGTGGCCCATTTGATCTCAAAAGCCTGTGGCAAGATTCTCTGCGCCGCGGTCTGTTTGCCCGATCTGTTGGAAAGCATCTGGGCTTGAAGGATGCCGAAGATTTGTTTGCCGCTGCTCTGCTGCAAGACATGGCTGTGCCGTTGCTGGCGAAAGAGCTTGGCGACAAGTACCGCACGCTGATCGAGGGTCGTAGCGAAGGCCAAGCTCGTATGTCAGATCTGGAACGCGAAACGTTTGGGTGGACCCACGCAGAAGCAGGCGGTGTGATTGCTCGCGGCTGGAGTTTGCCAGAAGCATTCGCTGAACTGATTGAATCACACCTGGATCTCGAAGATTACCTGGCCTCTCCGGAACAAGAGCCGGGACGTGTTGCTGTTGCACTCTCTGCACTATTGCCGGCAACCGCCGACGAATCGTGGAAAGAGTTGGAGCGTTTCCAGTCGGGCTACGAAAAAGTGATGAAGGGTGGTCCAACGGTCGCTGAGACTTTGGAAAAAGTCGACGCCGACTACGAAGAGTTTGCTCCGGTTCTCAAGTTGGCCAACCCATCGGTCACGCTTGTCGAGCTGTACAATCAAAGCCTGCAAAAGGCGGCTACGTAGTCTCTGCACAAAGTCTTCGCTGCTTCTTTGGTCGCCCCCAATCGAAGAAGCCATGAGACAAAAAGCAAGAATTAAAAAAAGCCGCTCCCAAGGGAACGGCTTTTTTCTGTTTGGCATAACAGATCGTAAATGCAATGTCTTACCAGACGAACTCGCCGCCGAAGTAAGCACCATGAAGGATTATGTCGCTTGATGCTTGTACATGATTAACAACAGCGAAGTCTTCAAAGTTTTGCGGGATCTGGTCGGCTGCCAGGCCAACGCCGCTCGCGGCAAGGGCTCGGTAACCACCCTTGAAAGTCAGGCAGTTGAACACTTGGTAATCGACGCCCAGATCGAGTTCACCCAGGAAGGTAACTCGGCTTCGTGAGCTGTTCAGGTCAAATGCTCCACCATTGTTTGGGCTGGCGACATTGTCGACTACTGCGTATCCGTTGGCACCATACAGTTCGGAATCCTGCGTAACGATGTTACCGTAGATACCGAACTTGGTACCCAGGTGAACGTTCCAGCAGCCGTGTGTCCAGTTGCCGATGAGGCCGATCTGCGGACCAATCAGGTTATTCGATACGTCGATATCGTAGTTGACTTCGTCGACTTGACCGGTGTAGCTATAGTCGACCGTGTCGGCAGAGTAAGACAGCGATTCAGCGAATCGGAAGTAGCGAACACCACCCAGGACACCCACCGAGAAGTTGTTGCAACCCGTGTTGCAAGTGAACATGGTCGGATCTTGGAACATGTTCAGTTCAAGATTGTAGAAATCCGATGTGCGACGAAGTCGGTGATTTAAGGCGTTGTTGTAGTAGTCGTCGATATTGGAAAGACCGCCACCACCGTTGTACGAAAGACCTTGGAAGTTGTCTTCCAGAACGGTGTTCAAGTTGCCGGTGACTTGCGTGTTGTTCACTTGGAATTCGGTGGTGTCCCGAATCGCCCAGAACACGCCTTCCCAAGCCCAGGTACCGCAGCCGGTGTGTTTGCCAAGGCGAACTTCGTAGCCACCTGACCAATCCATCCCGGCATCGTGCGAGCCCATGACTTGTCGGCCGATGTCACCCGTGTCGTAGCTCAACCAAACCTCTTTCTCGAGGTCACGGTTCATGATCAGTGCACCACCATAGGCAAACCAGCGGTTGCACGGCATGCAGATATTGGCGTACGCTTCGCTACCGTATCCGCCGTAGCAGTCGCCTGAGTCGCAGTCACCGGACGAAAGAACCGATTGTTCTAAGCCGGGCATCACAGGCGGAGCCACTTCTTCGTGCTTGCCTTCAAGGGCATCCATGTAAGCTTTGTCTCCTTGTATAGGTTCGAGACTGGCTTCGGGTTTGTAGCTCACATTCGAGGTTGGCTGCGACCACAACTTGGCGGGCGCACTTGGCTCGGCATAGTAGGTCGCCCCAGGGCGATATGCCGACGATGGGTAGATGTCGCCAGGGGACTGGGCAAACAACGCGCTGGCACTTAGCAATCCGGCCAAGGCACCAGGTACAGATAGAAACGTCTTCATGACTAAAATGCTCCACGACTTTGCTTCGGACCCGTCGAGGTGACGAACCTCAAAGCTGCCAAACAATGCGGAGTTATTGGATTCCGTTCCACACTCTGGCTTCCTGCTTCGCACGGCCACCATGCCGCACGTGGCCACAACCGTGTGGCCGTTAGCATTCATCGACAGCTGCTAGCGGTGTTGATAGCAGATTTTCTAGAGCAAAAGAGCTTTTCGGTAGACAGGGCCTTATAAAACCCGACTAATCGCTAGCACTAGACCGCTAGCCTTATTCATCCGCGGCGATAGAGCCGTAGAACTGCCCGTAGAAACGGGAATAAGAAACTGGATGTTAAGAAATACGCTTCGAAACAAGGTTTGTCAAAAAAATCGGGATGAAAAAGTTTTGCTGATTTCGTAGAGCTTGCTGTCGAGCTTCCGCTGTAAAACGCTATTGGGTAAATGGTTGTCGGCTCGTTACTATCCGTCAGGTTGGTTATCGATCGCATAAGTTAGCGACACAACGAACACGCCCAGCCAAGTCCAGGGGAACGGATGCGCCTGACATTGCGAACGCTACTGGCTCATGAACATGGATTGTTGAATGAGCAGCAAGCGGAACTTATCGCCCTGAAGATCGAACAAAGCCCGTTCGTAGCTCAACTGCTGCGCCACTTGAAAGATCGAGCGGCAAGGCGTGAGATTGTTCCACTGGCGATCGAAGCACGTGGAACGCTTTGTCTTGAACGAGTATCTCAATATCTCGATTACGTACTACCCGCCGAAGAAGTCGTTAAACTCGAGAACGAGTGTTTTGCGTCGGATCGTCTCTTGGCTGAAGTTGCGTCTTGCCATGAAATCATTGCCCAATGGCTCTCGACCCCAACACCCACAGAGCCAGCTCTGCGTCAGCGTCTGTATGCGATCATGCCTGGGCCAATTGAGTCTATTCCAGCAGCGAATGATGAAATCGCAATCGACCTCACTGCGTTAACCTATCAATCCGCGCCACCAAGCACGCCGCTGGCTGAGAAGCAGGTGGTTGCCGATCGGCCAGTGCCTGCGAAGGGAGGCTGGGTTGGCGGGACTTTTCGCTTATTTGCTTTAGCTGCCAGTGTTTTAGTCTTGGTTACATTTGTCACGATGAATCGAGACAAAGTCGAGGCGATGATCGCCCAGCATTGGCAAAGCAAATCACTATCCGCTTCCGAGCCTAAAAATATTCCAGAGGTTCCAACGGATAACATCGCACCGGACGTCCTGGTTTCTCAGGTCGAGTCGATGGCGTCAATTGAAACGACATCGCCGAAAGCAGCAGTCCCGGCCCTGCTGCCGGAAGTTGCCACGACGGCGTTTCACATGCCCGTTTCTATCGATCAAGATCCGCTAGTTTCAAACACGTGGAATGTCGACACGGCCCTAGGGACCTTACTTCAAGACTCCCTTAGCGGATCTTGGCAAGCAGCAAAGATCCAGCAACTCACCACAAACGACGTTGTCGTAAGTCCCGGAGGACATTGCCGAATCATTCGTGAAGGGATTCAGCTTGAATTACGACCGCTATCGGAATTGTCGTTGAGTGAAGGTGAGGTCGCCAAACTTCGGTATGGCTCGCTCATCGTCGATATGCAGCCTGGCAAGGAGTTTACGTTGGACGTTGCCGGGCAACAAGTGAAAATATTGGCCTCTCATGGACCGGTTCGACTGGGGCTATCCACGCGGGCGGTTGTTGCTCGTGGACTTGATTTTGCAACTCAGACTGCGAATCAGGAAGTTCATTTCGAGGGAATCTCGGGTGAAGCAGAACTAGTCATACCTAGCTGTCGCGGTCCAATTCCTGTTCAGTACGGACAGAAGGTCATCGCCCATATGAATCATGGAGTTCGTGGAGGTGATGTGAGCGAGCCGAATGAATCATGGATTAAAACTCCGGGATCAGTTCTCGCTAAGGCCATTCAAAACTCGGGGGAACCGATTCGCTATCTACAAGATTCACGATCTGCGGAAATGCCCGGACATCGCCTCGATGCGACCATAACCCTTGTCCAGTTGGGGCAAGTAGATGTCTGGGGCGAAGCTTCGAGCTCTATTCAAGATCCGCAATTACTCGAGTCCCATTTGATGGATGTCCAGAATTTACTGGCACAGGATTCAGCTTTAGCCCAAGCCACGAAGAGCGCGCTTTTGCGGCAAAGTCCCGAGCATGGACCTCTGATTTATCGCCTGATCTGTGGATTTTCAGACGATCAGCTAACCGACGAAACTCGCTTGCAGCTGGAAACCTTGCTAAGGCATCCCGAGCCGACTGTGCGGGCTTGGACCCAATTTCAGCTCTCGAAGCGACAAAATCGGTAGCAGAATCTAGAAAAGTCAGCTGGCTAGCGGCCCCTGGTGCCGGTGAATCCGGAGGAGATATGCCGCCTAGTGGAACCTGGCTTCAGGTATCCACAAGCCACCGTTGTCATGATATTAACGGCGAACTCTCTTTAATTGCGACGATCTGCCGCCTTCTCGGGGGGATCGCACCTGACGAACGGATGGTCGGAGATTGCCATTTGACACTTCTCGGTTTTTAAAAAACGTCTAGAAATTGGTGAGAAACGGGTGGTGGCTCCATTTGTCAGCCTGATCGCTTGCTTGTAGACTGGGTGGTTTCCGCTATAGCATCCATGATGAAACGGGGGCTACCTCTCCGTCGTCATGTCTGGTTAGCTAACCGATATGTCGAGCTTTAGCCCCACTTAGCCGGATCGTCCCGTCAGGAGATTTCATACGTGCAAGTCAACATATCAACGCGCCATGGTCAATTGAGTCCCGCCTCACAAGAAACGATCACTGAGAAAGTTTCTAAGCTAAACCGATTGTTTGAGCGCATCACTGCGGTGGAAGTTACGATCGACCTGGAGCATACCGAAAAGCCAGAGGTTGAATTGCGCGTCACGGCCGAGAAGACGGATGACTTTGTGGCGACAGACAAAGCGGAAAGCCTCCTTGCAGCTTTGGACAGCACCATCCATAAAATGGAACAGCAGCTCCGTAAGCACAAAGAAAAGCTGAAGGCGCATCGCGGTAAAGGGCAACCTGCCAGCGATGCGGAAACGAACTTCGAGGGATAGAACAGAGACCACACTGGCGAAACTACGCTGGACATCTGGCACCGAGTCTTTGCACTGACTTGTTACCGGCCCGGTCCACCATGAAAAGGAACCTAGCTAATGAAGTTTGCCGATTTTATCAGTGTGAAGGCAATCAAGCCGGAATTAGAGTCGAAGGATAAGGAAGCCGTCATCCGCGAATTGGCGGCCAGCCTCGTGGCGTCGGGCGACCTCATGGAAGATAGTGCCGAGAGCATCATCAAAGCCATTCTGAAGCGTGAAGAACTGGGAAGCACCGGCATTGGCCGAGGCATCGCCGTTCCTCATACAAAGCACCCCAGCGTCGAAAAGCTGGTAGGGACCGTTGGCGTTAGCGCGGACGGTGTCGACTTCAACAGCTTGGATGGCGAATCGGTCCACTTGTTCTTTTTATTGGTTTCGCCTCCGGATCGTCCTGGAGATCACCTCCGAGCTCTGGAGAACATCTCGCGTCAACTACGCGACGACATGTTCTGTAAGTTTTTGAAGCAGTCAAAGTCTGTCGATGACATCAAGACTCTGCTAGACGAAGCGGACAACAACCAGTTCGGCAGCTAACATTCGCATCAATCCTTGGCGGAGATGCCGAATCGGCTTGAGGCGGGGTCATCGAGTCGAATTCCTAGCGGCATCCCTTCATACGGGGCAACGTTCGGATGGGCGATGAATCCATCATTCGAAAAGTAATTGTGCCAAATCGGCAGGGACTTCATGCGCGCCCAGCGAACTTGTTCGTAAAGGTTGCGATGCAATATCAGTCTCAGGTCGAGATCACGCGCGATGGCTTAAAAGTGAGTGGCAAGAGCATTCTCGATGTGATGACTTTAGCAGCCGAACACGGAACCGAACTGACCATTATTGTCACCGGTCCCGACGCCGAGGTCGCCGCGAATGCCCTGGTAGATGTTGTGAAACGCTTCATCGAAGAGGACGATGAAGAGAACGAATTGTGATTCGATAAGTCGTCTCACGCGTTCTCGTACTAAATAAAGTGAGCCAATTTTAATGCGAGTTTTCCAAGGGATTGCTGTCTCTCCTGGCGTGGCTATTGCCAAGGCCATGGTGGTCGACGATAAGCAGCCGAAGGTATCTCGCCGCTTTATTTCTCGAGCCAATGTCGAAGCGGAACTCAAACGTCTGGCTGACGCAATGGATCTGGTCGCCGAGCAAATTCAGACCAGCCAGGACGAAGTTGCCACGGAACTGGGAGATCAGTACGGAGCAATCTTCTCGGCTCATTTGCAGATGGTTCGTGACGAGAAGTTAAACGAGTCGCTCATCGACTCGATTCGTTATCGCCATTACACGGCCGAATACGCCGTCTCGCAGTCATTTGCTCGCTATATCCAGTTCTTCGAGCGTGTGCCGAATCCTTTCTTAAGGGAAAGGGCAGGTGATTTTCGCGACATCGAACAGCGTTTGCTCAATGTGTTGTTCGGCGCGGATGCCAAGCGAAAGCTCGCCGCCAAGCAGCCATCGATCGTGATCGCACACGATCTGACGCCCAGTGAAATGGCCAACCTGGATCGCGTGAATATCCGTGGGATCGTCACCGAGGTGGGGGGCCCTGGTAGCCACTCGGCGATCGTGGCCGAGGCCTTAGAGCTACCGGCCGTGGTTGGTGTCGGATCTCATCTTCGCGAGATTCAAACCGATACGACGCTGATCATCGACGGGCATCAAGGCAGGGTGATTGTCCAGCCTGACGAAGAGACGATCTTACGGTACGAGAATGAAGTCGAGCAGCAGCGTCAGACGAAGATCAAGCTTCGCGGTTTGCGTGACCTTCCTGCGGTTACGGCCGATGGCGAGACGATTACGTTGATGGCCAACATCGAGTTCCCGCACGAGGCCGACGCGTGTATCGAGCGCGGTGCCAGTGGCGTGGGGCTGTATCGGACAGAATTTCTTTACCTGGGCCAAGAAAGCGAGCCGACCGAAGAAGACCACTACCAGGTTTATTCCAAAGTCATTCGCGACATGCAGGGAAGCCCTATCGTTATTCGTACCTTGGATTTAGGTGCAGATAAGATTTTCGGTGATGGGCATCCGCCAGAGCAAAATCCGTTTCTAGGTCTGCGGAGTATCCGGCTTTCGTTGCGAAACACGGATCAGTTTCGCCGTCAGTTGAGGGCCATTCTAAGGGCCAGCGTGCTGGGTGACGTATCGGTGATGTTCCCTTTGGTGAGCACGCTTCACGAACTTCGTCAGGCCAAGATGCTGCTTTCCGACTTGATGGAAGATCTCGAAGAGCAGTCGATTGCCTTCAACCGAGACCTTAAAGTCGGCATTATGGTTGAGGTCCCGTCAAGCGTCATCATGCTGGACAGATTCGCTCAGGAAATCGATTTCATTAGTATTGGAACTAATGATTTGGTCCAGTATACATTAGCAGTAGACCGCAATAACCCAGACGTGGCGCCCCTTTACAATAGTTGTGACCCGGCCGTCCTGAGACTCATCCAGATGGCGGTCGATTCGGCTCGTAAGGGAGATATTGATGTCACCTTGTGCGGCCAAATGGGGGGGAATCCTGTTTACACCATGTTGCTAATTGGCATGGGTTTGCGTAGCTTGAGTGTTACGCCGAGCGCGATTCCAGAAATCAAACAAATATGCCGCACCGTCTCCGCTCAGAAATGTCGAGAGTTGGCGACCCGTGTGCGAGACATGGACAACGCATGGGAAATTAAACGATTGCTACGAGAGAACTTACGGCAATTGTTTCCCGATGATGCCTAATGCGGTATGGCGGATGTACGTCCACCAGCCGAAAAAAGAAAGCCTTGTTAATCAGGGCCAGATAGACAAATCACAGAAGAATATTTTTCCGGTGAATCGTAATTCGCCGGATTCCTTGACACAGGTCCAAGGCAAGAACGCTTTTATCGAATCCAGGGCAACCGACCCCGTCGCAGGGACTTTTAAAAAGCCTGTTACGGGAGCGAGCCGATTCCAAGAGACCAGCGACAGACAAGTGACCCAAGCCCAAGATGGCAAAAGTCAGCGATAAGAGGACACGCCAAATTAACCGCTAACCGCTAGAGCCAGCCATCGCCATCACAGGGCGAAGAACGACAGCAGCTCCTCAGCGAAGATGCGGAATATAGATTGTGCGAGATCCCTTTACCTGCGGCCACTTTGCGATAGATCGCTATTTTAGAATCGTTGCCTCAACAAGGAATACACTGTTGGACAACCCGACAAGCCGCGTGAAAACACTTCAGGTTGCTCTCAAGCCACCGCAGTAGAAGATCCGGACCGGGCTCGGCGTAGGTCGAAAGATATCGTCGAGACAGCCTCAGTCAACACCATCGCATTCGAGAAAAAGCTTTCGCGGTCATGGTCCCATGCACCAAAGCGAGCTTTTCATGAAAAAAGAGATGCTGATCAACGTATCGCAGCCGGAAGAATGCCGGATTGCGATCGTGGAAGATGGAATTCTGGAAGAGTTCTATCTTGAGCGGAGCAGCCAGGAGAACTTTGTCGGCAACATCTATAAGGGTGTTGTCGTTAATCTTGAGCCGAGTATTCAAGCAGCGTTTGTCGACTTTGGTGTCGGCAAGAATGGCTTTCTCCACATTAGCGACGTCGAGCCGCAGTATTTTCGCCAGGGTGGATATGACCCGGCCGCTCAGTACGATCGTCCCGAAGATTTAGCCGCATCGCGGTTTGGCAGTGACTTCGGCGAGGACGATGATAGCGACGACAATGGCGACTCGGACGACGACGGTCCCTCAGACGGAGGTGGAACCAAAACTCAGCAGCGTCGCGGTCGTCGGCAACGTCCCGGGGCACGTCCACGTGTTAAGCCACCTATTCAAGAGATCTTCAAGCGAGGCGACGAAGTCCTCGTGCAGGTCATCAAGGAAGGGATCGGTAACAAGGGGCCAACCTTATCGACCTATATCAGCATTCCAGGGCGCTACCTGGTCTTGATGCCGGCACTTGGTCGAGTCGGTGTTTCTCGCAAGATTGAAGACGACCAGGTTCGTCGTCGCTTACGCGGCACGCTTTTGGATCTTGAGCCGCCCAAGGGGTTGGGGTTCATTGTCCGCACAGCCGGACAAGATCGAACGAAGAAAGACCTGTCCCGCGACATGGCGTACCTGCTTCGCCTGTGGCGTTTGATTGTTCGCCGAATTCGCAAGACGACTGGACCCTGCGAGATATACGAAGAGAGCGATATGATCATTCGCACTATTCGCGATATCTTTGCGGCCGATGTCGACGCGATTTATATCGATCGAAAAGAGCAGTACGAGGCTGCCAAGGAATTCCTGCAACTCGTAATGCCACGATTTGTCGATCGTTTGCATCGGCATGATGCGAAAGATGCCTTGTTCCGCAAATATAACCTGGACGAGGAAATCGCGAAGATTCACCAACGCGAAGTTCCCCTGTCCCGCGGTGGTTCGATCGTGATCGATCAGACCGAAGCCCTAGTGGCAATTGATGTGAACAGTGGAAACTTCCGTTACGACGGAAGCTCGGAAGAAGCGGCCTATCATCTAAACCTGTTGGCTGCCAAGGAAATCGCTCGCCAGCTTCGCCTGCGTGACCTTGGTGGAGTGATCGTCAATGACTTTATCGACATGCGACGCGAGAAGCATCGAGCCAACGTCGAGCGTGCCCTCAAGGATGCAGTCAAACGTGATCGAGCCCGTACGAAGATTCTGCGGACAAGTCCCTTCGGTTTGATCGAGATGACGCGTCAGCGTGTCCGGCCAAGTCTCAAGCGAAGCATCTTCCGAGATTGCCCCTGCTGCAGCGGCCGTGGCGTTGTGAAGTCGTCCGAGAGCATGGCGATTGAGGTAACGCGTGTCTTGATTGCTGCAGCCCAGCAGCCCAAGGCAAGCCAGATCAATTGCCGAGTTAACGAAGAAGTAGCTGCCTACCTGAATAACAAGAAACGTCGGGAAATTGCGGTTATCGAAGACGACAACCGGGTAGTTGTCCATATCATCGGCAGCGAATCGGTCTTTCCTGAGCATGTTGAGGTGGAATGTAAAGATGCGGAAGGCCGCCGTATTTACATGACCGATCCGCACGATGCTTCGCGCAATGGTCGACGCTAAGTCTTATTGTATCAATGGTTTATGGGTGGGGCATGTTTAATGTGCCTCGCTCTGGTGTGGCCTCTAACGTTGCCAAGGTCTAGCACGCCAGGCAAGTGCAGGGGCCAATTTGAAGAAAACAGTTTGGGTGCCCTCGACAGTTTGCCGTTTGCCCGGTAAATTGTGTGGTTTCCCCTGAAGTCATTCGCCCCACTAGGGGCTGTTCAAAAATATAAAACTCGGTTGGGCTCAATCGGATGTACGCGATTATTCAAGAAGACGGCAAGCAAATTAAAGTCGAACAAGGCCAAGAGTTACGGATCGATTTCCGCTTCGAGGCGACCGCCGGCGATGCTTTGTCGTTCGATAACGTTTTGTTGGTGTCTGGTGAAGACGGCGTCAAGATCGGCAAGCCTACGGTTGATGGCGCTTCGGTCAAAGCGGAAGTGGTTGGCGTCGTCCAAGGCGAAAAGCTGGTCATTCAAAAGTTCCGTCGTCGTAAGAACAGCAAACGCAAGACAGGCCATCGTCAGCTCTACACCAAAGTGAAGATCAGCGAGATCGTTGCTTAGGTTAGCTGAGTAAAACTGCACAATTTAGAAAGCCGCAAGTAAGTGTACTTGTGGCTTTCTTTATGCGCTCTTTACGTAAGTTCTGACGCTTCGAAATGGCTTAGTGTAGTTAGCGTTAAGGAATTCGCAAAAAAGGCTAGTCAAATCAAAGCAATGCCGATAAGTTGGTCCCCATGCGAGAGAGGAACCTCTCTGGGTTAGCACTCGAAAACGCGATGGAGTTAGTTTTTCGATAGGTCATTGGCGGACCGCTTCGTAATAGCCCTTACGCAATAATGCGATACTTAACAGGATGTTGAATACCAGTCAGGCAACTATTTGGGGATGGATTCGGCTTAGCCAAATATCGATCACTTGACTGATACTTGGACAGTACCCTGCAGTATTCACCATACTGCAGGGTACTGTTTTTTTGAGCGAGGTTGCGGACGTGGGTTTACTAGTTAGCCAAAGTTGGGCTCCACCAAAGCCAGAGTGGCTGCCAGAACAAAAAGAAGCCCACGACGACAGCAAATAGGCTACTGGTTAGGATAGCCGCGCTGCCGATGTCTAACGCAACCCGAATGTGCTCGTTCGGTTGATCGTCGACCGCTTTGGCAAGGCATTCTATTGCCGTGTTCAATAGCTCAGCAACGATGACAGAGCCAACGGCAAGAACGAGGATCGACCATCTAACGTAGTTGAATTGGAGAAGTGCCGCTCCAGAGAAAGCCAGCGCTGCCGCTGGCAGGTGAACCGCAAAACTCCCTTCGGTACGAATGGCCCACGACAGTCCTGAGAAAGCCAGGCCGAATTTGCGGATCCAACCGCGAGGTGTCATTTCGTTTTTCATCGCGATCTGATCCTCTTGGCCAACTTGCTATTCGAGTCCGTAGGCGCCCAGCGGAGGAAGGGGTTCGCCGTTGATCTTGCTATATTCTCCGGTCGCGAAGAACCTAGGCTCGAAGTTAATGCCGAAGCCTACGTTGTTTCGACTGGTGTCGACATTGACGTTGAAGGTAAATAGGCTCGACTCGCCGATACGCGTCAGGAAGACATTCTGTCCCAGGTTCGTGCTTCCTTTTAGGTCGTACGCTGCTCCCAGTCCTCCGAACCACTTCTCGCTCAGTCGATATTGCAGCGATGCGATGATCAACTGCGATTCAAACGGCTGAAGGGTCTCGGTGTAACTCAGGTAAAGATTGCCGATCTGAGTGCGGTTGATGTAGCTACCGATGGTTATCGTTTGCAAGCCGTCGTCAAACACGTCCCAGAAACCGTTAGAGAAGACACTCAGGCGGTTGCCGATCTGCCAGTCAAATTGATAATTCAACAGGCCTACGGTCTCGCCGAAGTTGTCTCGATCGGCATCAGGGAAGACAGTACCCCCAACATCAAACCGAATCCAATCGATGATCTTCTCGTTGCCAGGGCCGCCTCGTTTGGTCTGCCAGGTTTGTCGCAACTGAAGGTTGGCCGCCGAGACATCGTCGGCGATTTCTCCTACTGGCGAAGTCACCCATCCTTGCTGGTTTGTCCGGAATGCGTAATAGCGAGGATCGACGGAATCTGGGACCGGTGTTCCGGCTGGAAGCCCATAGGTGTTGAATTTAAAGCGGCGCTGAAATGCCTCTTGCGAGTCATCGTTGATATCGTTGTAGATCGCCATGCGAGAAAGGTCCTGGCTCGAATCGGCGTAGTAGAGGTCGCCGTAGAGAGTGACCTTATGAGCGATGCCATTGATGTTGAGCAACTGGCTCTGAGCGGCTCGATTGACGCTCCAGGCCATGATACTCCCCCGTACGCCTCCTTGGGCATAGCCTCGCAGTAGATCATCGCCGTTGATATCCTGCCCTTGATAGGTGACATCGCCTAATGCATAGGGAGTCACTTTCGAGCCAAACAGCTCTAACGGCATATCGATTTCGTGCCGCGTGGTGCCCACCAAGCCCTCGACATCGACTTCATAGGCGAGCGGGGCATACGTGGCAGCGTCTTCTGGATCTTCAGGTGCGGTCGAAGGCCTCAGGCGAGCGTAGCCGACTGATGAGTGCGAGAAGTAAGTTAAACGGTCGAACAACAGCGGTTGCCCTAGCATGTAATGATCGAGCTTGGGCATCCACTCGGTCTGCATGAAGAAGTCGTTCACGCGCGACGAGCCATAAATATTGAAGCTCTGGTTATCGACAAGTTTCTTCAGCTCGAACGATGTATCAAAATCCTTTTGGGTGTCCCAGTCCTTCTCGTAGTAGGACTCAAGGAAGTTCCGGTCTGAGATCAAGCCGAGTTCGCCGGTGAATTGCCAGTCGCCAAAGGTCATCTGGCGGTGACGCCCCCACACGCGACCGCGAAGGTCCGTCTCCGGAGTGAGTTCACGACGATCGGCCCCCAGGTTATCGGTGCCGGTGTCATAGATGCCCCAGGCATCCAGGAACCCGGTTGCCGGATTATTGAAGTACGGGAAATAGGTCTGATCGAAGTTGAATCGGGTTCCTACGCCAACACCGCGTTCCGATAGAAAGTCGAGGTCAGTAACCCACTCGGTACCTTCCCAGGGCTCGTCGATCCCGAGAATTTCGTAGTTGTCGAACTCGGTGCGGACCTGAAACCCGAAGACATCATCGTTCTTGAAGCTGATTTTGTTCAGATAAAAGACCGGATCATTGATATCGGCGGAAAGGACAGGCCAGTAAAAGACGGGATACTCACCGAAGTAGAGGGTGTTGTTGCGTGAAGTCGCCAGGCGTTTGTGGTTGATTTTCGGTTGCCCAGTGATCGGGTCGATCTGGGCCTCACCGGTAATCGGATTCATCACCGTCGATTGCTTGTCGGTGTATTCGATCTGGTTCGACTGAAACCAATAGGTTGGTACGCCCATTCGGCTGGTAGTGATCGCAGCACCAAATGCCTGATAGCGATCTCGATTCACGCGCTGCAGAACATCGGCCTTCAGGCGAACCAGTCCCTGGTACTCTGGCACCGGCGTCAGAAGTTCTGCATTTAAAATCGTGCCGTATTCTTCGGCGACGTTGTAGTACATGCGTTCGGCATAGACGACCTGCTCTCCTTGGCGAAAAACAACGTTCCCTTCCAGGTACAGTTCATAATCGCCGTCGCCGGTATCCCCATCGGGCCCAGTGATTCCTTCAACCCCACTCTTCGACCAGATAATCGCACGGTCTGCCAGAAGGCTAATCGTATCGAGTTCACCGAGTCCCTCGACAATCAGGTTCATACCGGCATCAAACTTGGCGATTGTTTCGCCGGTGTTGGGGTCGGTATCGACTTCCAGTTGGTAGCCATTGGAGTATCTCTGCAAGAGGCGAACACGTATTTGGGGCTGAGCGATCGAAATCGCAGGAGGCATCGGCTGTCCCCCTTCGAACTGGATTTGTTGAATGGGTGCCTGGGTCGGCTCTTTCGGTGCAAAGTGTTCGTCCAGTGGTTGCGCATTGCGGCCGCGATGATAAATAGCCGGGGCAACCGCCGGCGGAGCCTTGGTCGGATCGACGGGCAATTGAATACGTGAGGTCGTAAAGAGTTGTCCTAGCCAAGTGGTATCTTCAAGTTGGACTCGTCCGGCTTCGGAATCACGGTAGGTAACGCTGACCTTGTTTTCGAGGTAAACAGTGACTTTGTGAGGGATCAAGCGAAATGGTTGTGCGTATTCGATCCAAAGTACGGCGTCTTTCCCTTTCAGCACCGTATTGTCTTGGACGATCTCGCAATCGCCGCGAAGGATCCAGACCTCTTGCTCTCCATCTTGCCAGTGACGCGCGTCATCGGCTCGTACGTAGATCGGTCGTGTAGCGTCCGATTGAGGAAGGTGGATTTCAGCGACCGAAGTTGCCGATAAGAACCCAATCAGTACCCACGAAGCGCACATCGTCAGCGCACGCGTTAAGAACGCGGAATCGCACCAGCGATTAGGCTGGTGCGTCTTCGGACTTGTCCTGTGAGGGGGAAACAGGGTCCTGGCTTCCTTGCCGATTGACTCTGGCTAATTGGAATTCTCAGGTCGCGTACGAGCGAATCTTTGACGCCCCGAGTGGTTAAAGCGGGGCGGATTATAGGGATGCGCCCAGACCAGAGCAAGCCAGCTTCCGGCTGATTAACGCTTGGCCAGCCGATTCCAGATTAACTCGATTCCAGCGGACGCTAGCACAGCGAGAATCGGAATCAGCGGCGAGCGCATTCGCATGTTGCTCCAAAAGAAAAGATGTACCAGCGTAAAGCTCGCTAGCAACATCATCGCCGCAATCCAGCCAGGCTTCGCTAAGTCTTTGCCGAGGGCATAAAAGCCAGCAATTACCAAGGAAAATTGCACAAGGTACCACGCCCCGATAGCATAGCGAACCAACGTACGCTTACTGCTTTCTTCTTCTGAAAGGGCATTGGGAAGTAGTCGCCAGAACATGGTGAATCGAACCAAAGCACTATAAGCGGCCATGTCTGGGTTCTGTTGCATGGTATCGAAAGCTTCGCCGTAGGCGGCTCTATCGCGCGCTAATTCGCTAGCAGAGGTTCCCAGATAAGGGTTCCTATGGGCAAATCGTTGATGGAATTCTGTATTATCCCATACCGGTGTGCCGCCACTTCTTAGGTACTCGTAGTAAGACTCGTTATTGCCCCAAAGTAAGGTATGACCACCATGTGTGGTCCCTAGCACAGGGGCCTCAAAAACAAGCAAATTACGAACGACCCAGGGCGCCAGCAAGAATAAAAGGATTAAGCCGTAGGCCAGTATGGATGAAAGTCGCAATTTCCAGCCCCGGCAACAAAACCAAATGGCGATCGGAAGCAGAACCGCCCAAACCAAGAATGTTGGCCGGCAGAAAATTGCCAAACCGACGGCACCTGCGATGTTCACACTGCTAATGGTGGCATCCCGGCTACCACGAGCAGCATCGCTCGATAAATTTTTGTACACCAGCGAAGAAACTGCGACCAGCGTTAGAATTGCCAGGCAGGTCGCCAGCGTTTCGGTCATCACCAAAGTCGACTGATTGAGCAGAATTGGGTCGATAGCCACCAACAGTCCGGCTGCGCTACGCCATCGTCCCAAGTCCATCTGAATGGCCCAAAAGAAGGTCAATCCCACCATAACGACACCCAGCACAACATGCAGGAGCATCACTTCACGGGGTAAAACATTTCGCGAAATGCTGGTGACCGCCAAAAGAAGTGGATAAAGCGGAGGGCGAAATGCGGTTGGTTCCGCAGGGTCGTCGAGCGTAAGGGAGTGAATACGCACGATATTGTCGGCCAGCAGTCGATAGCTGTCGGGGTCTTGCGAGAAGTTTTCGTACTGAACGTAGCCAATGCCACCACGAACTAGTAACGCCACGACCAGGACGGCATACCATTGCCAATCAAGCCAGACGCTTTCGCGACGAGGCGAAGTGGGAGAGGCATCGCTCGTAGAATCCATCTTGGTGACCGATCAAAAGAAGCCGACTCGTACGACCAGGGGGACTTCGTAGAATATAACAGACGCGGCACGCGAATGACGATGAGGGCACCCAACTAGGAATCGTAGTGAAGAAACTATTTGAAAGATGGATCGCCCTGCGATGGCTTCTCTTGGCTATCGGAATTGCGCTAACGGTGGGGGCCGTCTATCTCGGACAGGGGCTGTCATTCGATCGTTCGATTGAAAACATGTTCGCTGCGGAAGATCCTCTCATCCAATCACACGAACAATTCAATCGCATTTTCGGCGGCAACGAGGTTATTCTCGGCGTCTATCAGGACGATCAACTCTTTGCCGAGGACGGCAGTGGGCTAGATCGGGTTCGGGAAGTACGAACCAAGATCGAAGATTTGGACGGCATCAAAGAAGTTCTCTCACTCGATCGCGATCTGACACGAGGCTTCGTGCTCGATCCCCAGTCAGAGGCCGGCGCGAAACTGAAAGAACTTTTCTCCGGCTACACGCACAATCACGAAGGCAACATCGTTGCTTTGCCAATTCAACTCACGCCCAAGAGTGCGACGACAGTAAGCCGTGTCGAACTGATTGGCAAGATTCGAGCTATCTTCGACGAACTTCCCGGGGGGATGATCACTGGTGAACCGGTCATGGTTGTCGACGGTTTCAAGTACGTCGAAGAAGACGGAGATCGCCTGGGATGGGCGACCTCCCTTCTACTGGCGGCGGTGATTCTTCTTGTGTTTCGCAACATTCGCTGGATGGTCATTGCCATTGTTGTCGTGCAGGTCACCTTGTGTTGGACGCATGCGGCATTGGCGATCAGTGGTTTGCAACTGAGCATGGTTAGCTCAATGCTTACGGCGATTGTGACGGTCATTGGTGTCGCCACAGTCGTGCACTACATCCTTCGATTTCGTCAGTATCGTGATGAAGGGCAAGAGCCAAGGGAGGCCTTGGCGTCCGCGTCTGGGTACTTGTTGGCTCCCGTATTTTGGGCATGTGCGACCGATGCCGTAGGGTTTTCGGCGCTTCTGATTACTAGTGTTGGACCTGTGCACGACTTCGGCATCATGATGGCCGTGGGGGCCATGCTCGTGTTGCCGGCGGTTTTGGTGTTTCTACCAGGCCTGGTTCTTGCAGGAAGTCCGTGGATGGTTGATCCCGCCAGTCCCTGGGGTGATGCCAAGTTAAGCTCCGCTTTGTCGCGAACCGTGAACTCTATTGTGAAGCGGCCAGTGATCCTCACCGTGTTGATTTTGATGGCGTTTGTCATTTCGTTGTGGGGAGCAGCCCGACTTCGTGTGGAAAGCGATTTTACTAAGAACTTCCGTGAGACCACGCCGATCGTTCAGGCTTATGCGTTTGTCGAGGATGAACTGGGCGGGGCCGGAGTATGGGACGTCGCCATTCCGGCACCCGAACACTTGACGTGGGATTACATTCAGGAAGTGCAGGCCTTAGAAGACCGCCTGAGGGAGGAAGTCCCAGAACTCTCGAAAGTGTTGAGCTTGGCCGATGTGGTATCGGCGATGATGGAAGCCGCCGAGAAAAAGAGTTTCATCCGGCTGCCCAAGTTCGCGTTGATGCGAGTTGGCATGAAATCGCTTCGAGCCCAACTGCCAGAGACGCTCAATTCGCTTTACTCGAGTGACCCACAAAACCCAGACGAATATTGGTTCCGAATCATGCTGCTCTCGAAAGAGCGGCAAGATGCCCAGATCAAACAGGAGACCATCGAGGCCGTTCGACGCGTCGTGGCCGACTACTATGCCCAGAAGCAGGCCGAAGAACAGGCCGCCGAAAAGGATTCCGAAATGGAAGTCCACGACGGAGAGCCAATCGTCAGTGGTTTTTTCGTATTGCTGACGCATCTGATCGACAGCCTGATCCGCGACCAGTGGCAATCGTTTGCGTTGGCGATCGCGGGCATCGGCGTAACGATGACGCTTGCGTTTCGTAGTCTGAAGATGGCCTTGTTGGCCCTGATTCCCAACGTGCTGCCTATTTTGATGGTAACGGGGGCATTCGGCCTGTTGGGATACCGGATCAATATGGGGGCAGCGATGATCGCAGCCGTTTCCATGGGGCTAGGGGTCGATGCGTCGATCCATTACATCTATGGTTTTCAGAGAAGCGTCGCCAGCGGGCTCGCCCCCAGTCAGGCCCTGGTCGAGGTCCAGCAAAGCGTCGGCAAAGCGGTCATTTTCGCCACGTTTGCCCTAATCGCTGGCTTTAGTGTGCTATGCGTAAGTGATTTTGTACCCACGATTTACTTCGGCGTGCTGGTAGGGCTGACCATGTTGGGTGCGCTTGTCGGAAATTTGATCATCTTGCCCCTTTCCATCAAGCTTCTGGTGATCGGGCGGGCCGAGTCCTAGATTTATTTTGCAAGCAGCGGTGTCTGTCGCGGTCGATTCGGCGAGGCTTGCTTGCCAATGTGCCTGACTCTCTGGTAGAATACGCTGTTTCCACCTAAATAGATTTCCCCAACTGGGGATTTTTGACTTAGTTTAATAGCGGATACGCAACGGAGAGATTTGTGGGAACGAAGAAAACTGGTAAGGGTCGAAGGAAGATTGGACGCAAAAAGCGACGTATGCGTGCAAAGATCCGTCACCGCAAGAAGTAATTGCGGCGAGCCGTCTTAGGACGTGTCTCCCCTTGAATCTCCTATGCCGTCGAATCCGCCGTTGTCTATCTTGTTTAGGCAACGGTGTTTCTTTCTGCGCGCCCCGGCATGCATGGGTCGCGGGTCGAATTGCCAAATTCGATCTCATCGACTTTTCGCTTTTCACGTCCATCCGTTGTTAAGAATCTTCTATCGTAAGTCAATCCTTCAGCCCGGTCGTGGCAATTCCTTTCAGAAACGTTTTCTGAGCGAAGAAGAAGAGGATTACGATCGGCAGCGTGAACAGCGTAGCCGCAGCGAGTAGCAGGTGCGTTTGGTCAGCGTAACTGCTGACGAACTGCTCGAGGCCATACGCCAGCGGAAACTTATCCTTGTTGCTCAGGAATAAGAGTGGACCGCTGAAGTCGTTCCAGGCGGCCACAAATTGAAAAAGGCCAACCGTTGCCAAGGCCGGCACCGACATGGGCAAGATGATCCGCCAGTAGATGCCCCACTCGGATAGCCCATCGATCCGGGCAGCCTCGCTGATGTCTTCTGGAATCGTGCGAAAGAACTGCCGCAGCAAGAAAATCGAAAACGCATCGCCCAGGAACGTTGGTACGATCAACGCCCCGAGCGTGTTGTATAGGCCCACTTCGCGCAAGAGCAAAAATCGCGGAATCATCGTGACGTGCCAGGGTAGCAGCATCGTTCCGATCAGTACGGCGAACAGCTTGTCGCGACCCCTCCACCTCAGCTTGGCAAACGCGTAGGCCGCCATCGAGCATGAAAGCAAGGTTCCCACGACCGATCCCAGGCAAAGCACTAGCGTGTTGGAGAGGTACTGCCAAAACGGCATCGACCTGACCGCCGTCACATAGTTCTCCCACTGCCAAGACTGGGGTATCAATTGATTAGGGTTGGCCTGGATTTCCGTCGGCGACTTGAGCGATCCGGATAGCATCACCAGCAGCGGCACACTGTAAATCGTCGCGAGGAAGATCAGCAGCACGTAGATCGTCGATTTCTGGAGCCAAGTCATTGGTCGTTCCTCGCGCGGTCGATGTGCGATTGAATCCTGGACTCAGCTTCTTTCAGCAACTTGGGAAGATCAGGCTCGGTCGAACTGGCCATCGCCGACTCGGCCCAATTCTTAACCTCGTTATTGAAGTACGGGGCTCCAGGTATGACGGGAACCGGATATTGGTTCTCGCTTCCGGCGAGTTTGATAAAAGTGCGAAACAGTGGTTCCTCATTCAGGAACCGCTGAAAAGCAGGCTCATCGACGACATTTTGCGAAACGGGGATCCAACCGCCAGCGACGCAGGTTTCTGCTGCGGCGGCCTCTTTTCCATCAAAACCGCACCAAAACTTAATGAACTCCCACGCCCCGTGCGATGCGTTAGCTCCACGCGGAATAACAAAGTTATTGCCGTTCACCCAGCCGGCGTTTGCTTTGCCGCCAGGCGGCGGTGGCAGGGGAATAGCGTCGAACTGGGTTACCTCTTCGCGCTTCTCGGCCTGTGATTTTTGAAACGCGCGGATGTCCCGTACACGCCACTGCCCATCCATGACCACCGCATAACGCTCGGCGAACAAGGGAAACGTTTTTCCCGGAAGCGATTGATCGCCGTGACGAAACCGAGCGATCTCGGATGGGCCATAACGATCGCGGTAGCTAGCCATCCAGGCCAGAGCAGACTCAATTTCGGGATTGGTAAGGGTGACTTGGCCGTTGCCGGTATCGTAAAACTGACCACCAAAGACAGGACCCCAGGCCCAAATACGTCGCGAATCTGGCAGGTATCCGTGATGCAGGTACGCGCCAGACTGGTTCGGAGGAGCAATCGTTTCGGCGATGTGGTCTAAGTCGGCAATTGTCCTAGGTGGCGAAAGTCCGTAGCGTTCAAGCATCGTTCGGTTGACATATAGGGCTCGGATATCAAGACCATTGGGTACGCCGTACAGACGATCTTCATAGGTGACTAGCCGCCGCGCGGCCGGGAAGAGCCACTCTTGAAGTCGTTCGACTTCCGTTGGCGTCGCGACTTCGTCCAGTGCCAAAATTGCCCCGCGATGCCCCCAATCGGCGATCACAGGATCGTCGATGTTCAATAGGTCTGGTGGATCGCCGCCAGTGACACTGAGGAAGAACTTTAAATCGAGATTGTTGCCTGGCATGGCAATGGGACGTACAAAGTAGTCGTTTTGCGACTGGTTAAACCGCTTCGCGACATCCTCGACAATCGCCCGATCGGCCCCGCCCCAGAAGTGCCAGAAGACAACCTCTTCGCGGTCTTTGGGGACCTGAGCATCACTCGCGGTTAGCAATTGCTGCGAGATTATCAGCCCAATCCCTATCGCAGCGATAACAACAATGGCAAGCATTCCGCGGAGTGAGGGGGAAGTGTTCATTAGCGTACCCCCTCGAAGACCCATCGCCGCGAAGTGGTGAACAAGAACCACGTGGCTAGGCCTAGCAGTGCAAACAGCAGCCAGGCGACGGCCGATGCGTATCCCATGTTCAAATGTTGAAACGCGCTGAGAAACAGGTGCAAGCTGATGACGAGGGTCGATTCAGCCGGTGCGCCGCGTCCTTCGCTGACAATGTAGATTTGCGTGAAGGCCTGAACGGATTGAATCAGCCCCATAACCAGATTGAAGAAAATGATCGGCGTTAACAGTGGCAGAGTGACGTTGACGAATCTTCGGATGGGGCCAGCGCCATCAATACGTGCGGCTTCGTAAAGCGATTTAGGAATGTCCCCAATCGCTGCCAGGTAGATCACCATGAAATTGCCCATACCCCACAGGCTCATCAGGACGAGGGCATCCTTCGACCCGATCGGTGCCGAGTTATTTTCCCACGCCGCTTGCGTCAGGGAATCGGGCGAAACAAGCTCTGCCGGAGATGCGAACCATTGCGGCTGCCAGAGGCCGAGCGAGCCGAGGACGGAATTCACCAGTCCATCGGCTGGGTTCAATAGCCACATCCACAAGATACTAGCAGCGACCACCGGGATCACCGATGGCAGATAAAACAGGGTGCGAAATACCGACTGCCCGCGGATATCGCACGAGAGAAGCGTCGCTAATCCTACCCCCAAAACGATGGATAGAGGTACGGAGAGCAGCGCGTAATAGCCGGTATTCCACAGGGCATGGGCAATGCCCGTTCCGGTGGTGAATTCCGTGGCCAGTTGCTGATAATTATCCATCCCTACAAACCGGGGTGGGTTGATCAAGTCGTACTGGCAAAAGCTCCAATACAAGGAAACAACAAACGGATAGACGAACAAAGCTAAAAGCCCGACGAGCCAGGGCCCCGCGAAGCCGGTTGCGGTAAACCATGACCGCCAGCGGCGACGCGATTCTAGCGATGCTGCGTTGTCGAGACCTGAACTGTCCGCGTGATGTTGCAAAATTTATTTCGTGCTGGTTATCAGAGGGGATGAACTTCTAGATTCTCAGTCATCCTGCTGGTAATCTGTTTCGGATTATACCGATCTTGTCTTGTGTCATTCCCCTTACGATGCCACATTTCGGCCACGTCGACAAACGGGGTGCGGAACCATGCTACGATGACAATAGGCCTTTCAAGGTTTCATGAACTTCCCGCGATGAACAGCCTGGTCAGCTAAAACGGATCGAGAACGAATGGAATTTCCCCGTTTAACGAGAGATATTTCGATCGAGCGCGACGATTCTGGCGTGCCCCATATTACCGCCAAGTCCCTTGATGATGCGCTGTACGGTTTGGGGTACATGCATGCGACCGATCGTCTCACGCAGATTCTTTTTGCTCGAGCCATAGCTTCAGGGCAGGCCGCAGAAACGATTGCAGCACGCGACGAGCTACTGGAAACCGATCGATTTTTCCGGCGTATCGGGCTACATCGAAATCAACCCCGCGAGAGGGATTACTGGCCGGAAGAAACACAGCAGCAAGTTCAGCAATATTGTGCCGGCGTGAATGATGGGATGAAAGCCGTCGGTCACACACTGCCCATGTGGGCAATTGGTTTTGAAGCAGCCCCCTGGGAGCCGGTATCCGTTCTGTACATCGGCAATCTGTTAAGTTTTGGCGGTCTCGCAGTTAGCCAATTAGAAAACGAGCGGATTGTCATCGAACTCATTCAGGCAGGCGGTGACGAAGCGGCCTTGCGCGAGCTATTACCGGGTCGGCTAGAGCACGTCGACTTCGACCTGGTGCAGAAAGTGCATCATGTGCGGCGAATGTCCGACGAAGCGTTGGAAGTATTGATGGACCTGCCGCGTCTGGCTGGCAGCAATGCTTGGGTTGTTGGTCCCTCTAAGACGAAAAGTGGCGCTCCCCTGCTCTGCTCTGATCCGCACCTGGAGACCAATCGGTTGCCAGCGATCTGGTACGAAGCGGTGTTGAAGTGGAATGGCGACTACGCGATCGGGGCCACACTGCCTGGGTGTCCTTTGTTTGCCGTGGGCCGCACAAGGAAGGTCAGTTGGGGTGTCACCTACATGAAGGGAGACACGACGGATTTTTTCATCGAAGAGGTCCGTCAGTCTGATGAGGGAAACTGGCAGTATCGCCGTGAAGATGATTGGGTCGACTACCAGGTTCGCGAAGAGGCGATCGGCTGTAAGGGTAAACCACCGGAGGCCATGCGCGTGTTTGAGAACCCGCAAGGCGTCTTGGAAGTTGATCCAGAACAGTTTGGCGATGGCTACTACTTCTCGTTGGCGTGGACCGGAATGTTACCTCACTCTGGCATGGCGATCGCATCGTGGCTCGACATGTTGAAAGTTGAGAGTACCGCCGAAGCATTAGATGTGACGAAGGAGTGTCCACAACCGACGCTGTGCTGGGTGGTGGGAGACGTCTACGGCAATATTGGTCTACAAGGAAACGGGCGATTCCCGCGGCGTCGGCACGATGTGTCAGGCCTCGGTCCGGTGGCGGCGTGGGACGCGCGAAATCACTGGCAAGGCATGATCGGAACGGATCGTTTGCCGCGAATCTACAATCCTGAGTGCGGATACATCGCCACTGCGAATGAAGACATTAACGAGCCTGGCAAGCCGAAGTTCGTTAGCCAAACATTGCCGGATTATCGGAAGCGGCGAATTGTCGAGCAGTTGGCAGGGCTTAACGAAGTCACGCCGGAAGAAATGCAGCAGCTTCAATACGATCTTTTGAGCATTCAGGCACGCGAGATTGTTCCCATTCTGCTGCTGCACGCCCCGGACGAACTCAAGGAAAAGCTAAAAGACTGGGACTTCCGATATACGACGGACAGTACCGAGGCGGTCGCGTTTCAGCGGTTTTATCGAAACACGCTGCTAGAGATCTTTGGACACGAACGAGGGATGGGACCGCGACGCACGTTGTATCTCGTTTCGCGCGCTGGTTTCTCGAGCATGATCATCGCTGCGTGTGATGAGATACTGAAGAAAGAAACCTCGCTCTGGTGGCAGACCCGTGACAAAGGAGAGATGATCCGAACGGCCGGGGAGAAAGCACTCTTAGAGCCTGAAACAACCTGGGGAGAGTTCAATAACTTTCACTTCACCGATCGCTTCTTTGGTGGTGGTCAGGTGGGCAGACTGCTTGGATTTGATAGCCCTAGATATCCCATGCCAGGTTGCCATGCGACGGTGTTTCAAGGTCACGTACTACAAACGGCGACACGTGAGTCGACCTTTGCCCCGAGCTATCACTTTGTCACCGATATGAGTACCGACGAAGCCTGGACGAACCTGCCCGGCGGGCCTTGTGAGAGTCGTTTCTCGTGGTACTACAAGAGCGATGTACCGCTTTGGTTAGAAGGTGAATACAAGAAGCTTGCCCCCAAGTGGGAAGCTACAGAGACCAGCCAGCCAGAAGAATCACCACAAATACCACCCCCATAAAGCCCAGGATCCACACCGCCGTATCCCAGGCATGCTTTAAGATGGCTGGCCACAACTCGTGACGCGTAGCACCGTAGACGAGGCTTACTACCACAATCAAAGGGAATGCGTAAAGCAACATCCGAGCGCCAGGGAACATGGCAAATAGGATGAGATCGTACATGGGCGAGACTCTCTTGCGGAATGTGTTCTAGACTGACGCGGAGCTTTCGTCCGACCGGGAAGTCTTCGCATCGGACTCGGGCGTATCGTTGTCTCCCGAGTCTTCTTTTTTGGCTCGTCTCTTCTTTTCAGAGTCAGGTATCATCCACACAGGTCCTGCTCCGGCATCGTAAATCACCAGTACGTTCAATAGCCCAGCGATCATGGTGTACAGGGTGCCCATCTCAAACAGATAGCCGTAGGTGCGATGAAGCTCGGCCATTTCGCCATCGATAGGGGGGGCCATGATGCGGACTCCGGCGATCTCGATGGGCTCCATTTTTTGACGCATCAGAAATGATTGGGCCAGGGCCGGAAGCGTGGGAAGGCCAACGCCTAGCTGGCATAGCAAAGGAAGCCGCTTTTCCTCGTTGTCCCATTTTGCGTAAACGACCCGACCACCGCCCATCGACAGGCCCAGGAAATAGATCGAAAGGATGCAAACTAGGAACAAAATCCCCTTACCACGGCGACCCTGATATAGGTGTCCTGCGCCTGGAATTAGCCATGCCAGGAAGATAGCTGTGGCGGGATTCTTCAAGTCCACAGGGACGGGAGCGAAAGGATCTTGGTCCGCCGTTGGGGAAGCAGACCCGGCATCATTCGACATAGGGGGTAAACCGGTAAGAATTTTCTACGTAGGTAATCTCCCAATCTTAGCTGAATACGCCCTGGGTTCCAGGCCAGTTGCGGGGGACATTTTCGGTGTGATGTTTCCGTAAAGTGAACAAAGACAGTGCCTTAGAGATGTCGAGCCCTAACTGATTGCCCCTCCGATTCGCGGAAAATCGAACATGAATAGAGCGTTCGCGCGATCAGACGCATTGCAGAGAGGACTCGCGGTTGAGCGATCCCCCTATCGTGCTTCTGGGCAAATTAGAGAAGTTCTTCGCGAATTGCTTCTACCGTTTCGGGGGTTACCGATTGGGAATCACTGGCTTCAACGGCCAGTCGCGAGAGGTCGAGAATCTGTGAAATCACCCGAGGCAGTCCTTCCGAGTGCTGTGAGACCGCTTGGATCGCAGCGTCGTCCAGCGTGAGACGAGAGTCGGGGAAAGCGTCCTGGTAGGTTTGGGTGAAGCGAGCGACATCTTCACACGACCACGCCTCAAGTTCGATCTTCAGGTCAGCCATCTTCAGCAGTCGCACGTCGAACGAGCGAAGATTCACGCTATCAACCGAAAGAATTAGCGATCCTCCGGTGGTTGCTCCACAATGCAAACGGGCCAAGGTCAGCAAGAGATCAGCCGTTTCCGGGGCCATTTCTTCGACATGGTCGACAACGATTACGACTGGACGTTCTTCCAGGGCATAAGTGGTCAACCGTTCGCGAATCTGGAACCACAATTCCGGTGGCGTCGTGGCCAGCCCAACGTCTGCTTTCAGTTGGATGGCAAGTTCCCATAGAAAGTCTTGTTCGAACGTCCCTGGAGTCTGCAAATAGGGAACGATCGATCCTTCGCGACGAAGCTTGGAGGTCCACTTATCGAGCAGAGTCGATTTACCACTTCCCAGAGGCCCCGTCAAAACCGCGACGCGATCTCGGCGCACAAGGGCGTACTCCAGTCGGGCGACGGCTTCCAGGTAAGCAGGGCTCTCGAAAAATGGGCTCATACGGGCGACAATCACTTGTGGGCTGCTAGCTGTCAGCAGCGGTGCTAGCACCGCCGCGCAGGGCATTCCTGCCATGGGATTGTTTCGGTAGAATCCGCCCGCTGTCTTCATGCATTCCTGCTCCTCTATTCCGCAAACCCGCAATGTCAGAACGTTTTTTTATCGAGCATCCGTCGGCGACGGAAGAAGTAACCTTCGATGAAGCCGAATCTCAGCACCTGGCCAAGGTCATGCGGGCGAACGTGGGTGATATGGTGGTTGGTTTTGACGGCAAAGGAACGGAGTTCCAGATTGAACTTACGTCGGTCGGGAAGAAGAAGGTCGTAGGAACTGTCCGAAGCCAAGAGGAAGTTTCTCGAGAAGCATCTCGCCGGCTGACCCTGGCAGTAGCGCTTCCGAAGGGAGATCGCCAACGCTGGCTGGTCGAGAAATGTGTCGAACTGGGCGTAGCACGGCTAGTTCCGCTGCTTACCAAGCGAGGCGTCGCCCAACCGGTAGAGAAGGCTATCGATCGGCTTCGCCGCGCGGTGATCGAAGCCAGTAAACAGTGCGAACGAAATCACCTGATGCAGGTCGGTCAGGGGCAATCGCTGGAAGAGGTTCTGGCCTCGCGACCTGCCGCTTCGTTCTTACTGCATCCCAGCGGGGAAGCGATCCACCATGATGCGATTGTCCCGGCCAGTGAGGTCTTGGCAATAATTGGTCCAGAAGGAGGCTTCACCGACGAAGAAGTGGCAGAAGCCGCCCAGCATGGTTGTCAGGTTGTAAGTCTTGGCCCGCGAATTCTTCGTGTTGAGACGGCAGCGCTTGCGATGGCTACTCTGGCAACGGCTGTGCCTGGTCCTTAGGGGCGTCGGCTTCGTCGCCCAGCTTTTCGATTCGACCAAATAAGGCCCCGCCGACGTCACCGTGGGTCCAAGTGCCGGCGTACATGCCTTCGTCAATCACCACGTGCGAACTGAATGTGCCCATGCCGGGAATGGTCGTCTTGTCGAGCGTAATCACTGGCGTCATGCCGGCCCATTTCACTTCCAGAGGCAACGGGAGTTGGATATCCTTATCGCCATATTTGATCCGGGCATTGATTAGCCAGAGATCGCCTTGTTCCAGCTTGCGCACGTTTTTGATCTCGTAGCGTTCTGGTTTGGGGGCCTGATCCTCTTTGCCAGAGATCGTGAACGACCCAATGAGTGCGACATTGTTGAGTCGTTTTTCGAACAGGGCGTTACGTTTTGCTTGGATGTCGCTATCCTGCGTCGCCTTTTCTTCCTGGGCGGAAATCGGGGAACTTAGGATCAGGGCAAGCAGCAACGACAGGCAAGCAAGACGCGACATGGGACTACTCCGAATCGGGACGAACGAGAATTCGATGCTGTTTATCGTAGCGTGATACGAAACGTCCTACAATTAAGATCATGGGATCTGAACATTTCGTAGATACTCAAGCCCATCCGAAACTTCCTGCACAGGATTCTCGGGGTGCTCGCGTTCGACACAAAGAAACCCACGATAGCGAGCTTCTTCGAGCGAAGCGATCAGCAGCGGAAAATCGACCGTGCCTCGGCCGAGCGGGACTTCGATGCCTCGTCCGCGCGCTAGATCTTTTACGCCATCTTTGCCGCGAACATTGACCACGTATTTGGCAAGCGCCTGATATGATTCTTCAGCCGAGAAGCCGTTGATGATAAGTGCCCCGGGATCGAAGTCGACACCAATTGCACCTTCGGGAAGTTGATCGAGGAATTGTCGCATGACAGGGCCATCGACCTGGCCGGTCTTAGCGGCAAAGGTCACGCCGCAAGTATCGGCGTGGCGCGCCAGGTCATGCAGGACTTCCAGCAGGCGGGTGTTGGTCTCGGCTGAGAGTTCTTGATCGATACCCCCAATATGATTAACCAACACCTTGGCACCGAGAGCGTACGCGGACGTCATGGCAGCTTTCGTGGCGGCAACGCGACGATCGAGATCGTCTAGTACGTTGTAACCACGCCGGGTCGGAAAGCTGACCGAGGCAATTTTCAGATTGTAGTCGGCCATCACCTTTTTGAGATGCCGGATCCCGGTTTTGGTGAGTTCTTCCGGGCGAACTTCATTCCGGAGGTCGATTTCGACGGCATCGGCTTTCAATTCACCGGCCGTTTGCAGGGCCTTGCGGAACGGTTGGCGAAGACTGCGAAGTTGGACACTCAGTGGAATCATGGAAGGCTATTGGTTAGGACGAAGGGAGAACGGAACGATTCAACCTGACAATTATAACGGTTGTGTCGCTTTTGACGTGGTGGTGCACTGCGGTTTTCACAAGGTGTGCCTGCGGTCGCGTTTTGGTGAGCAAGAGTTTAGCGGACTGCGCACCGGTTCTGCGTAGGGTAAGACTCACCGAAACAATTTGCCTGCACTGCGCTAATGATGTCGTTCGCTTTATTACCTCTGATGGTCTTGGCCGCAGGCTGGAACGATGCGCCGATCGAGGAACGCCATCCCGAAGCGATCAAGTTGTTTCAATGTGATTTTGAAGAAGACACCGATCTCAACTACGATCTGTGGCCCGATCAATGGACTCGGCGGTCAGGGCCTGGCTATCCACGGTACGTGGATGTGGAAATTACCGATCAGGAAGCGGCCAGTGGCGATCGTTCGCTGAATATTCGCCTCGACGGTGGATCTGCCACGGCTTATAGCCCGCCAATCGCAGTGCGGGATATCTTCAGTTACGTGCTCGAAGGGCGGATTAAAACAGAGGGGCTCGAGTTTGATAAGGCCTACATCTCGCTCACCTTTTTTAATGACAAACAGCAACCGGTCGAGACGTACTATTCCGAAAAATTCAAAGAGACCGGCGGATGGATCAAAGTTCGTATCGGTCCCATTGCCCCCAAAAATACCAACCTCGACATGGCCGTGATCGGGCTGCATATCGGTCCCGAAGAAGATGTCGACGAAGACTTGACCGGCAATGTTTGGTTCGACGACCTGTGGTTTGCCCGTCTGCCGAAGATGACTCTCGAGACGGCCGATGGTGGAAGCGTCTACTACGATGACCAACCCATCAAGGTGAACTGTAACGTTTCTGGAATTTTGGAACGCGATCCGACGGTGATCTTTGAATTGGTCGACGTCGGGCGTCAGGCCCTTGCACGGCATGAGAGTAAGCTGGAGGGAAAAGTCGTCGCGCGCAAAACCGAGAAGATTTCAGAGTTGTTCGGTAAGAAGGCGTTCCAGGACAAGAATTGGGATGTCGGCTATGCCGGTGACATTCAATGGGTACCCCCCATCGAACAGAACGGCTACTACGAAATACGTGCCACGATGATGGGAAGCTCAGGCTTGATGCATCGTCGTGTGATGACCGTCGCGGTTGTTTCTCGCGATACGGTTCCTGAGCAAGGTGAATTTGGGTGGTCACTGCCCAGCGGAGAAGAGCCGCTCGACTTCCAGCGAATGTTTGACCTTCTAGTCACCGCAGGTGTGAACTGGGTTAAATTTCCCGTGTGGTACAACGACGATGACTTGGAACGCGCCAATAACATTGCCCGCTTTGCCGAACGTTTGAATAAACACAACATCAATGTCGTGGCAGTGATTGATAAACCGCCCGCTGATATTCGAAACTTGTTTGGCGAACAAGAAACGATGTTAGTGGCGAACGTCTTCGCCGAACCGCTGCTGTGGCGACCCTATGTCGAGCCTATTCTCACACGACTTTCGCTGACGGTTCATTACTGGCAACTGGGGGCCGACGGTGATGTTAGCTTTGTTGGCTACACCAACTTGATGGAAAAGCTTCGGCAAATCCGTCAGGAATTACGTACCAGCGGACAAGACATTGAACTGGGGATCCCGTGGCGATGGATGGCAGAAACACCGGTGGGAAGAGATCTTCCGTACGACTTTCTGGCGTACTCGATCTTGCCACCCAGCGGAAGCTTGGACGGCTTGCTGCCAATGACCAAGGACGAATTGGGCGTCTATCTCGATAAGTCTCAAGGCAAGACAACTCGTTTTGCAACGATCTACCCTTTGCCCCGTTCCAAGTACACGACAGAAGAACGCGCACGCGATTTGGTTGAAAAGATGGTGTCCGCCAAAATACATCAAGCAGACGCGGCGTTCATTTCTAAGCCATTCGATAGCGAATATGGCTTGATGAATGAGGACGGCTCGCCATCGGAGTTGCTCTTGCCATGGCGCACGACGGCAAGGCTGATTTCCGGGACAGAATACCTGGGATCTATCCAGTTGCCCAACAATAGCCATAACCACGTGTTTGCCCGCGGCAATCGAACCGTGATGCTGTTATGGAACTCACGAGAGATTTACGAAACACTGTATCTCGGTGAAGACGTCAAAATCATCGACCTATGGGGACGCGAGGTTTCGCCTTTGCAGGAAGGCAACAAGCAGGTTATCCCTGTCGGACCGATTCCGCAATTTTTGATCGGACTGAACGACAGCGTCGCCAAGATGCGACTGGCCTTTCAATTTTCGCCATCCGAGTTAGAGAGCGACTTCGGACGCACGCAGCGTATTGATGCAACGGTATTGAATACCTTCCCCACGGCGATTAGTGGGGTAGCACGTCTGATCGCTCCGGATGTCTGGAATGTGAATCCTAATATTTTGCGATTCAAACTGACGCGTGGGGGCGAACTGAAGTCACCCTATAAGGTCTTGCTACGAGCGGATGCAGACAGTGGTTTGCAGCCAGTGCGTATTGACTTCCAGGTCAGTGGAGATCAAGAGTACGAGTTCAGCGTTTATCGTGAAATATTGGTCGGCAGTGGAATGATGCAGGTCGAATCGACGGCCACCTTCGACAATGAAACGGGCGAACTGGTCATCGAAGCGACCATCCACAATTTACAAGAGCAACTCATTTCGTTTGACTGCTTATTGTATGCCTCTGATCGCCGGCAAATGCGGCAACGTGTCATGAACTTCGGATTGGGGCGTACGTCGATCGTTTATCGGATTTCTGATGCAGACGATCTGAAAGGAAGCACAATCTTGCTCCGACTACGAGAAATCGGCGGTACCCGGGTTTTCAATCACCGCGTAGAAGTCAAGGATTAAGGTGCGATCGGTTCGTTCCCTCAATCAACCAGACGAGAGTGTCCCGTGGCAGAACCCCTGATTCTGAACAGCGTTTGCGAGTTTCTAGAACGATTCGCCCCCCGGCAATTGGCCGAATCATGGGACAATGTGGGGTTGCTCGTGGGGGACTCTACGCAGTCGATCGACGGTATTGTGACCTGCCTGACAGTTACGTCGGAGGTTGTCGACGAAGCCATCGAAGCGGACGCTGATTTAATCGTTACGCACCATCCCTTCCCTTTCCGATCCCTCAAGCAGATTACCACCGACGACACCGTCGGAAAGATGCTCTTGAAGCTGATTCAGAACAAGATTGCTGTCTATAGCCCGCATACAGCGTTCGATTCATGTGCGGAAGGAATTAACCATCAACTGGCAACGGGTATCGGATTGACCGATGTACGACCATTGGTGCCGGTCGAACTGCTGGGCGTCACTGAGGCAACTCCTCCGGTTGGTACAGGACGTTGGGGAGGATTTGCCGAAGGGAGTATGTCGTTGGCCCGAATAGCCGAGATGGCCAAACAAGTTACCCGGGCCCCGATGGTCAAAGTTGTGGGTCGGGGAACGGCAGAGATTCAAACGGTGGCCGTTGGTTGTGGATCGTCTGGTGAACTTCTTACCGCCGCGATTGAGAAGAAGGTCGGCTGTCTGATTCTGGGAGAAACCAGTTTCCACACATGTCTCGAAGCCAAAGCTCAAAATGTCGCGTTAATACTCGTGGGTCATTATGCCAGCGAGAGATTTGCGGTAGAGAAACTGGCGACCATTCTGTCCGAGGCATTTCCTACGGCCAATGTGTGGAGCAGTCGACAAGAAACGGACCCCATTCACTTTGCATGAAGATTTTTGGCCCGGGCTTTGCAACGCAGGCTGGTACTCGGCATCCAAGCTAATGTTGCCACAACCATTGTGTCCTCAACTGTATTTTATGGTTTAGGACGCGTCGATAATAGATGGCGGGTTTGTCGATCTAACGCCTTTAGATAACAATGGTTAGGTCACGGTATTGGCCGGTGCTGATGGTCATGAGGTAAGGGGACAGGCCGTCGGGGCAGTCGACTTGGGCTGACTACCTCGCACAATGGTTGTCAAAACCCCTCGTTAAATTAATTTTTGCGCACGATTGGCGAACTTTATGAAACAACGCGATAAGTCACTCATCGCCCTGCCGGTCTACAATGAAGCGAGCACCATCCATGCGGTTTTGGATCAGGTTGTCGGCTATGGGCATCCCGTGCTTGTGGTCAACGATGGTTCGACGGATGACACGTTGGAACTTCTTCGGCAACGCGATGACATCATTGTCGTAACGCATGAGAAGAACTCCGGCTACGGAGCCGCCCTGCTCACCGCGTTTCGATATGCGGACGATCACCAGTTCGATATCGTCGTTACGATGGACTGTGACGGTCAGCACGAGCCGCAGTTGATTCCGAAGTTCATCAAGGCATGTCGCTCGGTCGATATCGTGTCTGGTAGCCGATATCTCAAGCAATTCGAGGGACAGAGCGAGCCGCCGGCCCAGCGGCTATTCATCAATCGCCGAGTCACTTCCGAGCTAAATCGTTTGCTCGGTTTTCAGCTCACAGATTCGTTCTGTGGGTTCAAGGCCTATCGAGTAGAGGCCGTTAAAAAGTTGGATGTGACCGAGACCGGCTACGCGATGCCGCTCGAGCTTTGGGTGGAAGCTGCTAAGGCCGGATTGAATATCGTCGAACTGCCGGTGCCCCTGATCTATTTGGACGAGAATCGATCTTTTGGCGGTGCGTTGGATGACGGTAGCACACGGCTGAACTATTATCATTTCGTCTTAGATCGCAGCCTTGCCCGTAGCGGCATGACCAGCACCGGTGCCCAGACCATGGCTTCGTGCTGAGCCTATTCGCCTAAGAAACTCTTATGACTGCCGAGCAATCTGGAATCCGGTACCAAGCCGTTCGTGCGCCCCGCAGTCACGGCGAAGTACTTGTCCAGCCAAGTCCGCTCAATGCCCAGCGACTTATCGCCGAAAATCGATCGAGGTTGGCCTCGGCAGGTGATCGCCCGTTCGGCTACGGTGGCGTTGAGCTAGATGTGCTTCGTCGAGAGGCGCGGTTGGATATCTTGCGTATCGCGCGCGAACATACGTCGGCTTATCGCGATGTTCCCGAGCATCCCACGGACGACGGTCCGCTGATCATGACCGGGCATCAACCGGCACTCTACCATCCGGGAGTCTGGTTCAAGAACTTTCTGGCAGACCGAATCGCTTCTCAGGTTCAAGGCATTGCGATTAATGTCATCATCGATAACGACGTCGCGCCAGCGCCATCTATCTCGGCGCTAAGTGGTACGCCAGGCGAACCTCGTCCGACGCGAATTGCCTACGACCAACCGGGGCCACGGGTTGCCTGGGAAATGACGTATCCGCAGTCAATGGAAACGCTACGCTCGTTTGCGAAACGTGCCGAAGCAACGATTGAGCCCTTTGTTGCCAATTCTTTGGTCTCACAGTTCTGGCCGCGAGTCGTTCAAGAGGTAGAAGCCGGCAAACCGTTAGGCCTGGCCTTTTCAGTGGCTCGAAACTGCTTGGAAGAATCCCTTGGCCTTCAAGTGCTGGATGTTCCGCTGAGTAGGTTATGTCAGACCCAATGGTTTTGCCGCATTCTGGGCTTCATTTTGGTGAATGCGACCTCCTACAGAGGAATTTACAACCAATGTGTGCAAGATTATCGCGACGTCCATAAAATTCGCAGCACATCCCATCCAGTGCCTGATTTGGGCGTCGACGAAGCTTGGGTGGAAGTCCCCTTCTGGGTATGGACGAAAAAGAACGCAAGTCGGCGCGGGCTATGGGTTTCGAGTTCGGCCGGACAACTCATGCTCACCGATCAAGCAGGCTGGCAAATCGAACTGTCCAACGACGAAGACTTGCCGGCTCGCCTTGAGGAGCTCGCTTCCCAGGGTGTCTACATTCGTCCGCGGGCCTTGATGACGACTACCATCTTGCGGTTGGTGGCGTCCGATCTGTTCATCCATGGCATTGGCGGCGCGAAATACGATCAGGTAACCGATGAAATCAACCGTCACCTGATCGGTTTGGATCCGCCTGAGTATGTGACGGCCACCGCGACGGCCCAGTTGCCGATCGATTCGATTGGGGTGAGCAAGAGCGATCTTCAAGAGATCGAAAGTCGTCTGCGTGATGCCGAGTTCAATCCGGATCGCGCGATCGCGGGTGACATAGAAAACAACGCCCAGTGGCAGTCACTGTTGAAACAAAAGTCGAGTTTGCTTGCCAATGTTCCAAATTTTCCTGAAAAACGTTTGTGGCATCGACAACTCGCAGAAGTGAATTCCAAGTTGCGAAATCAAATCGCGGAACCTGTTGCGCGCCTTCGAATTGAGCGCGCGAAGACGGTTCATATGTTGCATCAGAAACAGTTGTCGGCGTCGCGAGAATACTCGTTTTTACTCTTTCCCCAAGAGGGATTACGAAATTTGCTACTGGACCTTGCTGAGAAAGAGATTTAATCTAAAGAGAGAGTTCACTTCGCAAAGGGATTTGTCTTTATTGAACGGAGTCGGATTGAATGCGTCGCGTCGTCTCATCGACCTATTCGCCCCTGATTCAGCCGCCCGAATCTTCCTCTCATGCGAGTCTCTCTCGCAGAGATGCGGCTCAGTTTGGCCTTACAACCAGTCAGGAAGGCGAACAGTTCGCCATCTTGCAATTGATGAAACATTGCCTTTTCGCCTACGACGAAAACGAGTTTCATTCTCAGCAGGAACGCCCCGATTACGATACGCGTGAACGACTCACGTTCCGACTCGGCAATCAGATTATTGGCCATATTCGCTGTGTTCCGCAGCAGGTGTGGCTGCAAGGTACCTTGGTGCCGTACCTTCGTGCGAGTGAATTCGTTTTGGCGCCAGAGCACGTTGATCTGAAGAATGTCGCTGCTTTCTTTGGATGCCTCGATGCAACGTTTGATCGCTACCCCGGCGCGTTCATGACGCATCGAACCAGCGCAGCGATGGCGCAGCGATTGGCTCGATTTGGTTGGGTGCCGATGTCGAGCAACTTCCGTAGCAAGGCGGCCACCGAGCCCTATTTAGCATCGGTTCGCGGTGCATCGATCGAGAAACCACCGTTGTTACCATCTCGAAGTGAATCGGGCCTCTGGATTCGATTGATGCGTCAGGTCGAAGCGGAAGCGTTGGTCTCGCTCTACGAAAATTCATTTAAAGCAAATCAAATCGGTTCGCCTCGCTCGTCTGCGATGTGGGATTGGCTGCTACGTCGCAAGGCCTTTGATGCACTTTATGTGGCCATACGCGGAGGAAACAAGCTGGCGTTGGATGATGCCATCGATCGAATTGCAGGCTACGCCGTCGTAAAAGACAACAAAATCTTGGAGGTGGTTACCCAGCCCAACGAGAAAGAGGTGGAGCATCCTTTGATCAATCGAATTTGCAGCGACCTATACGAAGCTGACCATCTTGAGTTTTACCTCGAATCGCCGGCATCCGATCCGGTGCATGACCTGCTGAAAGACATTCCGGCTGCGAATCGTACGCCGCCTGGGGAAGAGATTCTTGTTCGAATGCCCAATCCCATTCAGCAATTGGCCGAGTTGGCCGCCACGCTTCACCAGCGTGCCAAGTTGCGAGGTCTTGAGCTTCCGCTGGACTTGGGGCTGCTGATCGATGGGGATAAGTTCTGCATTCACTTAGGCAAGCGAAAAGGAACCCTCAGCGATGGAAAACTAGGGCGCAGCTATCTGGAATTAACCCATGCCCAACTCGTGCGGATGGTGCTTGGTGACTTGCCGATCGAACAGGTGCTTCAGCAAGGTCAAATGATCGCGTCGACCCAAATAGCCGCTAATGCGGCAGTGCAGCTGTTTGACTACGATCCGCCCTGGTTCCCAGCGATCGATGTCTTGCCGATGCGCTAAGCGGCGTGATACTGACAGGGGGCTCGATAAATTCCTCCGTCAGCGGGGACATGGCAAACGCACAAGGATTGAGTATCATAAACCGCTCGGTTTTTTGGTCGGTCCACCTTCCCTGTGCGGACCTCCTAAGTTTTCCACTACAACTCGTAGATCATTAGTCTGCGTCTGCTGTTTCCATGAAGATCGCCATCGCTTCGGACCACGCTGGGTATCACTACAAGACCATCATCATCGAGCATCTCCAATCGCTCGGGCACGAGGTGGTCGATTTTGGGACGGACTCGGCCGAGTCATGTGACTACCCCGACTTTATCATTCCCGCGGCGAAAGCCGTTTCGGCGGGGCAGTGCGAGCGTGGAATCGTACTGGGTGGCTCCGGAAATGGAGAAGCAATCGCCGCAAATCGAATCCACGGCATTCGTTGCGCTCTGACATGGAATGTCGAAACGGCAAAGCTTGGTCGTCAACATAACCAAGCGAACATGATTTCCATCGGCGAAAGAATGACCGCCGAAGGAGATGTGCTGAAGATCGTCGACGCCTGGCTGGCAACCGAATTCGAGGGTGGTCGTCACCAGCGTCGTATCGAGAAGATCGATACGCTTTCGCAGAACTAGTTTTCTGCCAACGACTTTGGGCGATTACGCACCCACGCGAATATGCCCCAATATTTGACCTTCACTGACGATATCGTCTTCTTCGGTGTGTTGCTCACAAAGAACACCTGAGGCAGGAGAAACGACATCGAAGGTCACCTCTCCGGCAAGCACTTCAACCACGCGATCTCCTTCGCGTACGAACGAACCGCGAGGCACGAGCCACAAACTGGTACGAACCAGGATATCGGTTAATCCAAGTTCCGGCAAAATCAGCGGTTGTAAGTCTTCGCGTAGCATTGATTTCCGATTTCTACAGTCTGTCAGGTTCAGAAACTTAAGAACCTTCGGGCACTCTCAATCGTCCTTGTTGATGCCCACTCCTTAGCTCAGGCGAGGGTGGGAGAGTAATAACGGGGAAGCGGTATCGATTCAAGATCGAATCAATTGCTGGCAAAGCGGAAACCAAGCAATTGCCTGGCTATCTTTTGGCCTGTTTCCAGCGACCACTGGCGAAAGATGGCATAAAAAAATAGTTTCTGATAAATAAATGGTGGCAATCGCAGAATTAGATTACGTTACCAAAACACCATGGGATCCTAGGACAGGGGATTTGGCTGATAGGGGGCGCTATGGCCAATAGTATCAAGTCAACGGCACTCGTTTGTGCTGTTCTGATCGCATTTGGGGTGATCTACGAATCGTCGCTACGTAAAATCGCCGACGGCGGAAAAGAATGGCTCAGGCGTCATTCAAGCGTTTTCTGCGAGCCCGGTTACCGGCTCCATTCCGAGCACTGCTGGCATTGCGACAACGGCGAAACCTATTTTGTCTATATCTTTGAGACACCCCCAGTGCATCGCGGCCTGAGTCCTGGCGTCCAGATCCTACTCGAAGACTCTCATCACGAGCAGTTGGATCGCTTCAACGTCAATTCCGAGCACAAATTGCTAAACACGGCGCTTCTGCAATCGGTGACGCCCAACCGGTTAGAACTGGTGTTTCGTGTCGATAAGCCTACACCGGATCTCTACTGCTACTACTGGAAAGTAGAAGGCCGGCGACTGATCCGGGCAGACTTCATCGGATTTGGGCGCAATTCTTAGCTTCTTAGCAAGCTTCAAAACGCTGCATTGCCTGACGAAATTCGGCAGATTCTCGACCGATAAATTCTTCGTGCGCAAATTGCTTGTCGTCTCTGAAACTCAGCCCTACGTCTTAAGCAGTACGTCAGCGCATGTAGACGGTGTTTTTGGGCCCGTGTTTGCTTTGTCGACCAAGTGCCAGCCACTTTTCTGCAGGAACCCAACGCAAGATAGCAGGGGCAATCACGAACAGAGAGCGCACGATGAGAAACTTCAAAAACCTAAAGCGAGTTACACGACAAAAGCGAATCAGCGGCGAGCAGTTTGAGCAGCGTCAACTATTGGCGAGCGATCTTTCGGTTGTTATCGACTCGGCATTGGACGAAGTAAGGACGAAGTAAGGACGAAGTAAGGACGAAGTAAGGACGAAGTAAGGACGAAGTAAGGACGAAGTAAGGACGAAGTAAGGACGATCGACGGTACTGGAAATAATCTAATCGATCCTACGCTCGGAAGTGCCGAGACAGAGTTCATACGTATAGTTGAGGCTGACTACGCCGATGGAATTTCCGAGGCGTCCGGAGAAGATCGCCCAAGTGCCCGGGAGGTAAGCAACAACATTGTTGCCCAGTCGACTTCAGAGACGAACGATCGTTTTCTGACCGACTTTGTTTGGCAATGGGGGCAATTTCTGGATCATGATCTCACCTTGACCGGTGAAGTCGAGCCCGAAGAATCGTTGTCAATCGACGTGCCCACCGGAGATATTTATTTTGATCCGACCGGTACCGGAACGGCGAGTATTGCTTTCAGCCGCAGCGATTATGACCCAACCACCGGCACCTCAGTAGATAATCCTCGCGAACAGATCAACTCGATCACGGCATTCATCGACGGTTCGATGATTTACGGTTCCGACGATTCTTTAGCGGCTGCGCTGCGAACGTTTGAAGGAGGGCAGCTCAAGACAAGCGAAGGAGACTTGCTGCCAACCGAAGGAGATGTCTATGAGGGGGCGGAAGACTCCATCTTCTTCGTAGCCGGGGATGTCCGAGCTAACGAACAAGTCGGTTTGACTGCAATGCACACGCTCTTTCTGCGCGAGCATAATCGCTTGGCTGACGAAATCGCAGCTGCAAACCCTGGTCTGACGGATGAAGAAATTTATCAACAGGCCCGGGCGATTGTCATCGCGGAGATTCAAGCGATCACCTTCAATGAATTTCTGCCGGCGCTGCTTGGTTCTAATACGATTCCTGCTTACGAAGGCTATGATCCGACGATCGACCCCAGTATTGCCAATGAATTTGCCACCGCAGCCTATCGGTTTGGGCATACCATGTTGTCTGGCGAGATACTACGACTTAATGACGATGGAACCGTAGCCGACGAAGGATCGCTTTCACTCCGAGAGATGTTCTTCAATCCGCAAGAGATTGTCGACAACGGAATCGATTCGCTACTGCTGGGACTCGCATCTCAGCAAGCCCAGGAAATCGATAACATGTTGGTCGACGACGTCCGTAACTTTCTGTTCGGCTCTCCAGGGGCAGGCGGATTCGATTTGGCTTCGCTCAATATTCAGCGAGGCCGTGATCACGGTTTGGCAGACTATAACACCACCCGCGTTGCATACGGATTAGATCTGGTTAGCTCATTCGACGAAATTTCGTCCGACTCGGAAGTGGTTGCTGCCCTAGCGGCAACCTATGACTCCGTCGACGATATCGACTTATGGGTCGGTGGGCTGGCAGAAGATCATGCGACGGGCGCCAGCATGGGGGAACTCTTCCAGACCGTCTTGGTCGACCAGTTCACACGCTTGCGCGACGGAGACCGATTCTGGTATCAGAACGTATTCACGGGACGCCAGTTGGAGGCAATTGAGCAGACTTCGCTTAGCGATATCATTGCTCGAAACACCGACATCACGACGCTCCAGGAGAACGTCTTTTTTGATGCCTCGGTGTGGATTCATGATGCTGCAGAGAACCCATCGGAAGTGACCTGGATCACCGGCACCGGGGACGAAGTCACGATTCAAGAGACCAATCGAAAAGAGACTGCCAGCGAGACCAAACTTGGCACCGACGTCGGCCAGGTTCAAGTCCTTGGCGAGGATCTGCAGCGTGACGTATTCGTCCTCGACTTGAGTCAGCTTGAGTCGACGATGGAGGGAGGTTTCGTTGTTCAAGGACAAGAAGGTAGTGGAGATGTCTTGGTCTTGGCCATGGGGGCAGGTACCGACTCGATTGTAATCGGCGAAGATTCAATCCAGTGGAACGATCAATTGATTGCCTATAGCGGCATCGAACGTATCGTGATCTTTTCTGATGATCCCAATGACTCGGTGGAAGTAGAGGCTGGTGTCGATGTCCGTGTCGATACATTGACCGAAGAAGCTCCGACAACGAGTCGAGAACTGCTTGAAGAACTCGATCGTCGTGATCAGGGACGCGACCGAAACGATGGACCGCGACGTGGTGAAGAGCCTGGACGCCGCGATGAGGATCGTCGTCGACGCGAGGAAGACTCGCGGCGGAGAGAAGACAACTTCCGCCGTGCCGTCGATCGTATCGTGGCCGATTTCAGGTAGACAAGTGGCCATCCATTATGTTGCGACACGGCAACATGTTGCCGTGCCGCAACATCTTCTACGAGCTGCCAAGGGTCGATTAGAAACAATTGAAGCGTTGTAAGTTGTTGCTGTATAGTGGTTTGTGGATGCCTTCGTGTGCGGGGTAGCGAAGGCTGGCACTCGCTTTGCAAATTCATGTTTCGTTCGACTTATCGGATCAGGCTCGCACATTGGCGAGCTTGTGAAAACAGCCATCCATAGTCTCGCCGAGAACGTCTCCTCTATGCACGCCCGCGAACATGTCCAACTTGCCGCCTATCTCGCTGTCCATGCTCCTGCGTACCTGCGAGGCAACGTGACTTACAGCCCAACGGCATTGGAGCACTATTGGATTTCTTCTAAGTGTCGTCTCGATCGCTGGGGTATTCGTCTTAAGACGCATGCGCAGCTTCTGGAGTCTGGCACGGCGATGGATTTTCCGCGTTTTTGGAATGCGGCACGTCCGGTGATCGAAGAGATCTTGGTCAGCGACATTCTCACGCGAGTGTGGATCTCGGTATGCGTTGCCCATGACAGAATTCAGCGAGAAAGTATCGCCGAGCCTGTGGCGCGGAGTGTGTTTTTAGGGCACATGGAAGCCAGGAACCGGGCACTGAACCTGCTTTTGCATGGACGCGGACTGGAATCGACCATGATGGTTCCTTTGAATCGACTCCGGCGGCGCACCGAACGTTGGACGGATATGCTGCTGGGATACATTGCCGCCGATACGGACGTGAACAGTTTTGGTTACGATCAGGAACGTGTCCGCGAGTTTGGTAACGACATTCGTGGCGAACGTGGTACGACCAATAAGAACGCTTCTTGGACTATGTTGCTCGAAACCGCGCTGGAAGCTTTTGGTAGTCAATTGATGAGCGAACCGGCCAATGCAGATTTGAATCGTGATATCGCGAATTCGGTCATGGCTAGTTTTGGCGATGAACTACTCCAGCAAAACACGTTAGTCAATCCGATGTGGGAATCACGCATCATTCACTTAGCAGATGACGCTCAGCAGTTGGTCGAGCAATTACTTTCGCCGGAAACGCCGATCATCGAACGACAAAGAAGAGAGACGCTGCGTATATCGTTTCCCGCTTGATCGACTTAAGTTCTAGGCGATTGAAACGGATTGTCTGTGACTTCCGCTAAGACAATTTCTTCTTCGCGATCGTGCGCGATATCGGTGCACTGTTTCAAACGCTCGAACAGGGCCGATTGTTTCTCCGGGTCGGGTAACGCTGTTTTAGGAATTGCCAGATAGATATAAGGCATGGTGTCGTAGATCACGATGGCTTCCCAATCATCGGTTACCTGATCCAATATGCTCCAGCGGCTAAAGCCGACCCCTTCTTCGGTAAGCGTGGCGATTCCCTCTTCGTAAAACCAGGCTTCATCGGGCCGAGTTACATCCTGCTGCACCAACAGTTCTTTCAGGAATTGAACGTGACTATGCCACTGTAGCCCGAAAACCAAGAGAAACGTCGACGTCATTATCAGTAGCAAATAGTAGAAAACGTCGGTGTTGATTCCCACTTGATAGCGAAGCACGATCAGGAGCAGGGTCAAAATGATCGGCAAAATAAGTTGCTTGATAAGCCCCCAGATTGTGGGCACCATGTTCTTTCCATCCGCATTGATTCCCAGGGTGATCAAACGCGCGTATAGCTCGGGATTGGGGTCCCATTTCAGGTGCTCAATCAAGCGAAATTGATCGAGTTGCATGTCGCTACGAAATGCTTCCCAGTCAATCAGCGGGGACTGGGTTTCGATGCCTTGGGTTCTGAGTGACTGCGCTTTGGTCGCGAATGCTTCTGCCTGTTCGGGCGTCGAAAAGTAACGCTTGGGAATAACATACGCTCGCATCTTTTGGATGTAGATCACGACATGTTCCGGCATGTTCTGCACACGAGGAACCTTGTTCCAGCTTCGCCGCGACCCGCCACGCTCGGCCGTCAATTCCAGGTAGTCATCCCAGAGTCGCAACGTTTGCGGACCAGGGATGACCTTGGCAGTCTTGCCGATGCTCGCCCAGGCACGCCAGTAGAGAATCGATAACAGCAGCGCACAAACGACGACCACTCCCAGCAGGCAAGCCAGAAGAAACCACTCGCTCAAGATCACGAAGAGCACCGCGAGCGGCCAAACGGCCAGCAGAACTTTGAGCGTGTGCCGGTAATCTCTCAGACGATCTGCCCAAGGCAATCCATGTAAAATAGCGGCGATATCATCCGGCTTATTTTCGTAGGTAACTTCCATGAGCATCATGGTAAAGAATGTTGAAGTCGCGTCATTGGTTGATTAACTTTCGCCCCTCGTAATGTGTTTTGCTATTGTGTCGGTCTGGTCATGATCAGGCGTATCCGGCGTTTGTAGGTGGCTAGTCTTCTAAGCCAAGCTTGACCGGCACCGAGATCTTCTCGCCCTGACGTAGGACACTCAAGACAATCTGTTCCTCTGGCTTTTTGTTCTCGATCACCGAGAGCAGGTCATCAGCGGACTGAACTTGCTGTCCATCGATCCCCACGATGGTATCGGCTTCGCTGCGATCGAGGCGAGTCTGCTCGTACACAAACGGACCACGCTGGACCTGTTCGCGCACCAGTCGAAAACCGCGAATCCCGGCCTGGTCGGCCGGACCACCAGGGGCTACTGTCGCAACGGTGAGTCCCTGTTCTGTTTGATAAACACGTGTGATCCCAATGTCGGGGCGAATGACGCGGCCGTTCTTTACCAATTGGGGCACAACGCGCTCAATGGCCGCGACCGGAATTGCGAAACCGACGCCTGTGTTTTCGCCAGTACTCGATGCAATCGCCGTATTCATGCCGATCAGGCGACCGCTGCTATCGAACAAGGGACCGCCTGAGTTTCCGCGATTCAAAGCCGCATCGATTTGAATGATCGACTTCATGGTTCGTCCGCTGCGCGACGGCAGGACGCGGTTCAAGCTCGAGATGATGCCAATAGTCATCGTTCTCTCTAAGCCAAATGGATTGCCAATCGCGTAAACCTTTTGGCCGACCTTCAAACGAGTCGAATCGCCAAACTGAACTGGGTGAAGCGCATCGTTCGGCGCGTCGATCTTTAACACCGCGATATCGTTGACCGGGTCTTGGCCGACCAGTACCGCAGCGTAGCTATCGCCATCGAAAAGCGTAACCCGGATCTCACGGGCCCCTTCAATCACGTGATAGTTCGTCAAGACGAGCCCTTGCTTATCGAGCACGCTTCCGCTTCCCGATCCTTCGGCTGGACGCTCCATCAGAAAATAGTTGTCCATCTGGACACTTCGCGTGGTGATATGGACGACGGCACGGTTGCCCTGCTCGTACACATAGACATTGCGTTGTTCTTCCGGAGTCAGCTCTAACTGCTTGGCGTTCCATTGAGGTTCAAATTGCTGAGCAGCGGTGACAGCTGGGTCTTGGGCGCAGATCGAAGTCGAGAACAGGCAGGCGACAACCAGTAAGGTAGCGAGAAATACGCGAAGTGTGGGCATCGATCGTACTCCTGAGGCGAAGGGTGACTCTCCAGGGGGCTAAATTAGCTTACGAAAACATTCGCACATGTCGATGTACGACTAAGGTGGGAATTGGTTCAACAGCAAAGCTTGGGCTTACTTAATGCGTTCTTTTAGTCGCTGCTGGGTCAATAGCATCAATGTGCGATGCGAGCCGAGTCGCGCGATGTCGCTGTCGCTGTCCGAAGGAACAAGCTGCTCGTATTCTCCGTCGGGTTTCATGACCCAGGCCTGGCGACGATCTCTCATCAGCACGTCTAGAATTTCCCACAGTCGCTCTTTGTGTCCCCGCAATTCGATCGGCGTGACGGCTTCGACGCGATTGCTGAGGTTACGCTGCATCCAGTCGGCCGAGCCGATATAGTATTCGCCATCGAGGGGGTCGTCCGATCCGTTGGCGAAAAAGAAGATGCGGGAATGCTCTAGGAATCGTCCAATGATACTGCGGATGGTTACATTTTCCGTCAGGCCAGGCACGCCAGCACGCAGGCAAGAGAAGCCGCGCACCAAGCATTCAACTTGAACACCGGCCTGGGATGCGGCGACAATGCCTTGGCACATCTCTGGGTCTTCCAACTGGTTGACCTTGATGATGATCATCGCGGGCTTGCCTGCTTTTTTGTTCTCGATCTCGCGGCGTGTCTTTTCCAGGAACTGCTCGCGCATGTTGGTTGGCGCTACCAGCAACTTTTGGAAACTGGGTTCGCGAGAACGCCCCGTCAGGGCATGGAATAAATTCACCACGTCGGTTGTCAGCATCGGATCGCAAGTGAACAGCCCCAGGTCGGTATAGAGCCGCGCCGTTTTTACGTGGTAATTTCCGGTACCGATATGAGCATAGCAACGGATACCGTCCGATTCCTGACGAACCACCAAGGCAATTTTCGTGTGCGTTTTTAGACCAAGAACACCGTAAACAACATGGGCACCGATCTTTTCGAGCTCCTTCGCCCAGTGCAAATTTCGCTCTTCATCGAAGCGGGCCTTGAGTTCGATCAAGCAGGCAACTTGCTTGCCGGTCTCGGCAGCACGGATCAGGCTACGCACAAACGGCGTGTCGTCACCGACCCGGTAGACGGTCATCTTGATCGCGATCACTTTGGGATCGTTCGCTGCGGCACGAATGAACTGCTCGACACTGGCATCGAAGCTTTCATACGGATGATGCACGAGGAAGTCACCGGCCTTGATGGCCGAGAAGATATCCGCTTCTTCACCAGCCAGGTCGGCCGGAACGATCGGGTTCCATGGTTCATCACGAAGTTCTTTGATGTCGAGCGATGCCAACGGCCACATGCCGGCATAGTCCAACTCGCCCGGTACTTCGTAGACGTCATCTTCCGAGAGATCGAATTGGTGCATCAACAGCGAGCGAACCCACGGGTTAGGGTTTTCCGAAAGCTCTAGACGCACGACCGGCTCGAACTTTCGTTGACGAAGTTCTTCCGCGACGATCGTGCGGATGCTTTCGGATTCGTCGTCGTCTTCAATTTCGACCTCCGAGTTTCGCGTAAGGCGGAACAGCGTCGAGTCGATAATCGTCATGCCGGGGAACAGCTTCTCGGCGTTGTAATGAATGAGATCGGCCAGACGAATGTATGACCGCGCGTCATCCATCTCTGAATCGAGTTGTATCCATTGTGGCAGAATGTTGGGAACCTTGACCCGGGCAAACAAATTCTCTTCCGAATCTGGCACACGCAGAACAAAGCCGAGCGATGTCGATAGGTTCGACATGTATGGGAATGGGTGCCCAGGATCGAGCGCCAACGGCGTCAGTGCCGGGTAGACGTTGCGATTGAAAAAGAGGTGTGCTTTCTCGCGTTGGGAATCGCTGAGTTGGTCCCAATCCAGAAGATGGATGTTGTGCTCGGCCAGAAGCGGTTTGAGCTCATTGCGGAAGCATTGGGCACGCTTCTTCTGCATAGGAATAATGACCTGACGCATCTCTTGCAGGCGTTGCTGCACCGGGACTGGACCAATGACTTTGTTCTTAAGACGTTCGGCCTGGCTACGGGTACGCAGCAAGCCGATCCGCTTCATAAAGAATTCGTCCAGATTCGACGTAAAGATAGCCAGGAATTTGATACGCTCTAAGGCCGGATTACGCTCATCGAGTGCCTCGTGCAGGACGCGGCTATTGAATTGAAGCCAGCCTAGATCACGGTCAGAATACGCGTCTCGCCACGAGGCATCGGTTAGATCGGTTTCCGGTGAAGCGGTCTTCAGGGTCTGGTCGATCAAGCGTGCCGTTATTTCCTGCGTCATCAGTCCGTCGAGCCTTTTTATGCGGAAAACTTTGCTTGGGTCAAATCCGGGGCCGAATGTCGCATTCTAGCGGAAAAGCACCCCGACTGGGGCCCCCAGATGAAGGTTTCGACTTGAATTAACGGTGAAGATTGACCTTGGGATTGGTCGATGAAAATATTACAACGACCCGACCAAGAGGTTTCTTTGAGTTCTAGCATGGACCAGCTGGCATGGCGATAGATACGAAGATCTGGACTGGACCTGGCCGACCGGCCGTCTTCCTGGACCGCGACGGCACGATCAATGAAGAGGTAAAATACCTTGGTTCGCCCCACCAACTGCGGATCATTCCCGGGGCTGCCGAAGCGATTGCCCGCTTGAATCAGGTAGGCATTCCGGTGATCGTCGTCACCAATCAGTCTGGCATCGCGCGCGGCTACTACAGCGAAGACGATGTTCAGGACGTGCACAACTATATGGACAAGTTGTTGGCCGATCAGGGAGCTTCCGTCACTTCGTACTACTATTGCCCTCATCATCCGGATGCGATTGTGAGAAAGTACGCGGTCGATTGCGAATGCCGCAAGCCCCGCATCGGGATGCTTAGTGCTGCGGCTGCTCAGGAGAACGTTTCCCTCAGTCAGGCTTACGTCGTCGGAGACAAGCGATCCGACCTGCGTGCCGCAGTCAACTCCGGAGCACGCGGCATCCTGGTACGGACCGGCTACGGAAAGAAGACCGAAGAAGAGCTGCTTCGCGAAGCGGAAGCGACCGGTGCGGCCCTGGTCACCAACATCGTGGACGACTTAGCTGCGGCAGTTGAACAAATTTTGTCCGCCCTCGATCAAACCAAACCGCAAAGTTTGAAGGCACCTAAGTTCGCGTCTACTTATCGCCATCATCGACCGGAGATAGGTCGACATTACCCTCACTAACAGGCTCGGCCTGACCAGCTTGAGCGGGCGGAGGAATCTCGGCCCCGATTGGCCCAAGTTCTTCCGATGCTTCAGTAATCATTTCAACCAACACCGGATCGATCGGTGTTGGTTCTTTTGACTCTGCTGCAGGCTCTGTCGGCTTGGCCTGGGGGGCTTTCGCCGGCTCCTCGGTCATTTCGGGTTCGGTGGTCGGCTGCATCGGCTTGGCTGAAGGTTTCTTCTTCGGTTCAACGGAAGGCTCTTTGGGCTCGGCTTTCGGCTCTGCCGCACCAGCCGGTTTGCTTACCGGCATCTCCGCGTTGACTCTTCGTCCCTCTGGTTTGGGGTTCGGCTTCGCTGCTGGTTTCTTCTCGGGTGTCGATTGCTTCGACGCATTGACCTGCTCGTTGAACGCTGCGGCCAATGGGCTCTCGTTGGGGTTGTCTACCGGTTGGTTTCTCGAAACCTGATTATCCGCATCCGAGGCATCGTCGACCGGGGCTCCTTCCGTCGGAATCGACTCGACCGGGACGTCTGAATCGGAAGGGGGCACGGTAGGCGAATTACCTTCCGCGGCGAGCGTTTTCATCTCCTTCGTTCTCAGTTCGTCAGGGATCAGAAAATAAACTTGGGTAGGAAGCTTCGGGACGATCTTAAAAACGTCCTGGTGACCGAACCACATGATCGCCACCACAGCGATTGCCAAGCCGGCGGCACCACCCACGATGATCTTGGCGAACTCGAGGATCGGGTTGGGTTCCGACTTCTTCGGCTTGCGGCTAGGTCGTGACGAATCGATCTTCGCCATTGGCGGACCACTTGCGAGGGGACCCGAATCTCTGATCTGAAAATCAGTTGTCGGTTCGTTCGACGCGCCAACCAAGTTGTATTCGCTCGTATCCGCGAGACCTGCCGGGGCCGCAATGTTGACTTCGGAGCCGGGCCCGGAAACGATCTCGGCTTCCGGTGGCAAGCTAGAAAAGATTTCGCTCAAAGGAAATTCTTCGGTGCAACGTGGGCAGCGAATAACGGACGTCTCCTTGGCAAACGCAGGGATGCGAATGGAGTCGTGACAACGAGGGCAGGAACTCGACAGCATGCGGGGCTCCGAAACGTGGCGATATCGATTGGTCGCGCGGAAGGGGAAGTTGGACAAGAGCTCCCCGGCGCGGCCAGAGGCAATCAATTATTCTAACAAGAAAGCACTTAATTAGGGCAAATCAAGCCGGCCGACTTTTGGGTTTTCTGAAAAACTAAGTCCGGATGTTCCTAACTGGAAGTTTGGTGTTCAGCAGCTACACTAGTATTACCTCCCTGCCCTGCCTCGTTTAGACCTTCATTCGCTCGAATCTGGAGCATTGCCCGTGATTGGTAGCCCCTGGACTTTTCGGCTTATTCCCTGCTCTGTAGGGATTGTTCTGTCAGTACTGATTTGTGCTGACTCGTTCGCTCAGTTTGGTGGTTCTCGCGATGTCAAAGAATACATCCGTGACGGCGATCGAATTGCCCTTGTCGGTGGAACGTTCATTGAACGAGAGCAGCAGTACGGTTACTTCGAGTTGGCCTTGAATCTGGCCCTGCCGGAAACCAACTTCACCATGCGAAACCTTGGCTGGAGTGGCGACACCGTCACCGGCATCTCTCGGGCACGCTTTGGCAATCAGAAAGAGGCCTGGTCGCATCTGACCAAGTCGCTGGATCTTGTCGACCCCACGGTGATCTTTGTCGGCTACGGAACCAATGAAGCGTTCCGCGGCAAGGAAGGATTGGAAGAGTTCAAGTCGAACTACGAGAAGCTGCTTGATGAATTGGAAAAGCGAGCCCAACGCATTGTCCTGATCCAACCCCTGCCGATGGAGAATCTCGGCCCGCCCCTGCCCAATCCCGAACAGTACAACGCAGATGTTACGTTGTACGCCAAGGCGATCCGGCAGTTGGCCTACGACCGTGGCCACCGCACGATGGGCATGAACGAGGCGTTTGCCAAATATCAGTCGACCGGTAAGAAAGCTCCGGAGCATCTGACCGACAACGGAATGCATCTGACTGGTTTTGGGTATTGGTATCTGGCACCGAAGATGGTGCAAAGCTTGACCCCTGGGACATGGTCGAGTGAATCCCCGTTGAAAGCCGTCGCGGCCAATCCCTTGAAACCAAACGATAAGGTTTCAGTCCCGCTGCCGTATGCCGCTGCCCCCGGTACGCCGGCACCTCAGTCGATTCAATGCGTCATTCATTTCGATCAGCAAGGCAATTGCGTCTTGCAGGGCCCTGGGGACGCGCCTGGCGTGAGCGCAAGCACCGAGCAGTGGGGACGTGGGGTCGATATTCCTGCCGCGAACCTTTACAGCAAGACGGAACAAATCCGCCAAGCGATCCTTCGTAAGAACCAACTCTTCTTTGATCGATATCGACCGCAGAACGAAACGTATCTCTATCTGTTTCGCAAGCACGAGCAGGGAAACAACGCCGTCGAGATTCCACAATTCGATCCTCTGATCCAGCAGCAAGATAAGAAGATCTTCGAGTTAAAGCAGCCGGTCGCGTACGACCTAAAGTTTGAAGAATCGGCTAACTAAGATCTCCTCCTCATTTTGAATCCATCTTCCTCAATATTGAGATATTCGTTCCCATGAACCGTTTTGCTTTTGCCTTGCTGCTGCTGTTGTTCGCTCCGGCAGCCTTGTTTGCTCAGCGTGATCTGAAGGTCATTCCCGAAACCGATCCGGCCGCCGAACAACGTTCGTTCACCGTGGCCGAAGGATTCGAGGTGAACCTGTTCGCTTCCGAGCCAATGATCGCCAGCCCGATTCAAATCAACTTCGACGCCCAAGGCCGCTTGTGGGTTGCGTCGAGTTCGGTCTATCCTCAGATCGAGCCAGGTCAGGTGGCCGACGACAAGATCCTCATGCTGGAGGATACTAACGGAGACGGCACCGCCGATAAGTCGACCGTTTTCGCCGATGGCCTGTTGATTCCGACCGGTGTGCTGCCAGGTGACGGTGGTGTGTACGTCGCCAACAGCACTGAACTACTGCACATGAAAGATACCGACGGCGACGGCAAGGCCGACGAAAAGCGAGTGGTGCTGTCTGGCTTTGGAACCGAAGACACGCACCATATCCTGCACACGCTTCGCTGGGGCTTCGACGGGATGATGTACTTCAACCAGTCGATCTATATCCATAGCCATATTGAAACCCCGCACGGTGTACGTCGCTTAAACGCCGGCGGTATCTGGCAGTTCCGTCCTGAAACACTGGAACTCGACGTTTTCTGTCGCGGCTATGTGAACACCTGGGGGCATCATTTCAACGACTACGGAGCCAACTTCGCAACCGATGGTGCTTATAGCGAGGGAATCAATTACACCTTCCCAGGGGCCGTGTTTGCTACGGCTTCCAATTCGCGTCGTCAACTGCACGGGCTCAACCCCGGCAGCCCCAAGCACTGCGGCTTGGAACTGGTCGGCGGATCGCACTTGCCCGAAGACTGGCAGACCAGTGCGATTACCAATGACTTCCGTGCCCATCGTGTTTGCCGCTTTGTGCTGGAAGAAGATGGTTCCGGTTTCGCCAGCCGTCAAGCCGAAGACGTCATCAAGGCATCGCACGGAGCGTTTCGACCGGTCGACGTGAAGATGGGCCCTGATGGAGCGATCTATATTGCCGACTGGTACAACCCCATCATTCAGCATGGCGAAGTCGACTTTCGCGACCCACGCCGCGACCATGTGCACGGGCGTATCTGGCGTGTGACGAAGAAGGATAGCCCCTTAATCAAGCCGCAGAACCTGCACGACGCTTCGATCGATGAGCTTCTTACCGCTTTAACCTCTCCGGAGAAATGGGTTCGTACGCATGCCAAGCTGCAGTTGAAGCTTCGCCCACGGACCGATGTTCTCGAGAAGCTTGCCACTTGGATGCAGCAGCGAGCCAAGGAAGACCCGGCTAACGCACATCAGCGTCTGGAAGGGCTGTGGGCTTATCAGGCACTCGACGAGATCAACGAGCCGCTTTTGCTGGAGCTACTAGCTTCCCCCAATCACAATATCCGCGCGGCAGCCGTACGGGTTGCCTCGCAGTGGTATGACGAAGTTTCTGAGCCGCTCGCATTGTTTACTGCTGCCGTTCGCGACGAGCATCCACGCGTTCGCTTGGAAGGCGTCCGAGCACTTGCCACCGTGCCCAGCTCGCAGGCAATGATCGTCGGGCTGGAAGCGACGCGTCAGCCGATGGACCGATTTTTGGACTTTGCCGTGTGGCAACTGGTCGAGGATCTGGCTCCGGTTTGGATTCCGGAATTGCAAGAAGCGGTCGCCAATAACGATACCAATTCAAAGATCTTTCAAGATGCGAAAGCTCATCCAGAAAGCTGGGCGTTTGCCTTCGAAGCGATTCCAAACGCCGAGGTCGCCGAGGCCGCGATTGTTTTGCTGCCAGAGGCCGACGCGAAAACATCTGGCCGCCTGGTCGAATTAGCTGCCCAGCGAGGTGGCTCACAACTGCTAGGGAACCTATTCACATCGATCTTGCCGGAAGGCAGCCGATCCGGAGATAACTCGCAAATCGTTCCGATCCTGAAGTCATTTCTCGTTGCCATGCAGGTTCGCAAGACGAAGCCGAAAGGCGACCTGGCGGCGATTGAAACGCTCTATGCATCCGACTCGCCTGAAGTGGCCGCATTGGCCTTCGATACGGCGATTGCTTGGAACGTGGCTTCGCAAGATTTGGTACGTGGCTATGCTTCTGGTGAAAAAGAACTTCCCCAGGCTGCGCGTGTTGCTGCGGTAAACGCCCTTGCTAAAATGCCAGGACAGCCGACGGCCAAGCTGTTGGTGGATTTGATTCATACGGACTCTGCCGACCAAGCGTTGCGTTTGGCTGCATTGGAAAGCCTGGCAACGATCGCGCTTCCCAATGCGGCGAATCAAACCGCGATGTTATTGGCCAAAGAAGGAAACCCAATTTCCGCCGACGCCTTGCTTGCTCCGTTTGTTAGTCGCAAGCAAGGGCAGCTTCGTTTGGCTGCCGCACTTAAGGATAAGAAGCTTCCACGCGATCAAGCACAACTGGCACTTCGCTCGGTACGAAGCAGCAGTCAAGCATCGCCAGAGCTCGTTGGGGCCATTCAAGCGGCGGGTGGGCTGGCCGAAGGCGTTCGTCAGTGGTCGGACAAAGAACTGGCCGACATTACCATTCTGGCCATGCAGTCGGGCGATCCACACGCCGGAGAAGCGATCTTCCGCAAAGAGGAACTGAATTGCTTCAAGTGCCACGCGATCGGTGAGGCAGGCGGTAGCGTCGGGCCGAATTTAATCAGCCTGGGAGCCAGTGCTCAGCCAGACTACATCGTTGAATCCCTGCTGCGGCCCAGTGCGAAAGTGAAAGAGAACTTCCACTCGTTGATCATTTTGACCGACGAGGGAAAAGTGCTCACCGGGATTCCCGTTCGTGAAAACAACGACTTGCTGGTCCTGCGTGACGCTGAGGGGCGCGAGATCGAGATTCCTCAGGAAGCGATTGAAGATCGCGCCGAAGGGCGATCGCTGATGCCGGACGGATCAATTGATGCTTTAACGACGAAAGAAATCGTCGACCTCGCCGCGTTTATGACGAAGCTGGGCAAAGCCGAAGAGTTCTCAATCGGCAATCAAAAGTACATGCGATCGTGGAAGACGCTGACGTTTAACAACGAGTCGCTGCGAGCGATCAACCGCTCGAGCAACAATACCGTTGCGGCCGGGCATCCTTCGTTCGTGTGGAAGCCTGTCTTCAGCCAAGTCGATGGCGGAATTCCTCTGGCAGAATTGCCCGTTTATTACCCCCATCGCAACCAGCCGCAGTTCGCTTACGTGCAAACCGACATCGAGGTCGCTAGCGGCGGTACCTTCCGATTTGCTTTCGAGGGGCCGGAAGGACTTTCGGTGTGGCTCGACGGCAAGCCTATCCCGACCGCCAAAGAGTTGGAAGCGAATTGGCAGCCTGGTGTGCATCAGTTGACGCTAGCGATCAACTTAGGTGAGCGTAAAGAGACGGTGAAAGTCCGATTACTGGAAGAGGAATCGACCGGCCGCTTGGCCACTGCGGCGAAGAAATAGACGCGATTGAAGAGAATTGATGGCAATCTTGCCTTGACCGGCAACTTGCCCCTTTGGTAGTTACACGCTTCGGTCCAGCAAATTAGTATCGTCACAGGTTGACGGGGGACTTGAGCGTCATCGTGAAAAAAAATTCTTATCGGTCGTTTTCCAGCGTTGGGGGCTGCCTGTTGCTAGCACTTGGAGTGTTTGCTTCAGGGCAAAAAGCCACTGCCCAAGGAACTGTTGCGCCTGCACCCGTCAATGGAACCGCAGGAGCTTCTATCCAAGGCTGGGATCCTTATTCCACCGCACCACAATACAGTCAGCCGGGCTATAGTGCGCCCAGTTATGCCGCGCCCCCTACGTCCAGCTATCCTCCCCCAGGCAGTTTTCCACCGGCGCCCTCGTCGCCGCCGCCTGCGAATTTCTCGACGGGACCGAACTCGTTCTATCCTCAGCAGCCGCAGCCGCTTTATCAGCCGGCCCAGCCGTTCGCTCCTCAGCAGCAGTACCAGATTCCGTACGAACGTTTCATGGAGAATCTGGCGTTTCAGTACACGTTTTTGCCCAAGCTGAGCAACGACCCCAATACCCTGCAGACGCAGGACTTCGAGACCTCGGTTACGGCGTTGTTTCCTAACTTTCTGTTCAGCGATCATCCATTGTTGGTCACTCCTGGCTTTGTGCTGCACCTTTGGGATGGCCCTTCGACGATGGTGCAGGACCTTCCGTCGAAGGCCTATAGTGCTTATCTGGACCTGGCCTGGAATCCTGAACTTACGCCCCGATTGTATGCCGAACTTGGCTTTCGCGTGGGGGTTTATACGGACTTCGAGACCATCAATTCCGACAGCTTGCGATTTCAAGGTCTGGGCGTGGGCAACATTCGCCTAACACCCACCATGACGCTCAAAGCGGGTGCCGTTTACATCGATCGCATGGATAAGAAACTGCTCCCGGTAGTTGGTTTGTTGTGGGAACCAGATAGCCTGACTCGCTTTGATATCACCTTCCCCTACCCGCGACTTTCTAAGTACTGGACGACGGTCGGCGATCGTAAGGTGTGGTGGTATGTCGGTGGCGAATTCGGTTACGGCAGTTGGACAATCCAACGCTATGACTTCGACGAGATGGACAGCGTAAGCGACCAGATCGACATCAACGACTACCGCGTCTTTGTCGGGCTGGAAGCAACACATCCCAATCGGATGCGTGCCTACGCAGAAATCGGGTATGTATGGGAACGAGAAATTCTGTATCGGGCTCCCACCATTCCTAACCTGAGTGTGCAAAACACCCTGATGTTACGTGCCGGATTTAATTTCTAAGGCGAGGCATTGAAATACCCATCGAGTTTCGCTGCATGTCTCCTTGTTGCGGGGTGCCTTTTCGGAGGCGACGTGACGGAGCATGCTAACGCGCAAATGCAGCCATGGGCGCAACGCGATCTGAGCTCGCTCTCGCGAGAATCGGCCTATCAGCCGATGCAGCGCATTCCACCCACCGAGGTCTTCCCAGGCGGATATCAAATGCCGCAGTATCCGAAGACAGGATCGCCAGGTAATCCGGCCGTTCCAGCCACGCTCGTCTCCGATAATCCCCCGGAGCTGAGCATGATCTCCGAAGATATCGAGCAGCAAGATGCACTTTACCTGAGTGAAGAAGAAGTCTTCTCGACGCGGCCGATATTAAGTCCTGCCAAAGATAGTGTTCTGCAATCGCTGACCATTCAAAGTACCTGGATTGCTGGCAGTGGTGACAATATCGGCATGACCGAAGTCAGCGGTAGTGCGACGCTCGGGTTTCCGGCCCCAACACGCGAATCCCCCCTGCTGCTGACCCCTGGCTACGGAATGTACTTCCTAGTCGGTCCCGACTCGGTCCAGGCTCCGGCCACGCTTTACCAAGCCTATCTCACAACACGTTGGATGTCGCAGTTGTCTCCCAAATGGGGGACGGTGCTGTCAGTGACCCCAGGCGTTTACAGTGATTTTAAGCGGACCGATAGCGACGCGTTCCGTGTGAGCGGAATGGTGATCATGTCGTACCAATGGGCCGAATCGATTCAATTTTTGTTCGGCGTGGCTTATCTCAATCGCGACGACTATTCGGTGTTGCCGGTGGTCGGATTGGTTTGGACGCCTGACAATGACCATCGCTTAGAGCTGACCTTTCCCCGCCCTCGCTACATGCAGTTGTTCTCTTACGGTCCCGGCTACGAAGACTGGTGGTATGTCGCCGGCGAGTTTGGTGGAGGAACCTGGAGCGTCGAACATCCGCTGGGCGAGAACGACTCGCTCACCCTGAGCGATTACCGCGTCATCATCGGGATGGAGCGCAAATCGGATGGGGGTGGCAAGTCGTTTGTAGAGATTGGCTATGTATTCGGACGTAAGTTTGAATACAAAAACGATCCGGTCGAACTCGACATGAGCGATACCATCATGCTACGCAGCGGTTGGTGGTATTAGCCCTGCTTCGAGTGTCTACCCAGTTCTTTTTCCAGCAACTTCATATTACGACGGTTGGCTCGGAACGTGACGTCAAACAGGTCACCCACCAGCGGAATGAAACCGATGATAAAGTCTACCAGGACGTTCCATACCATTTTGGTCAACGTCCAGCGACTGGCACCCAGGCGATAGGCTTCCCACAGGAAGTACGCCGAGACCGCCGTCGTGGAAGCATCACCGACAATCGGTATCAAACCAAGCACCGCGTCCCAACCCAGTTTAATGCTCGTGCCGGGCACGGTAACAGCATCGTCGAAAAGGTGGGCGATCTTTTGCAGACGCGAGATCAACTTCTCGCGATCGTCTTTGGTAAGGGAATTCTGGGCTTGCTTACCGGCCTTGCGAACGGCACTCGGTGTACCTGGTTTGTGTGGCATCAACCGGGTCGTATTCGGACTTAAATATCGAATATTCATGGCTCGTTATCGGGGTTAAGGGTACGGCACGCACTAGGTGCCGTAGTACCTTTTCGCAATCGCTATACCACTTACCTGGTAATTGGTCACGAATCGAAAACGAGGCGATAGCGTTTGTCCTAAACCTAGTTGAACAAACCTTTTGAGACATTTGTGGATCCCAGCGAAATTCTTGCGGTGATGTTCATTTCACCGCGCTGGCAGGCTAGCATTCATTCTGGCAAGGTTGCTAAAAACGCGAGAACGACCGCAATGGTCGATGGGACAGCAGCCGCTAAGATCACCAACGTCGCTCGTAACACGGATGGAATTTTCTGGGAAAGAAGCATTCCCAGTACGGCGGCCAATAGGGGGCCGGCCATGGGGAGCCAATAGCTGACAATTGGTACATCACTCCACGAATTCACATGCGCGATAAGCAAAATGCCGGCCAGGTAGGTCGTGAGCGTCAGCCCAACACCACCCACGAGAGACCGTCGAAGGATTAACCCCACGAAGGTTAATCCCAACACCGCGCTAAACGTTAGCCCGGCGACCTGGGCGAAGCGTAAGCTTTCAGAAATCGCGACGATCGCGGCAACCGCCAAGCAGGTTCCCAGCCAAACGACGGCAAAGGGCCAACGATGACTTTCGGGCGATAGCTCTGTCGCGACAGAAACCACCGTAGCGCCCACGCACCAGCATAACAGGTACGGTAAGTACGGCGGTGAAAGGTCTTCCCACGTCGGCATCAACAGATAGCCAACTCCGGCGAGCACAGCCGCATAGACAAGGGGAAGCACACAGAAGCGAATCAACACGGAATTTCCCAGCTGCCCTACTACGGCCGCAACAAGCACCGCGGCGGCGATTCCGATTGGCAGCCACTCGTAATGCGCATCGGGGATCCATGGTCCCAGTTGCAGCATAAAGTATCCGACCGCCGCGCCCACCACCAATGAGAGCGAAGTCTCAAGCGAGGTTGCTTGAGGTTTGACTTCCGGCGAAGTCTCTTGCGAGTCGGGGTCGTGCCTGTCGGTCGAAGCGAATTGGCCAACAATCCAGACCAAGACGAGGCGGAGCCCGGCCGCTGTAAGCAGCGGTGCGGCGAGGCCCCAAAGAAGATCATTCCAAGAGAACGGCATGTAAGTTTACTTGCCAACTTTGATGGTCATGGTCACATCTTCGTGAACATTGTCGGTTCCGAAATCCATGCCGAAGTCGACGCGATTGATGACAAATTCAGCGTCCAGCGTGATGTCTTTGCCCACGGTGACCTTGGCGGGGAAGCTGATCGACTTGGTCTCTTTCAGCAAAGTCAGGTCGCCGGTGATCTTTACGGTACCGTCGTCGGCCGTTTCAATCGATTTAGAAACGAACTTCGCTTCCGGGTTTTCGCGAACATCGAAGAAGTCGGGGCTCTTCAAGTGGTTGGTCAGCTTTTCAATTTCCGTTTCCAGCGAAGGAGTCTCGATCAGAACGTTGACTTCAGTCAGTTTGCCGTCGGCGGCTTTGGCCGTGCCGCTGAGCTTGCCGAACTTCCCGGTGCGCGGATCTGGCTTGTCCCCTTTGTGGATGCCCACGAATTGAATCAAGGTGTTCTCTGGCGTGAGTTTCACTTCGACCGGACCACTTGCTTCTGCGGCGATCGTCTTGGTTTCTTCCGCAGGCTTCTTCATCTCAGCAGCTTCTTCAGGAGCCGGTTTGTCCGCTGGCTTTTCTTCCGGCGCTGGTTTCTCGGCCGGCTTCGCTTCAGGTGCCTTTTCCTTGGGGGCCGTCTCCTTAGGAGCTTTGTCGGCGGATGCCTTGTCGGTGAGTCCTTCGACTTCTTCCGCTGGGGCGGGTTGAGCTGCGGCTTCCGGTTTGACTTCTTCCTTTTTCATTTCTTCTGGAGGAGCTTCCGGCGCGGGGGCTGGTTCTTCCTTGGGTGTTTCCATCGGAGGTGCCGGCTCTTCCTTCTTCATTTCAGGCTTTTCTTCCGCTGCCGGAGGAGCTTCTTCGGTAGGAGCCGGTGTCACCACGGGGGCGGGGACCGTTTCATTGGTAGCCGCTGGCGTGGTCGTTTCGTTGCTGCTCGGAGTCCCACTGTCGCCACTGGGGGGCTTGCAGCCGGTGAAAGCAATCGCGGCGACCAAAACTAAACCTAAAAATCGCATCTTCGTAATCTCCATGATGTTGTGAGTGAATGCTGGGTAGGCAGCCGGACGCTTGAAGCGTGAGCCGCGAATGCTGCAGAAGCTAGTCCCTGGCGTGTGTGAAACGTTATTAGACCACACCGCCGGAAAGGTTTCCATTCTACGATAATGTGTCCAGGTATTCGGTGGCACTCACCGGGGCGTTGCATTGGAAGTTCTCGCAGACGTAGACCGTTGGCTGACCATCGAGCAAAGTTTTTCCCGCGACCAGCGGCTCTAGGCTTGTTCCCAGGTCTTCCCCTTCGATCGCCAGCACAAACAACGTGTTGGGCTGATACTGGTTGTGAATCGCGTGGATGAGGTCGCCGCACGAGGCTCGGTCTGCGGCAGCAATCACCACTTCCGAATCAGGCTGATGCAGATAGTCGTAGGCGACCAATAGCTGCCCTGCAGCGATCGGATGTTTCTGCAGGACATCGGCTGCCGCCGACATCGTTTCCTGCGCAAGCTGCAAATACTTCGCGTTGCCCAGCAGCTTTCCAAGTTTCGCCAGAACCAACGCCGCGACACCATTGCCGCTGGGGACGCTGTGATCGTAGAAGTCCTTGTTCCGGGCAATCAGTTGTTCGTGATCGTCGGCCGTATAGAAGAACCCGCCAGACTCGGTGTCGTAAAAATGCTCGATCGCCGTGTCGATCAACTTCTGCGAGTGCTCTAGCCAACGCGGTTCAAACGTCGCTTCGTACAACGCGAACATGGCCGAGGCCAAATAGGTATAGTCATCGAGGTAAGCTGACAGCTTGGCCGTGCCGTGGCGATAGGTGTGCAGCAATCGGCCAGCGTCGTCGGTCATCTTCTCCAGGACAAACGTCGCCGCTTTTTGAGCAGCATCGATGTAAGCACTTTCGTTGAACGTTGCCCCGGCTTTGGCTAACGCCTCGATCATTAGGCCATTCCAACTCGCAAGAATTTTATCGTCCTTGCCGGGACGAATGCGCTGGCAGCGGGCATTGAAGAGGACCTCTCGAGCCCGTTGCATCTCGTCGCGCAGCTCCTGTTCGGTGGTCCCGAATTCCTGAGCATACTCGGCAATCGATTTCTTCAGCCGCGGAATGCTGTGCCCCTCGAAATTGCCGGCCACGGTGATGTCGTACACCTGACGAAAACGCTCGGCAATCAGCGGATCGCCCAACAACTGGTCGACTTCCTTGGGCGTCCAGACGTAGAACTTCCCTTCCTCTCCTTCGCTATCGGCGTCTTCGGTGCTGTGAAAGCCACCGTGCTCGTCGGTCATGTCACGCAGGATGTAGTCGCAAGACTCCTTCGCCACGCGGGCATAGTTGGCACTTTTCGTCAGGCGATACGCATCGACGTAGTTGCTGATCAGCAGCGAGTTGTCGTACAGCATTTTCTCGAAGTGCGGAACGAGCCAGTACGCATCGACGCTGTAACGGGCAAACCCGCCGCCGAGATGATCGTAGATGCCACCCATCGCCATTTTATCGAGCGTCGTGGTTGCCATTGGCAGCAACTTCTCGTTGCGGGTATCGACGAAATGCCGCATGAGCAAGTCGACATTCATCGTATGCGGAAACTTGGGTGCCGAACCGAATCCGCCATGCTGGGGATCGAACGACTCTTCCATTTGACGCACCGCCATGCCAACGCGACCAGGGGGGATCTCACTCGATTCTGCCGTCCCAAGACCGATCTTCTGCAGACGCTCGGTAAGGATCCGTGATTGTTGCAGTGCGACATCACGACGATTCGCCCAGGCATCGACCACGGCCCGCAGCACTTGATCGAAGCCAGGCATACCCCGGCTTGCAGTGGGGGGCCAATAAGTGCCGCCATAAAACGGCATCAACTCGGTTGTCAGAAACACTGACATGGGCCAGCCGCCGTGCCCGGTGAGCAGTTGCACGGCGTTCATGTAAATTTGATCGAGATCAGGGCGTTCTTCGCGGTCGACCTTGATGCACACATAGTGCTCGTTCAGGTAGTCGGCGATCTCTTGCGACTCGAAGCTTTCGTGCTCCATCACATGACACCAATGACAAGCCGAATATCCAATCGACAGGAAGATCGGTTTCTCTTCTTGCTTCGACTTCTCGAGGGCTTCGCTTCCCCATGGATACCAATCGACCGGGTTGTTGGCGTGCTGCAAGAGGTACGGACTCGTTTCGTGAGCGAGACGGTTCGGCATATGATCCGGTTTCCTTCGCGCGACCAGTTGCCGCACTAAACAAGGTGAGCGATGGGTTTAGCGAAACGAATGCGCTTGGTCGGGGAATTCGCCAGACTGAACATCTTCGCAGTATTGGCGAACCGCATCGGTAACCGTCTGGCGGATATTGGCGTACTGTTTGACGAACTTGGGCACGTGCCCTTCCGTCAAACCGAGCATGTCATTGAGCACCAGGACTTGCCCGTCGCACGCGCTGCCCGCGCCGATACCGATGGTCGGAATGTCCAGCATCTGGGAAATTTCTGCGGCGTCGTCCTGAGGAATGCATTCCAAAACAATACTAAAGGCCCCGGCGTTGGCGGCGGCCTTGGCATCTTCAATCAGCCGGTCCCGATCGCGCTGAACGCGGTATCCGCCCATTTGATGGACCAGTTGGGGCCGCAGGCCGATGTGCGCCATGACCGGAATGCCAGCGTTAACCAGGCCTGAGATCACTTCGGACTGATCCGCGCCCCCTTCTAGTTTGACGGCTTGTGCCCCGGTCTCTTTAAGGATGCGGCCTGCGTTGCGAATGGCTTCGTAGACGCCCAAAAGGTTCGATGGAAAGGGCATATCGACGATAACCAGCGCATTGGTGACCGCACGGGTAACCATCTCGGCGTGGTAAATCATCTCGTCCAACGTGACCGGAATGGTTGAGTCGTGACCTTGAACCACCATCGACAAGGTATCCCCTACCAAGATCGCATCGATACCGGCCTGGTCGACCAGGCTGGCCATAGGGTAGTCGTAAGCGGTCAATACGGTCAGCTTTTTCCCTTCCGCCTTACGGCTTACAAACTGCGGAACGGTCAGCCGGGATTTGCCGCGCGGGGGTGTGGACATGGGGCGAGGTCTTTCCTGAATGCAAGTGTTGAGCCAGTCAGCACTTATTTTCACTGTTAGGCGTCGCAGCGGCAACCACTGCCCGGGGCCTATGGGGCGACGCTCGGTCTGAATCCGGCCCTGCTGACAAGCACTTGGGCGGCGTTGCCTGCGCTTCTTGCGAACCGACCCTGTTCATGAGCGGTTAAGGGTCTTGGTGGAAAAAATTGGAAATTCTCTTCACCAAACGTTATCCTAAAAGACACAGCAGCCTTCCATGCGCTTCCCTCCGGAATTATTTCAGGACTCCCATGCATCGCCAAATTGCTCGTCTTTGTGCGGCCGCTTCCTTTTCACTGGCCGTGTTGCTACTTTCGTTTCCCGTCCATGCTCAGAATGCCAATCAGCCCCAGCAGGGCATGCCTAATTTCAATGGACGGCCTGGCCAGGAGCAGGAACGGACGACCCTGACTGGTAAGCTAACCGCCGCTCAAGCACCCCTGATTAAGCTGAAGCCTGAAAAGGGAAACCAGGAATGGACGATCCGCGTTGACTCGAAGCCCAATGAAATCATCGTGCGCGGCGAAGCCGAGAAAGCTTGGGTTCGTCCTGGCATGTTCGTCCACTTCGAGGCCACGCTCGATAAAAAAGGTGTTGGCCAATCCGCAATAAGCAAAGTGAGCGTCTTCACGCCAACGCCTCAGCTAGAACTCGGCGTCACCGAGCAAGCCGAACTGCCTGACTTTTCTTCGACCGGCGAGCAGGAAACAACCGAAAGCACGGCCGAAGAAGTTTCTAAGTACACCGTTGTGGGTCGCCTGTCTGGCGTTTCCCGAGACGGCAAATGGAGCGTCAGTGCCGGCAAAGCAAAGGTTACCGTCGAAATCGCCGAAGATGCCAAGATCAGCGTCGAGCTGCCGGACCCGCGATTGATTCGCATGGGCGACACCGTCAAGGGAACCGTTCACTATTACGACCAAGGCGTCGGCATCTTGAAGGGGGAAGTTGAAGTGGAAGCGGCCCAGCCGTTTGCCGCTCCTGAAGATCCTCGCGAAGCCCGACGCAACCGTCGCAATCGAGACAAAGACGATGCCCCTGCCAACCCGGCCGAGGCCAAGAGTATTTTCGATATGTAGTAACCGCCGGACATCGAAAGATGCCTGGCTGGTGAACCGGGAGGGGAGGTCCATGTGACCTCCTCTTTTTTTATGCGCAGCGAATCCAAACACGGCGGAACGCCCATTCGCATCAGGCAAGAATGCGGTGGAAATCGTTGCGATCTGCGACCAGATCGCTTATGTTGTCGCGGTGAACAGATCTTCCATTTGCGGCTACTACTTCGTGGATCTGCTATGACTGCCCGGCTTCTCAAATACGCTCTGATTGTCGTGTTGGTATTCGGCGGATTCTATCTGCTGATGGTCTCCGGGATGTCGTCTGGTTCTGGCGAAGTGGAAATTGGTCCTCACAAGGTCATTTCGCATCGATCCGATCGCGTTGTGAATTCGGCAGAAGACACAAAAAACATGGTGGTTCAGCCGAGCCCCGAATTTTTGATCGAATATGCGATAGGCGACGGGCAGCATGGGTTCGATATTCTCCGCATTCAAGCCGACGGTAGTGGCGAGTACACCTACTGGGAGCGAGAGTCCGAGCCGACGCGCCAGAAACAACTGACATTCGAGGTGTCCGTGGCCGAGTTGGAAGAGATCTGTGAACAACTCAACCAATCAGGCTTCATGGCCCTCGCCAGTGAGTATCACGGTGACCTACTCGACGGAACGCAAATTGCCATCACCGTCGTGACAGGGCAAGTCGAGAAAGAGGTCTATTGCGACAATCATTTTCCGGTGGAAGTGGTCGCCGTGGCCGACTATCTTGAGAAACAAGTCATCCAGCCCCATCGCAACCGTTCCTAAGTTGCTCTCTCTTCCTCGCCCCCGCTTGAAAAGGTGCCCTGCCATGCGTTTTCTTTTGTCTCTGTGCATCATCGCATGCTCTTGCTTCGCGATGGTTTCAAGCGTCGCTGCGGCCGAAGCCAAGCGGCCCAACATCGTCTTGATCATGTGCGACGACATGGGGTTTTCAGACATTGGTTGCTACGGCGGAGAAGTCGAAACGCCCCATCTCGACAAACTGGCCACCAGCGGAATGCGGTTCCGCACGTTCTATAACAACGCCAAGTGCGAACACACGCGGGCCTCGCTATTAACCGGGCGTTGGTGGCACCATGTGGGTGCGTCGGCAAGTGTCGTGTACAAGGCTCCGACCTTTGGCGAACGCATGCGCGAGGCAGGCTATCGCACGCTGATGGTTGGCAAGTGGCACGCCGGGCAAACGCCTTACCAGCGCGGGTTCGATCGGTACTATGGCCTGACCGATGGTTGCTGCAACTTCTGGAACCCCGGCCACGCGCGGCCAGACGAAGCAGAACCAGCCAAAAAACGCGTCCGCCGCTGGGCGATCGATGCCCAAGAGTTCCAGCCGTTCACGCCTGAGTCGAAAGACTTCTACACGACCGATGCGTTCACCGATCATGCCATCGAATACCTGGAGACCTACAAGGACGAACAACAGCCGTTCCTGCTGTACGTTGCTTACACCGCGCCGCACTATCCACTGCATGCCAGCGAGGAAGACATTGCCAAATATCGCGGTCGGTATGGCGAGATGGGCTGGGACAAACTGCGGGAGCAGCGTTTTGCGCAGCAGCAGAAGTTGGGCGTGCTTCCCGAGCATGCCAGTTTGTCGCCGCGAGATCCTGTCTTGCCGGCTTGGGACGACATTGCCGAAAAAGACCGCGACTCGTGGGATCTTCGCATGGCAACCTATGCCGCGATGATCGACCGCATGGACCGCAACATCGGCCGCATTCTGCAGAAGCTGGAAGAGACGGGAAAAGCGGACAACACGGTCATCTTCTTTCTGTCCGATAACGGGGCATGCGATGAATCGTCTGACCGGTCGACCGTGGAAGGAGCCATGCCATGGGAAGTGACCAGCTATCTGACCCAGGGACGCAACTGGGCCAACGCGTCGAACACGCCCTATCGCAAATACAAAACGACCGACTACGAAGGGGGTACGAAAACGCCCATGATCGCCTGGTGGCCTGGGGAAATTGAACCCGGCACCTTTACCGATCAACCGGGACACCTGGTCGATTTCATGCCCACCATGCTCGACTTGGCCGGAGCGAAAGTCACCGCAGAACTACCAGGTTATTCGCTGGTCGAAACACTCGGCGGTTCTACCGACGATCGCCCCTGGCCCATCTATTGGCAGTTCGGCAAAGCCCAGGCCATCCGCGACCACGACTGGAAGCTGGTCAAGCTCGGCAAAGCAGACTGGGAACTGTACAACCTAAACGAAGACCCGACCGAACTAAACGATCTCGCCCCAGACCACCCCGACAAAGTGCAGCAACTGGCTGCCAAGTGGCAAGCGTGGTGGAAGGACAAAGGTAATTAGTAAGCTGCCTGCGGTGAACCTAGCTCAGGGAAGAGTGTCTGATAGGAAAATTTTCTTCAGGGGGACACCAGGTGCTGCATGTCGTTGAATGAGCTGAAGCGGATCGATGCGAATCGGCTGCAACTGACCAACCCGTATGGGATTGATGTCACCCTTTTCGCAAACCAAGAGGTCCCCATCGAGTCGGTTGCCGTTGACGAACTTCAGTCGATGCTGCAGTTGCAAGAGACGGTTGAAGCCGTTTATCGAGCGTGCCCGGAACGGTTTTCGGTTGAGCCGACGATTGCGAGTGTGGCGTTGACGCCTGATTTTCATAAGGCTCGCGGTATTCCGGTTGGAACAATTCTGGAAACAAGAGGCTTTCTCGTTCCCCAGGCAATCGGAAACGACATCAACTGTGGAATGCGACTGCATCGGACCAACCTCGATGCGGATCAAGTTAAAGCTTGCTTCGATGCTCTTGAGACCGCCTGTCGATCTATCTTCTTCGAGGCCGGGAGACGAATCCCCATGGCCTGGGAGCATCGCGAGGCGCTACTTCTTTCCGGCATTGAAGGACTATTCGATACGATCGATCAGTCGTTTGATGAAGGGTTGTGGAGTTATTTTCATCGTACCGATCGGCACGAAACTTTGTCCCGGATAGATCGACGTGGGTGCCTGCCGGCCCGCCGCGTTGACGGGCTCGAAGACATGCTAGGCAAACGCGACCGCGTGCACCGCGATAGTCAAATCGGTTCGATCGGAGGTGGCAATCACTTTGTCGAATTCCAGAAAGTCGAACGCATCTTGGATGGGCAAATCGCCCATGCCTGGGGGCTTGTGCCTGGGATGGTAACGGTCATGGTACATACCGGTAGCGTTTCGGTCGGATACGCCAGCGGCAATTTCTATCGCGATCAAGTTCGCCAACGCCATCCCGATTCGGTTCGTAAGCCGGAAAACGGAATCCATATTCTCCCAGTTGGCCCGGAAGATGGTCAGGCCGAGACGGTCTTCTGGGACGCGATGCACAACGCGGCGAATTTTGCCTACGCAAATCGAATGTTCCTGGCGTTGATGGCATGGGCCAGTCTGGAGAAGTGCTTTGGAGAAACACAGTGCGAACTGCTGTACGACGCGCCTCATAATATGATTTGGAAGGAGCCGTCTCAGGGGCATGAGTCGTATATTCACCGAAAGGGAGCATGCCCAGCGCGGGGATACGACGCAATGGTTGATACTCCCTTTGCCTACTACGGTGAGCCGGTGCTTGTGCCAGGGTCGATGGGGGCGAGCAGCTATGTGCTGGCCGGAAACGGATTGCCTGGCACCAACCAGAGTGCCGCTCATGGTGCCGGTCGTGCAATCTCGCGAGGAGCATCGATGAAGGGCTTTGATCGAGAGTTTGAAAGGTTCCTAGAAGAATTTCGTGTGGTAACGCCTGTCGACTTCCGGCGGCAAGACATTCGTCAGCGAAGCGATATCATGGAAAAGAAACTAGCCGACTTGCGGCAGGAAGCGCCGTTTGCCTACAAGGGAATCGGCCCGGTGATCGAGACCATCCAAGATTCTGGCATGGCGAGACCCGTCGCGGAGCTAAAGCCTCTGATGACAGTGAAGGGCTAGCGTTGTTCTCAAAAAAAAGCCACCGGCAAACACCGGTGGCTTTCTTCTTTGGGGATCGGACAGATAGGTCTTAGCCCATCTGAGTTTCGTAGCCTTTGCGGCTTTCTCGCGACAGGAACGTGTTGGCCTGATCGTCGCCGATGACTTCTCGCTTTTCTGGGTCCCAGTTGAGTTCGCGACCCAATCGCATGGCGATGTTCGAAAGGTGACAGATTTCGAGCATGCGGTTATGCGACCACACGTCCGAGATCGGCTGGCTGCGCGAGTCCATGCACTCGATAAAGTTGACGCTATGGTTCTTCGGAACCGGACCGCCGTACACTTTTTCGATCGCGCCCTCAGGCAGCGGATTTTCTTTCAGTGCTTCGACCGGGGCACCGACGATCTTGCCACGATTAACGAAGAAACGACCATCGGTTCCCTCGAAGAGGATCCCGTTGTCACCTTCGCTTTGGATGATCATTTCGACATCGTTAGGCATGTCGGCCTGGATCTTGAACTTGGTGGCCACGTTGTAGCGATCGTGGACGACCGGGTTGCCGTCTTTGTATTCGCAAGCCAGTTCGTACTCGAGTGGTTTGATCTTGCTCGGGCCGGTGTCGGTCGCACCCAATGCCCAACAGGCAATGTCCACATGGTGGGCACCCCAGTCGGTCAGCTTACCGCCAGAGTATTCGTGCCAGTTGCGGAACGAGTAATGGCAATTGCTGTAAAGAGGAACGCCGCCGCCGTAACCTTTTCGCATTTCCGGCAGAGCACGGTAGTCGACCTTTTCCGCTGGGCCGAGCCACATGTCCCAGTCGAGACCTTCCGGCACTTCCGTCACAGGGATTTCGGCCGAGCCAGTCATGCCGTTGATACCGCAGGTCACCTTTTGGACCTTACCGATACGACCTTCGTTCACCATGGCGACCGCTTGCAGGAAACGTTGTCCCGATTCGCTACGCTGCATGGTACCGACCTGAAAGACGCGACCGGTCTCTTTAACGACCTTCTCGATCAGCTTGCCTTCGGCGATCGTCAGCGTGAGCGGCTTTTCGCAGTAGACATCTTTGCCGGCATACATCGCTTCGACGGCGATCTTGGTGTGCCAATGGTCTGGCGTGGCGATCATCACCGCGTCGATGTCTTGGCGGTCGAGGACTTTGCGATAGTCGTTATACGCGTCCGGCTTTTTGCCTTGCTTCTTTTCCAGCTTCGATACATTCTCGGCCAAAACGTTGGCATCGACGTCCGCTAATGCAGCAAAGTCGGCGTAAGGGGTCGTCTTGTTGGTGATGCCCCAACCTTGGTTGCGAAGACCAATCGTCGCGAACGTCGGGCGATCGTTGGCATTCTGAAAACCGAAGGCACGGTGGGCGGATGGAATGATGAACGTAGCGGCACCGGCGGCGGCAACTCCCTGAAGGAATCGACGACGTGTGCTTTGCGGAAATTTAGGCATGGGATAAATCTTTCCAGGTTACGTAAGCAATTGGGGTAAACGGAAAAGGTCTGGGGAGGTCGACCGAGATTGGTGAATCAATACGCAAGCGAAGGATACCAATCCAATCAAAAATGAAGGATAGCCCCTTAAGTATAGCATAAAGGGGCAGGCAGAGACACTTCTTCAGGGTTTGCGTATTTCCAGAAAAACCCGTAATTATTGCTTGCTGAGGCGATGTCAGTTGCGCAGGATCGTAGGCGAAGATGCCTGGCCCCCTAGGGCCACAAGCGGCTAACGAGGCCGGCACAAACCCAGAAGCAAGTCTCGATCCGTAGGGCCTCGCGGGCGAGCGTCGGACGCCTGGAACCGCTTAACAACCCACGCCCGCGCGAATCCCAAAAAATTTTCATTTGAGCACTATACATATGCTACACCAGGCTGATATACCTAAATCATGCCCAGGGGACGCTTCCCCGGCACCGTGCCTATTTTCTTTGTAGGCATACGAAATCCGTACCTAGTTTCGCTGCTAGACAAGCAGCAAACCGTAGGGCCCGCGTGTCGCGGGTCGGACACCGGGTACTAGCTTCGCGACCCGCGACACGCGGGCCCTACTAACCCAACACCACTTAAGAGCACCGTCATGTCCCATCACCACGCACAATCTGAAAAACACGAACCGAGCGCCTCTGCGCACGGTTCGCAGGATGGCCTTAAAGAAGCCGCCTGGGAAGCCTACAACCAGTCCGGAAAGGCTAAGCACAAAGCACACTTGCCTGGCGATAACCTGCCGAAGGCAAGACCTCACGTCGTAGTCCAAGAGTTCGACCTTCTGTACTGGATCGAGCAGATAAGTCGAACAAAGGAAAGCCATGCCCACGAAGACGTGAGCATGGCACCCGCCGCTGTTAAACCGAACCAGTATCTAGCCAAAGAACGCGGCCCACCCTAACAACCCGTGCCCCTCAACCTCGGGTAGGGTGCGAGCAGAGACGCGAAGCGGAACGTATCGCACCGAATGCGGTCTCCATCAAATGGCAACGCGACAACGTTGTGCAAGGTGCGATTCGCTGCGCTGCTCAGCACCCTACATCAAAACAGGGCTCTTTTTCCTGTCCGCTCTCCCTCGAAGGGAGAGGGGGCAGGGTGAGGAGTTTCTGAATAATATTTAACAAAGACCATAAGAATACGTTCCGAGTCGTTCGGGAACTGCGTTCGCTCATGCGCTGTCACCAGGCGGGCTGCCCTCTCACGTTAACCCTTTTGTGCGGGTAACGGGGCGGAAGAGGCAGGACGTGCTGCGCAGTTACTTGGACATCGCTTGTTTTGTCTAACAGGTCAACTCTTTGGCTGATGCTACGAAGCTGCGTTCGCTCCCAATCTCACTTCAGGTTGCCTGTAACCCGTATGAGTTGCTCGGGAAATCAATAGCAACCCTGAGTTCTGTTGCGGCCGTGATTTGCAATTTGTCATGCCCATGTTGTGCATTTCATGCAAATCACTTGGGGTGCGTTTCAAGGTATTGAGTTTTGTTGAGCGTCTCAATTAGCCTGTCCGCTGTCGTGAAAGCTTAATTAATCGTGAAGATATAAATTTTATTATTTCGCTCCGGAGGCTTCTTATGAGACATCAAGTTAAACGTGTAGGGTTTACGCTCGTGGAATTGTTGGTGGTGATCGCCATCATCGGGGTGCTGATTGCACTTCTCTTGCCGGCCGTGCAACAGGCCCGCGAAGCAGCAAGGCGAACGAGTTGCCGCAATAAGATGAAGCAGTTGGGACTCGCCCTGCACAACTATCACGATACGTTCAATGTGTTTCCTTCTGGCAACATGAGCCGTAGTGGTTCGACCACTGATTGCACCCCGGACGGGGATCAATGTCAGGATGGTATGGCTTCGTGGACAGTTCTGATCTTGCCATTCATCGAGCAAGGAAACCTCTACGAACAATTCGACTTCCGGCAGCCGCTGTACTGGGGGTTTAATGACGACTTTACCGGGACCAATCCTAGTTGCGGCACGAACGATAACTTCGTTCCTCAGACCACTTCGGTCGACGCGTTTCATTGCCCTTCAGATCCATTGGCCTCTGGCGGAAGCTTGACCAATAACTATATGGGCGTCATGGGTGGTGATACGTACCCAGGCAATAACAATGGCACGGCTTATAACTGCCGGATGAACAACACGCGTTTGAACTACAACAATGGGATGCTGTATTTGAACTCGAAGACAGGCTTTCATAGTGCCACCGATGGTACGTCGAATGTATATCTGATCGGTGAGAGTAAGTATCTTTTCCAGCCAAGTTTCTGTTGTGAAACGGCAACCTGGGCTTCGTCGGCACGCATCAATAACGACGACTCGCTTCTGCTTAACATTGTGGCCTGTACCTTTCAGCCGAACACTGGCGATAGTCCCCTTAACAACAACGTTCACATGTGGGACGAGATGCCAGGCACGGTGGGAAGCTGGCACCCCGGCGGCTGCCACATGGCCATGGGAGATGCTTCGGTTCACTTCATTAGCGAAAACATCGACATCACGACGCACCGGAATTTGAGCAAGCGTAGCGATGGGTATCCCATCGGTGGACTGGGCCAACTCTAATCGTCTTTCAACCCATTGCTAAAGGAGACAAGACATCATGCGCATGTGGATATTGCTCGCTATCTTGACGGTGACCGCAACACTTGGTTGCAGCGGCCCAGTGACAGAAGGTCCTGATCGGTTCCCTCTTTCGGGCACAGTCACCTACAAGGGAGCCCCATTGCCTGCGGGCAAAATTTACTTCGAGCCTGACGGCAGGAAAGATAATTCAGGGCCAATGGTGACGGCAGAAATCAAAGATGGCAAATACGAGACGCCTGTCGGTAAGGGGACCGTCGGTGGAGCACACCGCGTCCGGATCGATGGCTACGATGCGAAGAACGTTACCGAACATAACCCGCTGGGCGATGTTCTATTCAGCAATCATCTGATCGAAGTCGATTTGCCCAAAGACAAAGCGACCGAAGATTTCACCATCGAGAAGTAGTGCTGAGATAAACACCCAATCGGCAACCGAAGGACGGGCCTTTGTGGCTCCGTCTTTCTGGATGCAACGCGTTACATGGAAAGGGGTTAAGAGTTGATGTGGTGAGGCAGCCTCTAAGATCGTAAATCTGAATAGCTCGGTGGATCGTCTTCCTTCAAGGCTGGGTATGTGTCAATTGCTTACGCTTGGGAGATAAGAAAATGAGAACGATCATGCTGGCGACGGTCATTGCCGGAGTCTTGGGAGCACTTGTCGCCGGAACGCTACATTCTGGGGAAGGGCCTTCGTCGGACTCGACGCTTGCGAATCCTCAGATCGACTACCAAGGTTTCGCGAAGCAGGTGCAAGAGGTCGCGAAGGTTCGTGAAAAGCGGCGTGTTTCCGAGGATCAGTTCATACGCATGATAAACGATCCGAAGGCGATCGTTCTCGATGCTCGCAGCCAACGCATGTATGACCTGCTGCATGTGAAAGGGGCCGTGCATATCTCGCTGCCGGACATGACCGCAGAAGCTTTGGCTGAATTGATTCCGACGAAAAGATACCCCGGTCGTGATTTACTGCAACAACAACTTCAAAAACGAGCCAACCGCATTTGCTACCAAGTCGGTCGTCGCTTCGCTCAATTTGAATACCTACAACACGCTTTACAGCTACGGCTATCGCAACATATACGAGCTCAAGCCGCTACTCGATCGTCATCAGACGAAGATCCCCTTCGCAGGCAGCTCGGTTGAAAACGCCAAGTAGCCAGGCGCCGATCGCCTAGGTTGCCCGGCCGAAGTTGGGGACTTTCAATTGCTGGCCCCCCTTCAATGCCGACTGATGGGCCACGATACCAGGGGCCGTATAGGCGACGGCCTCGTAGACATCGACCGCCGGTCGCCGGTTGTTGGCCAGCGAATCGATGAATTCGTGCGTGATAAAGGTGTGCGATCCTTCATGGCCGCTGTTATGTCGCAGCGGCTTGGGCAGCATGTCGGTTTGCCACCAGGCCGGCACGTTGTATTTTTCGTATTGAGGAAGACTGCGAACAAAGCCACCGTCGTCCTTTTCGGTTTGATTGCCGCTACGAACGACGATCGGACCAAGGCCATTGGGGTCGTGACCGTAGAAACTCATTTTGTCCCCAATCCATTCGGCTCGCTCGCCACCGCGGTGGGCACCTTTCCACCACACACGCATATTGAAGGTCAGCCCCGATTCACTTTTGAAATTGGCAGAACCATTCCAGAAAGGATTGTCGTATGCGTTGTCCTTCAAGCTTTCGGCTTCGTCTCCCCATCCCTGACAGGCCACTTCGGTAAGTCGCTCGCCGGTGACGCTCACAAAGTGCGCCGTGCAGTGGGTGGGATAGTGCATTGGCGGAAAACCATACCGCCACGTACGCTTCCCATTTTCCATAAAGAGCGTATCCAGGCCGTCGTGTTGATAGGCCGATTCGCAGTAGATCAACTGGCCAAAGCTGCCTTCCTCGAACATCTTGCGAGCCGTGATAGTGCTTTGCTGCCAGTAACTGGTTTCGGCCATCATGAACGTGAGTCCGGTCCGCTGAACGGCTTCGATTAGCTGTTCGCATTCCTCCAAGTTCATCGCCACAGGAACCGCACACAGAACGTGCTTGCCTGCGTTCAAAGCGGCGAGCGAATGGGGGACATGGTTGGGGGCTTCCGTAAAAATGGCAACCGCATCGATGTCCTTCGCCTGAGCTAACATGGCCTCTAGCGATTCGTACTTCGTTGAACATTGGTAGGTCTTGCTCAACGCGTCCAATCGTTCGGGCCGCAGCTCGGCGACACCGTTCACCTCGCACATTGGGTGTTCGTGAAATTGAAACCCCAGGCCAAACCGACCACCGACAATGCCCAGACGAACCTTTTGAGGAGATTGCTCGCCGTGTACCGCTGCCGGTATAACCATGCTGGCACCTGCTGCGATGCTGCCGGAGGCACGAAGGAAACTACGACGCGTTACCGGAGTGGGATGTCGAAAAGGCTCGCTCATCAATGGATGTCCTTAGAAAGGTACGGCAGGAATTGGGAGAAGCGATTGCGGCAATCAACAGGGCTGCGATCCCCGCGGGAGGCAACTTCAGTGTAGCGTCGATCGTAGATGATGTCACGTGAAATCTTGCAGGGCCCCAGCACAAGCTGTAGAAGCCTTGGCCGTTTGTGAAGAAAGCTTGGCACCCACGCTTTAGGTGCCCTCGAAAATATTTCAAAGTGATGTCGAATGGGAGCAGCTTCCTTCGACTATTTAGTAAAGAACAAGCTGGAAATTCCTTAAGGAAAGAAAACAATGAACGCAACCGAAACCATTCAGGCGGCGCTCAGCACGAGTTTCGATTGGACACTTCAGTTGGCCGAAGATTTAGCCGACGCACCGCTAACCGATCCGACCGGATGCCAAGGCAATCACCCACTGTGGGTTATGGGGCACATGGCATTCTCGCGGGGAGGTCTTTTGGCCATGATCACTGGCGAGGAAAGCCAAGTCGCCCAGTGGAAGGAGCTGTTTTCCGGCGGAACGGAGCCGAGTTACGACGCGTCGAAGTACCCCAGCTATGGGGACGTGCTGCAAGCGTATCGCGATATCCATCAACAAACGCTTGTGAAATTGAACGAGATCGGTGAGAGCGGTCTCGATGCCAAGCCTGCGTTTGTGTGGGATATGCTCGCTGATCGGTCAGACTTTCAAAGTAAGGGACACATCTTCCTGCTTATCGCCATGCACGAGATGTCGCATCGCGGGCAATTGGCTGATGCACGCAAGGCGCTCAGTCGTCAACCGTTTGTTTGATCGCCCGTGATGCCGCGAATTACAATGAATCTCGCTTGAATGTGACAGCGAGGCTCAACGGATTCTGTTCACATCAATCACCGATACCCACAAAAAGAGAACTCATGAAATACATGTTACTGGTCTACGGCGCGGAAACGAGTTGGACGCCTGAGAGCCGCGAGGATTGCATGCGTAAGAGCATGACCATTTGCGACGAATTGGAGAAGGAAGGGAAGCTCATCGCTTCTTCTCCGCTCATGTCCGTTTCGACTTCCAAGACGGTCCGGGTACGCGACGGAAAGCAACTAGTCACGACGGGGCCTTTTGCCGAGACGACCGAGCAGTTGGGCGGCTATTACATTCTGGATGTCGAGAATGAAGCGGAAGCGCTGGCCATCGCAGCTCGAATTCCACCGGCGTCGGTGGGCAGCGTCGAAGTCCGTCCCCTGGAATCGCTTCCACTGTAGTGAAAATTTGCCGAAAGACGCATTATGAAAATCAGTTCCAAGCGACTTATCATTCTATGTATTATAGGGGTCTTGGTGATTGGTTGGGCGGGTTTTTACATTCAATACTACATGATGCGCCTGATCGGCACTGGCCCTGCGGGACCTGCGGTTGCCGAAGAAGCATTTCATAAGAATTGGAGCGACCGCCGGGTAATGCTCTTGGGATTGGGAGATAGTATCACTGCTGGTCTCGGCGCCGATTCGCCTGAGCATACTTTCTTCAATCGCCTGGTCGAGAACCCTACGGATGAATTTGCCGATATGCAAGGGAAGTCGCTGTCGGTTGTTCTGCCAGGCCTAGAATCAGAAAACCTCGCGATTTCCGGTTCGACATCGAAGGACCATTTCGGCGTTATCGAAGACCGCTTGCCGCCGCATGAACCTGACGTGTTTGGTCTGGTGGTGATGACCTCAGGCGGGAATGACTTGATTCATAGCTACGGGCGGCGACCGCCTAAAGAGTGTGCCATGTACGGGGCCACGCTGGCCGAGGCCCAACCGTGGATCGATTCCTTTCGAATTCGATTGAACGAAATGCTCGATAAGATCACGGCAGCTTTTCCAGGCGGGTGCGAGATTTACCTCGCGGACATTTACGATCCCACCGACGGTGTCGGAGATGCACCCAGCGTCTATCTTCCGCATTGGCCGGACGCACTAGCCATTCATGGTAAGTACAACGAAGTCATCCGAGAATGTACCGAAGCACGTGCCAATGTGTACCACGTTCCGCTTCACGAAACGTTCCTCGGGCACGGTTCGCATGCGACCCAGTTTTGGCGATCCACGTATGTGGCAGACGATCCCCACTACTGGTTCTACGAGAATATCGAAGACCCCAACGACCGCGGTTACGATGCTATTCGTCGTGTGTTTCTCAACGAGATCATCGACCACTCTTCGCTTTGGGTAAACGAGTAGCTCGTATGGGACCCTTAGAAGGGCCAAGCGTAAATGGCTACGGCAACAGCTGCAAAAGAAACAACGAATCCGAGTATCACCATCACACCATCACGAGCGGTCATGCCCAAAGCAAACAACGCGATCGCCGTTCCCGGAATGGACACGGCAAATGGCAAGAAGGCCAGCGGAATGAAGAGCAACGCGAGGAACGCAATGATCGCGGCGATGACGTAATGAAACGGCGAGTGGGTGATCGTTTGCAAACGACGATCAGTAAACTTTTCCAACCACTTGGCCCACGGAAGTGTTTTGTCGATTCCTTTCGTCATCGTTTCACGCGAAAACGAAAAATCGAGGAGTCGCTGCGGAAGCCACGGTCTGCCGCTGGAAAAGATCATTTGCACGGCAATCAGCAACAAGATGCATCCGGTTACGATAGACATGCCGGGGATGGCACCAATCGGCGAGACGGCCATCACCGCTGGCACAAGCAGAAGGGGGCCGAAACTACGGCTATTGAGCGAGTCCAATGTGTCTTCCAGAGTGACTTGGTCTCCGTCGGTGTTTTCCTTCATCTGCTCGAGGATGTCGACGAGACCCTCGGGAGGGGCGTCGTCAGCGTCGTCTTCGGAAGTCGTTGGCTCTTCAGTGGTTTGAGCGATTGCCATTTTGCGTTCTTACGTAGTGGATGTTGGTTTTCCACTTCCAGGTGCAAAACGCGTGCCACCTATCGGAGCTGCTTCTGTTCGATCAGCGATCTGAAATAGGCGACATGATCGGCAGCACTGCGCTGCAAGCTGAAATGCTGAATAACACGAGAGCGGGCCGCATTGCCAAGGCTTGTCGCCAGTTGCCGGCTCTCGATCACGCGGATTAACGAATCGGCCAGAGCACGGGTGTCGTCAACGGGGAAGACGACGCCCGTATCGTCGTGGTCGATCAGAATGCGATTGCCTGGGATGTCGCTCACCACACAAGGAAGAGCCGCGGCCATGGCCTCGAGCAGTGCGATCGACATTCCTTCATGCAGCGATGGAAGTACGAATGCGTCGGCTGCGGCCAGGACGTCTTCGACCGTGTCGAAAGCCCCCGGCAGGATGATCCTGCTTTGAAGCCCCATGGCCCCAATCATCGATGCCAATTCCCCTTCCTGAGGCCCTTCCCCCACGAGCCATAGCCGGGCCATGGGGAATCGCTGCAAGATGTAGGGCCAGGCACGCACCAGCTTGGTTAGGCCTTTGCCGGGATGAAGTCTTCCCGTGAAGACCACCAGCGGAGCGGACTCGGCCAGGGTAAGAATAGGATTGGCTGCGGCTAATGTCAGTCGAGCCGCGCGACGTTGTTCGTCGCTGTGAACGGGGCTGACTTGGACGCCGTTGGGAATGAAGCGAATTTTTTCACGGTCGAACCCGGACGATACCATTTCATCGAAGATCTGCTGGCTCGGAGCAACAAGGCCATCGGCTTGTTGACAGGCATGGCGGATGCGATGGCCGAAGTTGGCCGTCTCGTGAAAAGCACAGTCGCCCGTATCGCCGGCCCCTTCAGCCCGTAAGACGACCGGGACCTTACTGTTTTTTAGACGCGAGGTGGTCACGACGGCGCTGTGTTTGAGCATCGAGACATAGACCGCGTCGAGCTCTGTCTGCTGCGATCTCAGCCAGCGTCCCAGCGACATCATGTAGCGGACCGTTCCCCATCCGCGGACCGAGGGGTTAGGCAGGCGAACGACCGGGATTCCGCGATGCGAAATTTGTTTGGGCCAATCGGGGTGCCACTGGGCGGTCAAGAGTTGAACTTGATGGCCTTGGCGCGTTAGTTCCTCGGCCAGGTTGGCCATAACCATTTCTGCACCTCCTACCAGAGGCCAGAATCGACGAGTGACAAGTGCCAGGCGAAGAGGAGTCATGCGTGCGAAGCGATCTCGTGATCTTCAAGCGCCGCAACAAACGGCAGGTTGCGGTAGAGGTCGTAATAATCCAAACCGTACCCCACGACGAACTCGTTGGGAATATGAAAGCCGACAAAGTCAGGTCGGATGGCTACTTCGTGGCGCTCGGACTTGGAAAGCAGTACGAGCGATCGCACGGAAGTCGGGCCATGTTCCTGAATGCTCTCCAGCACGTTTTTCATGGTGTGGCCGGTATCGAAGATGTCGTCGACGACCAGTACGTCTTGCCCGGCAATTTTCGGCATCATATCCAGATTCAGCGTCAGATCGCCCGCCGAGGTGGCCGTTCCGCGGTAACTGCGTGCCTGCATGACGCCCACCTTAAGCGGCATTTCGAGGCGACGAATCAAATCGGCCATCAGCACCAGGCTGCCAGTCATCACGCCGAGAACCGTGAGAGGTCGATCCCCGTAGGTTTCCGTCAGTTCTGCCGCCAGAGAGGATACTCTCGCGGCGAGTTCTTCAGTTTCGATCAAGATATGCAAAGAAAACAGCCCCACTGGCGATGGAGGAAGTTGAATCGATAAGGCGCTATTGTAAGCTGTTAGCTCTTCGTTCTGTAGGCTCCGCACAAGCTCCTTACACGATCATCCCCTGAAAAAAAGAAAAACTTGACCATGGGAATGTGGGACTTCCAGCCTTGGATTAACGACGAAGCCGCCGATTGGTACGCCGGGCTGTTTGTAGCAGAGAACTTCGAGCAATGCGTCCACAAGGCTCACGAGAAGCGACTGAACCGCTAAGGGGCTTGGTGTTCTCGGGGTGAGATCATTTTTAGCGAACCATTTCATTGCACTGAAGAAAGCTTCATGTACGACATTATCGGAGACATCCACGGCCACGCCGATGCGCTTACGGCACTGCTGAAAGAGTTGGGCTATTCGCAGCGCGACGGCGTGTACGGCCACCCGCAGCGACGCGTGGTGTTTCTCGGAGACTTCGTCGATCGCGGGCCGAAGATTCGCGAGACGCTGGAAATCGTGCGCGGCATGGTCGAGACCGACGCGGCCCTCACGGTGATGGGCAATCACGAACTCAATGCGATGGCGTTTCATACGCCACACCCTGATCGGGCCGGTGAGTATTTACGACCTCATACGGCCAAGAACGAAAAGCAGCATTCGCAAACGTTAGCCCAGTTGAACGAGTCCCAGTTGAGCGATGCCTTGGCATGGTTTCGCAGGTTGCCGATGTGGCTCGAGCTCGACGGCCTAAGGGCCGTGCATGCGTGTTGGGATGATGCGGCGATCGGTCAGATTGAAAGCCAGTTGCAACAAGCGGGCGGTCTCACCGACGAGGTACTTACGTCGGCCTGCGTGCCAGGGCATTCGCTTTTCCCTTCGGTCGAAGTGATCCTCAAGGGAAGAGAGATGCAGCTGCCGGAAGGCTTTAGCTTTCAAGATAAGGATGGGCATGCCCGAACGAAAACTCGCACGCGTTGGTTTTCGAATGCCCAGGGGCATACCTTTGGCAGCTACGCGATGACCGATCCGTTGGCCTGCGATGTTCCCCTGAGCGACACCATTTGCGCGGCATCTCGGCCCTACGGCGCGACCGAGAAGCCGGTATTTCTCGGCCACTACTGGCTGAAAGAAACCACGCCCAAGCGGTTAGCCAAGAACGTGGCATGTGTGGACTACAGCGTGGCCAAAGGAGGCTTCCTGTGCGCCTATCGTTGGGATGGCGAACAAGAGCTGCGCGACGAAAATTTCGTCTTCGTCAAGTGATTTTCGACTGCTAGTTTACCGCGATGGCAAAGCCGCCAGTCAGGAGGATGACCACAACCGGGATGAGGATTGCGAGGACTCCCAGGACCATGCCGACGATGCCGAGAATCATACCGATTTGTGTCATTTGACGCCCTTCGGGATCCATCCGGCCAGCATCGATTTCCACCAAATCTTGCGAGCCCATGTACCAGGCCACCGGGCCGCAGAAGCAGCATGCGACTATACCAAGAATTCCCAAGACCAAGATGAGCACACCGCGATGTGGCTTCATATCTGTGTTTCCTTACTGATTCGTTTGGTCGGTATAATTTGAAATGCGGCTACGTCAGGCAATTCGCTCGTGGCTTATGATAACAAGTGAATGCGCGAATTCCCACTAAGGTTCGAGTTCTCAAACGGATAGTCGACTCGGTGACTGTGATTGAACGCTCACCATTCGGCTAAGCTGAGTTTTCCTAGAATAGAAATAGACATGACCGATCAACCCACTTACGGCAGCTGGCAAGAGATCGACCTTGATGGCCATCCGTGCCAACAGTTTCAGCCGCAGCAGACGAACGAGCATGGCTATGTTGGCATCTATCTGCATGGCGTGCACTTGGGCAAGCTGCATCACAGTGCGGCGTTCGTCGAGCAGCTGGAAAAGTTTGGCTTGCCGGTGGTTGCCCCGGTGACGCAGCGCAGCTGGTGGACCGATCGGATCTGCGAAGAATTCGATCCTCAGCGGTCGGCTCAAACCTATCTGCTGGAAAGTGTGCTGCCGTATATTGAAGAGAGTTACGGCGCGAAAACGCCGAAGGTGGCCTTGTTCGGGACGAGCATGGGGGGGCAGGGTTCGCTGCGGTTTGCGTACAAATTTCCCGATATCTTCCCGGTTGTCGCCGGCGTGAGTCCCGCGATCGACTATCAGAATCGGATGCGGGAAGACGACCAAGACAACCTCTGGCAGATGTACGACAATGCCGAACAGGCCCGGCAAGACACGACGACCCTGCACATTCACCCGCTGAACTGGCCACGCAATCAATTCTTTTGCTGCTGCCCAGAGGATACCTCTTGGTGGGAAAGCTCGGATCGATTACGAATGAAGCTACAGTCTTTAGGTGTGCCACACACGTGCGACTTAGAGACCAAGGGTGGGGGACACGGTTTTAAGTACTACAGCCTGATGGCCCCCAAGGTGGTTCAATTCCTCTGGGATTCATTGGAAAAAGAACGACGCCGGGTTGTTTAGCAATAGCCACAGAGTGCACAGAGAGGAAGTAAGAGAACGACAAATGAACAGGGATATTAGACTTTAAAAGTGAGTGCCACTGCTATCCCTGTTCATTTGTGGTTCATCTTCCTCTCTTTCCTACGTGCTCTCTGAGGCAAAGGAAATTCGGAAGCGACGATGCAGAAACTGATGCTCATCATCCCGACGCTTGATCGTTCGGGAGCCGAGAAACAACTGACGATGTTGGCCAAGGGCTTGCCGCGCGATCAGTTCGAGGTTTCGGTCTGTTGCTTGACCCGGGGTGGTCCCTACAGCGAAGAGCTAACCGCGGCCGGTATCCCGGTGACGGTGATCGGCAAAAAGTTGAAGATCGATCCAGCGGCCTATTGGCGACTCAAGAAGCACATTCAAGAGGTAAAGCCAGACATCGTTCATACGTGGCTTTTCGCGGCCAATAGCTACGGTCGCAAAGCGGCCCAGGCAGCCGGAGTGCGTCACGTTTTGTGCGGAGAACGCTGCGTCGATCCTTGGAAGATCACGCACGAACACCTCATCGATCGCTACCTCGATCGCAAGACCGACAAGATCGTGGTCAACAGTTCAGGCATCGTCGACTTCTACGTGAAGCAGGGACGCGACAAGAATAAGTTCGTCGTCATTCCAAACGGCATCGACCTGATCGACGGCCCTCCGCAGACGAGCAAGGAAGACCTCTGGCAGCAGTTGCGATTGCCTGCGGATGCCAAGATGATGCTCAGCGTCGGGCGTCTTTGGCCGCAAAAGCGGATGAAGGATCTGATCTGGGCGACGGAAATTTTGAAGCGTATCCGCGAGGATGCGTTTCTGGTGATCGTAGGCGACGGGCCCCAGCGCGAGCGGCTCGAACGCTATACGCAGCAGGTCACCATCGACGACAAGGTGCGTATCGCCGGACCGCGAGACGATGTGGCCGATCTGATGCGACACGCGACGTTGTTTATGTTGGCCAGTGGCTATGAAGGTCAGTCGAACGCGTTGATGGAGGCCATGGCCATCGGGCTGCCGGTCGCTGTCAGCGATATACCCGGCAACCGCGATTTAGTGACCCACGACGAGAATGGGTACCTGGTCGGGCTGGGGCAGCGGACCGAGTATTCCCGTTTTGCCAATTTTCTGCTGGAAGACGAAGCCCTGAGAACCCGTTTCTCGGAGGCAGGGCGAACGTCGATCGAGCAGCAGTTCAGCGTTCAGCAGATGATCGACCGGCATGCAGCGCTTTACCAGAGTTTGTCGTAATTGCCCGGCAGCGACCCACTTCTGGCGAACTCCCCTGCCCCGGTTGTTGTCTCTTTTGCCCGGCGGTAGGCTAGTAGGTTTGAATTCTGGCCATCTATTTGACCCTACGAGAACTCAGAACCAAGACTATGAGCGATCCCTATTTCCAGAAGCTGTTTGCTGAACGTATCGGTGGCGAAAACTACGGTAAGGGAACCGCGATCTATAAGTTCGAGAAGATCAAGCGGGCCAAACGCAAGGCACTTGCCGATTACCCCGATCGTCAGCTGATCGACTTCGGGATCGGCGAAAACGACGAAATGGCCCCGGAATCGGTTCGCCAGGTGATGGGCGAAGAGATCAACAAGCCAGAGAACCGCGGCTATGCCGACAACGGCGTGGCTGAATTCAAGCAGGCTGTGGCCGACTACATGCAGCGGATGTTCGGTGTGAAGCTCGACCCGGCGACCGAAGTGAACCACTGCATCGGCTCGAAGACGGCCTTGGCCATGCTGCCGGCCTGTTTCATCAACCCAGGCGATGTCTGCCTGATGACGGTGCCTGGCTACCCTGTCGCCGGAACGCATTCAGCCTATTATGGCGGTGCTGTTTACAAGCTTCCGCTCTTGGCTGAAAACGATTTCTTCCCCGATCTCGACGGCATTCCAGCCGAAGTGAAGGAGAAGGCCAAGCTGCTGGTGATCAACTATCCCAACAGCCCGACCGGAAAGATCGCGACCAAAGAGTTCTACGAAAAGGTCGTGCAGTTCGCCAAAGAAAACAACCTGGTCGTCGTGCAAGACGCGGCCCACACCGTGCTGACCTTTGAAGGGGAACCCCTTAGTTTCCTCAGCGTGCCAGGTGCCAAGGACGTGGGCGTGGAAGTCCATTCGCTGTCCAAGGGCTTCGACATGATCGGCTGGCGAATCGGTTGGGTTTGCGGCAACCCTCTGTTGGTTCAGGCCTTCAGCGACGTGAAAGACAACTGCGACAGCGGGCAATTCATCGCCGTTCAAAAAGCAGCCGCCGCGGCCTTGGCCAATGAAGAGATCCCCCAGCAAACCAAGGCCAAGTACGAGCGACGTTTGAAGAAACTGGTCGACATGCTCAACCGCTGCGGTTTCCAATGCGAAATGCCTGGCGGGACCTACTTCCTGTATACAAAGAGCCCTGTCGGAGTCGAAGGGGGCGCAAGCTTCGCTAACGCCGAAGAGGCCTCGCAGTATCTGATCACCGAGAAGTCAATCTGCACGGTGCCCTGGGACGACGCCGGTTCGTTCCTGCGTTTCTCGGTGACGTACGTCGCGGCCGATGAAGCTGCCGAAGACGCACTGATGGAAGAGACCGAAAAGCGTTTGAAGCAGATCTCGTTGAAGTTCGACTAGGGTGCCGGCTTGGTATTGGCTCGGAAAAACTCAGCGATCTCTGGTTTCTGAGTTTTTCCTTAGGCGACACCTAATACAAAGTCTACTAAATCCGGTTGCGAAGCGGTGACTTCGACGCCGTTTAGATCTAGAAAGATAATCGCGGTCATAGCCGAAGTGCGTTTGTTGCCATCTATGAAGGGGTGGTGTGCACAAATATGAAATAGGTACGCTGACGCCATTTCATAAATTGTCGAGTGGAGATGATGCCCGGCGAACATTGCTTGAGGCATTGCGATTGCCGACTGCAGCAGGCCAATATCACGAATTCCGGGATCGCCACCATAGCGTTGAATCGAAGACTAGTGAATCCCCAGCACCCGAGACAACTTGAGAAATCGAACGCTATTGGCCATCTACTCTGCCAACTTCTGAAGAGCTTTGGCATAGTTGCCATTTACTTTTTCGAGCGACGCTTGAAACTCTTCCTCGGAAATATCATCGACCGGAGCGCAGAAAAAACCTTCGGTATCCGCCTTAATGATCAGTGGCGTGGTCTCGTCGATCTGCATTGTTTCGATAATCGACGGATCAAGTTCCAAGATGTATTGGTCGCCCAATTTTTTGATGTGAACAATCATCTGGCATTTCCAAGAGTTTAAAACTCTCCAAGAACATTTCGACGTGGCTTACTGAAAGCTTACCACTTCCCCATCCCCTTTGTCCCCTAGCTTGCGGAAAAGGTCTTGCTCGATCGTGTAGGGGATGAAACGGACGCTGCCGTCTACTAATAGGGCATTCAGACCGCCGGCGTGCGAACTGCCGAAGCGGTTGGCTCCATTGAGTGGGTTGGTGGCGATGATATCAGGCCACGGTTCCAGGTCGGTTCGGCGGACCGTTTCGTGCGTGATGCCGGGGTCACTTGCCGGCGTTCCATCCCAGCCCGATGTGTAGCCATAGATGTCACCCTCTTGCGAGCCTTGTCCCATCGTATTGAGGTTCACGCATTTCTCGGCCACCATCAACGTGTTGCTGGTCCCGTCGGTCACAGAGGAAAAGCGGTAGAGGTTCTTACGAGGCCCGACTCCGCTCGAGGTGTCGCCGCAAGTGCCGGTGAAGTTCCTGGCCAGTATGCCGGTCCCTTCTTGGTTGCCACCAGCGTAATCGATTTGAGCTCGAGGGACCTGATCGAACGTGTTTCCGTTGGTGCCATCGGAACTAATACACATGGGGATCAGCTTGGCAGGCTCGGAAGTGGGCGAGCGACGACTCGGGCAGAAGTACTCCGGGATTGGAACGCTCATGGCGAACTTCGACGATTCGAAATCGGTTCCGCCCGGCTTCCCGTTATGGACGGTGTCGTGTTCCATGAACGGCAGAATCTGAAAGGCCCAACCGGCGGCCTGTTTGTCGAGCTGACCGGGGCGACCATCCTTATAGGTCGCAAACACGTGCTGAGCATACCCACCGGTCGGAAATGCGTTGTAGGTGTCGGTATGGTTATGCCAGGCCAGGCCGATTTGTTTGAGCTGGTTGACGCACTGCGTGCGCCGAGCCGCTTCACGAGCACGCTGAACCGCAGGCAGGAGCAACCCAATCAAGATTCCGATAATCGCGATCACGACCAGAAGTTCGACTAGCGTGAACCCTCGGCGGAGGTCGCATCTTGAAATGTTCGCTTGCGATGGCATGGGGCAGAGGGGTGGTCGTGTCGTTCGTAGTGAATTTAGGGGAGGTGACAATGCTTCAGGTTACCCGGAGGTGTGGTTTTAAGCAAACTACGGGTCAAACAATGGCAATCGGCGTAAACCTTTTCGCAGCTATTAATTCCGCCGTCGTGCTGCCTTGGGTGACCTATATTTTTAAACGAAATAAGGCACCCAAAGGATTCTTGGCTTGGCTTTCCCAAAGGCAACTGACGTGACAGGCGGTTCTTCCATAACGACCGGCGTACCTAAGACACTTGGTCACGCTCAGCAGCCTTTTGATGAAGCGGGGCTGGTGGCTCAGATGGTTTCCCGAGCCCAGCAGCTCTATTCTCTGCCGACCGTCGCCATGGATGTCCTCAAGCTTACTGCCGACGAACATGCCACGGTCGTCCAAATTAAGCAGTGCATTCAACGCGATCCGGCCATGACCCTCAAAATCTTGAAGGTCGTCAATAGTCCGCTGTTTGGGCTTTCAGGTCAGGTATCAGACCTCAACCAGGCGCTTGCTTTATTAGGGATTAAGCCGCTGAAGTTGCTGGTCCTCGGCTTCAGCCTACCAAAGGCCATGCTGCAGGGAATCGAGGCCGAAGTCTTGGCGCAATACTGGCAGTTTGCGTTGACCAAGGCCGTTGCTGCTCGTGAGATTGCCCGATTGCAGCGGAAGAACTTCGGCGACGATGCGTTCATTGCCGGGCTCCTTTCCGAAATCGGAGCGTTGGTCATGCTGCAGGACCTGGGCGATGCCTATGCGAACTTCGCCAACAAGGTGCTGCAGGAAGAGGCCGACCTCTCGGAGATGGAATGGGAGACGCTCGGTTTCGATCACAACATTCTCGGCTGTCGGCTACTGCAAAGCTGGAACTTGCCAGAGACATTGGTCCAAGTGATTCGGGAAGGGAGCCCTTCCTCTGGGATCGATTTCGGCAAACTTAGCGGGCAATCGGCGACACTCCGACTAGCACACAACCTGGCCGAAGTACTCGCGCACCATCGACTCAACTTGATGCCGAAGTTTCTCGATCAGCTGAAGTCGACCACCAGCCACGATGCCGATACGGTCGAGCACCTGGTGGTCGATATCCAGGAAAAACTGTATCAAATGGCCGGCGTCCTGTCGGTGTCTCTACCAGACGGAACGGACTACTGCGAAGTGGTTGCCGAGGCTTACGTTCAGTTGGCTCAATTGGCCGAGTCGGTCGCCGCGCCGCTGGCCTTAGGAGATCACTCGCCGCAAGAGCAGGTAATTCAGTCTCCCGAAGTGCAGCGACTGATCGACACCACAAAAAGTCTGGCTGAAAATAATGGCGTTCCTCCTCTCGCGGAGAAGCAGAGTCGTGCAGCAACGCCTGCCGAAGAAGTGCCGGTCGATCCGATTTTGGCCGATGCGAGTATGCTGATCGAAATCGCCTCGTCGATGCAGCGCTGTCGAGGGCATCGCTGCGAGTTTTCGATCTCGCTCTTGAAAATCAATCAATTCGACGAATTTCTCGTGGTGGCCGGTATCGAAGAAGTCGATGTCTGGCGGCAATTGGTCGCGGCCATTGTCGACCGCTTGAGTGATGGTTTGGGGCGTGTGCTGCCTTGCGGCGAGATGGGGCTGGCCGTGCTTCTGGAAGATCACGATCGGCATCAAACGGTCACGTTGACCCGGCAAATCCTTGATCTGGTGACCTCCTGGTCGCAGCGGCGCGAGTGCCACCAAGGGATGGAATTGGCGCTCTGTGGAGGTGTGGCATCCGTCTGTGTGCCTCCGAAGAGTCTACCGCCGCAAGAGATCTTTCAAGCGGCCCGACGCTGCCTGTTGGCGGCCTCGCAGGGGGGCGGCAACGCCATCAAAAGCATCGAAGTCCTGTAGTAGCTTACAGTTTTCGTGTTTGCGAAGCTTGGTTAGCCGTCGCCCGTTTAGAATTCTTCCGCAGAAGACGGAGCCCGAAAGTTGGAAAGCCTGGGCTAACCTTTACCATTTCCTGCTTGCTCTATAGGCTTTAGTGGCGGTCAGGCCAGTCGACGTGGTCGATTGGTCCGCTCTCCGCTGACGGCGGAATTCTGATACCTTGGTCCCTATGAATGAATCGATGGAATCCCGCGTGGACGAACAAACGACATCTCGCCAGACTTCTCAGGAAGAAGGGACCAACCATTCGTGGGATCAAGATTCCGTCGAGTTTTCGTCACAGGCCCGCCGGTATGCCGACCCTCCGGTTCCTAAACGCCGCGTTCGATTGCCGGTCATTCTTTTTTTTGCCACGTGTGCTTCGACCTTCCTTGCCGGGATGACCAATTGGCAACCGTTGGAAGCGATGATCAATCTGTTTGCCTGGTCGAGTCCAGCGGCGATGGGGATTCCGCATGCGTTCGATTCGTTCCTGTCGAGCCCCGCAGTCGAGATGCGGCGCGACCTGATCCATTACCTGGCCGGTTGGCAAAGCGGGCTGCTCTATATGGCCGCGATGTTGGGGATCTTGTTTGCCCACGAGATGGGGCATTACGTCACCGCTCTGCGGTACCGGGTACCGGCCAGCCTGCCCTACTTTATTCCCGTGCCGATTTCTCCGATCGGAACCTTCGGCGCCGTGATTGGCATGGACGGCATGCGCGCCGATCGCAAGCAGTTGTTCGATATCGGGTTGGCTGGCCCCTTGGCCGGGTTGGTCGTTGCCGTTCCGGTGTTGTGGTATGGCGTCTCGCAGATGGATTTGTCGGCCCCGGGAACCGGTTCGTTCAAGCTCGACCTGCCGATCGCGATGGCGTGGATGATGCAGTGGTTTGATGTCCCTGGGTACGAAGATGGGATGTACATCAATCAAAGCCAGCTCAATCCCTTCTTCATGGCCGGATGGGTGGGGCTGCTCGTGACCGGGCTCAATATGATTCCGGTTAGTCAGCTCGATGGTGGGCATGTGACTTACACCATGTTCGGGAAAAGTGCCCATTGGATTGCCCGGGCATTTCTCGTGGTTGCGGTGATCTTCATCATTTCGCTTGGGGCTTACCAGTGGAGCTTAATGCTGCTGCTGGTCATCTTGATGCGTCCTGAACATCCTCCGACTAGTAACGACAATGTCCCGATTGGCTGGTTCCGGTATGCGTTGGGATCGGTGTCGCTCAGTATTCCCTTGCTCTGCTTTCCACCGATGGCGATCGTGGCGGCATAGTGCGGGCGTGCCGTCATTGGTTGGCCCAGCGATTTATCTCTGGGTGGCCCTCGGTCACAAGCGGCTAGTGTTCCCGGTGTGAGCGAAGTGGTGGATTTCAATCTTCTTTAGCGCCTGTCCATAAGCCGCTTGTAGCCTTCGGCTACCCAGAGATGAATCTCTGGGCCAACCATTGAGTGAGATACCAGCGTCACCGGCAACGGTACTGTGTTAGTCGGCAGCTCTGAGCCGTTGAAGGATATCGGCCGTGATGGGGCGTTTGGCGTCCCAGAAGATCCAGGCGTTGAAGAACTCTTGCACGTCTGAACTATTCAGCCGAGCGGCTGCCGCGACGGCTTCTTTTTTCGTGCGATAGGAAAGGAAGTACGTGGTGTCATCGAGCATTACCGGACGACCAGCTTGGGGTCCGACGACGCGGAACGCCAGCTGCTTGTGAAGTGCCGAGATGGCGACCTTCCACTTGGCGAACGAATACTCGCCAATGCCGAAGATCGAAAACGGGGGACGTCCCCGGTAGATGGAACTCTTGCGATCTGCCAGGCGGTTAGCGTGCCGTTGAAGGTAGGCCCATGTTCGCGGGGCAGCCGATTCAATCGGGGCTGTGTCTTCGCCGGTGCGTGTCTGCGGGACGATCAAAAACTTCTCGGTCCCCTTCACTTCACCGCGATAGATGGCCCCGGCCGGCATAAGTGGGTAAACGTAGTCAGGCTCCAAGTCGATCGTTTCGCCCAGTCCATTCACAAAGTGCGTGCCTTGCCGAACTAGCTGCATGACATCACGACAATCGTGCTTCACGCCACTTCGCCAACGCGTGGTCGGTTGAGTGGCCAGCAGGTGGTTCTGTCGCTTAAGTGCCGTTTGATCGGCCACCAAATTGCCCGAGTGCAACCCTAAAACAGTCGACGGCTGGTCGGCATCGAAGTCCTCGTAGACCTCGCAGGTAACCGTTGGTGCTGCGGCTTGCATATGGCAGACAAGCAGGCAGGCATCGACCGAAGCGTCAAAGTGTTCGCGCGAGTCGATCTTCCGGATCGAGCAGCCGGTGAGTGGGAGGCCCGCTTTCCAGGCCTGCTCTAAAACCTTTCGGCCAACGGTCGTTTTGCAGAGCATGGCCAACGTGCTGTCTTGCTGGGGCATGGCCTCCAATAGTCGCAAGATCATCCACTGCGAAATGTCGAAGTTCGCTTTGCCGGTCTTAGCCGAGAGTCCCCGTTCGTTTTGGAAGTTGGACTTCGTGGGAAGATTCACGCTGCCGAGTGTTCCCAACGCCGAATTGGTGACCCACGGCGGATTACCCAGCACGAGCAAGGGGCCTGGTTGCCGCCGCAAAAGCGACGTCCAGTCTTGCTCGAAAAAATCGGCCTGGGCGAGGTCGACTTCGCAGCCTGAGATGGCTAGACGCTTACGAGCTTCGGCCACGTACGCACGATTCCATTCACGCCCGACCAGTCGCTGGCAATCGGGAAAGGTGTTGCCGGCCGCTTCAAGAAACGTGCCTTGCCCGCAAGTTGGTTCTACGACGCTTCCGGGTCGGACGCCGTCGGCGGAAAGAAGCCGGCAAACGGCTTCTGCGAGGACCATCGGAGTTTGGAAGTCGCCATACTCCGTTTTCTGGCGACTTTTGACGCGAATCATGGAAACGTTTCGAGCTGAATATTGCGTTGTGGGAGCGAACTTCGCACTAGTTTAAGAATTCTGCGAAATTCGAACCATGGCAATTTTCGGCTCTACGCAGCGTAACGCTACGCAACGCGTGGTTTGCCGGTGGTCAATTGCGGCTCGATTAGGTCTTCCTTGGCAATCACGACCAGGCCTGACGGCGTGACGGTGAACCCACGGCTGCGGTCGAGTTCCAGGTCGAAACCGATCTGGGTATCGGCCGGAATCGAAACACCTTTGTCGATGATCGCTCGGCGGATCTGGCTATGCCGCCCGACCGTAACGCCCTCGAACAAAATCGAATCTTGCACCGACGAAAAGCTGTTCACACGGACGCTCGGGCCAAGGATGCTCCGTTCTACCTCGCCGCCGGAGATGATCGACCCGCCGCAGACTAAGCTGTCCAGCGCGTACCCGCGACGACTGGGATCGGCTTCTCCTCCAAAGACAAACTTCGGTGGCGGCACGTTGGGCTGGTAGGTCCGCAGCGGCCAGGCCTCGTCGTAGATATTGAGCTGCGGATCGACCGAAATGAGGTCCATGTTGGCTTCGTAGTAGGCATCCAACGTACCGACGTCGCGCCAGTAGGCATCCCCCTTGCGGTTTTCGTCTCGAAAAGGAAACGCGTACACACGATGCGTATCGATGATCGACGGAATGATATTCCGTCCGAAGTCATGAGCGCTGGTGCGATTGGTAGCGTCTTTACAAAGCTGCTCGAATAGAAATTCCGCATTGAAGACGTAGATCCCCATCGAAGCCAGGCAGTGCTCGTTATCGCCGGGGATAGTCTTGGGGTTCTCCGGCTTTTCGTCGAAACCGAGAATCTTCTGCTCGCGATCGATCTGCATCACGCCAAACGAGCGGGCCTCGTCGATGGTTGTCTTCAATGCACCGATGGTCAGGTCGGCCCCGTTCTCGATATGGAAGTCGAGCATCGACGCGTAGTTCATCTTATAAATGTGATCGCCGGCGAGGATCACGACATACTTGGGCCGCTGCTTTTCGATGGCGTAGATGTTCTGGTAGACGGCATCGGCGGTGCCTTGGTACCACTGCTCGTCGATTCGCTGTTGGGGTGGCACCACGTCGATGCATTCGCCCAGTTCGCGGCAGAAGTATCGCTGCCAGCCGACATTGATATGGCGGTCTAAGCTTTGGGCTTTGTACTGCGTCAGCAATTGAATTTGCCGAAAGCCGCTGTTCAAGCAGTTGGAAAGTGCAAAGTCGATAATGCGATAAACGCCGCCAAAGGGAACCGCTGGCTTGGCGCGATCGCGGGTAAGTGGTTCCAAGCGGGAACCCTTGCCGCCGGCAAGGATCACGGTGAGTACGTTCTCCATCCGATGCGTACCTCAGCTATGATTGGGGTTTGGGAAGAGAGGCAATGGAAGCGTGGGGCGGGCCTCCGAGGTGTCTGCCGCATTCTATCGGCTTTGCCCAACCGTCAAAACTAAAAAATGATGCTAGGTCGCTAGCAGTTTGCGCGAAGCGAAAGTTTGTCGTACCGACGATAACGGTTAATTCGTTAGTGAACCGATACTAGTTGCCGAATGTCTTGGCCACTGTGTCGACAACGTTTGGAAGATAAAAGGACGTCCATGAATCCCTCTGATAAATCCTCGGTCGAAGAAATCCGAGCCCGCTTCGACAACGACGTCGATCGTTTCTCTAATCTGGAAACAGGCCAATCGGCCACCATGGATGCTCCGTTGGTGCTGGATCTGATTACCCGCGTGGCCGCCGCGCATCGGCCCGAGGCGAAGAACGTTCTCGACATTGGCTGCGGTGCCGGAAACTACACGCTCAAACTGCTCGAACGAATCCCTGAGATGAACTGCACGTTGATTGATTTAAGCCAACCGATGCTCGATCGGGCCCGGCAACGATTGACGGAGAGTCGAGCGAAGGAAATTGTCACCCTGCCTGGTGATGTTCGTGAGGTCGATCTTCCCGGCGAGACGTTCGACGTGGTGATGGCCGCGGCCGTGCTGCATCATCTTCGTATCGATGCCGACTGGAAAAGTGTCTTCCAGAAAATCTATCAGGCCATGCGTCCCGGTGGGATCTTCCTGGTGAGCGATCTAATAACGTCCGATTTGCCGGCGGCGGAGGAGGTTCAATGGGAACGCTACGGCGAGTATCTCACCGACTTCAAAGACGACGCCTATCGCCAGACGGTCTTCGATTACATTGAGAAAGAGGACACCCCACGGAGCGTCCTCTATCAAGTGGACATATGCCGGGCCGCTGGCTTTCGCCAAGTCGAAGTACTGCACCTCAACGCATGCTTTGGTGCGTATTGTGCGGTGAAGTAGCGAGAGGGTAATTCGCCGCCGAGGGCACCGAGCATCCTAGGGTGGACGAGCTAAACGTAGCCCCTGGCTACATTTGGCCGCTCCTCCGGAGCTTAGGAGATCGATAGAGATTTAACTGCACCAAGCCGCTTGTGGCGTCGTGTGTACCGTCGCGTCTTGCCCTGCGGTGAGCCCGGTGATCTTCGATTCGATGGCTTCCACACTTGCCGCATCGGCGTGGAACTGGAGACCGAGGTCGATCTCGTAGGTGGCCTCTGGGGCGATCTTGAGCGTGCGATCGTTCTTTTCTTCAAACGAACGCGGGTTGGGGAAGTTGGTCGCTGGTTCGAGGCCCGTGACGTAACCATCTGCTTCGGCGGCTGTGTTTTTCCAAACGATGAAGTACGGCAGTTGTTTCACGTTGAAGTGCACCGACACGCCTTGGTCGCCGGAGGCGTTCTTCAGCAGCGCACACGTATCGCCACTGGCGTCGGCGGCAAGCTGCATGAAGTAGACCTGTTCGTCGTAACCGGCGGTGGGGCCTTTGTAAGTCGACCACGTATCCAAGTCTTTCGCGGCGTGGTCGTTGCGAGGGCACAGCTGGGTAACGGGACAAACGACCGACGCTCCTTCGCCCAAAATGGGTGCCCCCAGGTTGATGTGGTACAGCATCTGGGCTGTGCTTTCTTGGGCGGCACGGTTGACGATACGATCGCGAATGCGGAAGCCCTTCTCGCCTGACTTGGTGCGGATCTCGGTCTTTAGCGCGACGTTGTAGCAAAGGAAACGCGTCTCGCGGACTTCGCCGCTGATGCATATTTCGCCTTCGTCAGAGAGTTCGACGACCACGTCTTCGGCAGGTTGATTGGCGATGCGGCCGTGCAGGCCATACTTCAGCCGGCCCGTTTCAGCGTCGAACTCGGGGGCTCCGTTGCTTTCCAGCCCACAACGAACGATCAGTTCGTCCATGCCGTCGAGCCATCCGAGCCCGCTCGGTTCGGCAAGGGGGACATATTGCGGATGGACCGGGCCTTCGACAGGCGAATCCCAGCCAATGCGTGTCTCTCCGCATTTTGCCTGATGTATGCCCATGCCGCGTGTGGGAATGGTGGTGAACGAGAAGTCGCCGTTCTGGACCGTGAGAAGTTCGACCCCGTCGCGTCGTCCGCCGAACATCCGCGTATGGGTCACGCTCAGGCCGTGCAACTTGGCCGCTTTCAGAAAGGGAGCAGGCTGCTGATAAGGGGACGTAATATCGTACTCACTTAAGACCCAGCGATTGCTCATGTTGCTCTCTCCTAATTTGTCATTTCTAGACAGGTTTTTGGCACGAACGGACAAATGGCCGTTACCATAGGCGTGCTACGCGTGAAATTCCAGCACAGAAGGGTCGAAAAGGTCCTTCATTTACTTGTCACCACGATAAAACTTGTTAAAACAAGCGCTTTCCCTTGACGGCTGAGGGCCCATTGTGGTCTGCGCTAATCGAGCCGTCTTGTGCCGCATGGCACGAGTTCCCACCGCATTATGCTACCACACCGGAGTAACGAGCCGAGATGATTGAAAATATTGTCAAAGGGGATAGCATCGCCAAGATTCTGGACGGTGCTTTGGATGCTGGCGAAGGTTTATTGCGTCTTTCGCCGAACTGGGTCCCGCGCAGCTTTCTGCACCCTGGCAAACGCATCAAGTTGCATCCGAATGACTGGTACGCCTATGGTGCCCATCGTGGCGGGATCGACGAACGTTGGTTCGCTTCGACAACCGACGCCGCCAATGAAGGTCGCGTTTGGTACGAAGGTCAGAGCTTCATTCTGCACGAAGGTCAGCACTTTCTGCTGAAGGACGCAGTCGAAGAACAGGGCAAACGCTTGATCGGCGACGCCATGTTCGGCAAGTATAACCGCTGGCCGGTTTACTCGAAATTCTTCGACAACATGGGCCCGATCCCGCATCATTTTCACCAAAGTCAGAAAGACGCGGCCTTGGTCGGACAGGAAGGTAAGCCAGAGAGCTACTACTATCCGCCGCAGCTCAATAACGTCGACAATAACTTCGCCTATACCTTCATGGGTTTGACGCCGGACACCTCTAAAGCCCAGGTTCGCAAGTGCTTGGAAGATTGGAGCAAGGGTGACAACGGCATTCTCTACCTGTCCCAGGCTCACCGCTTGAAGCGTGGTACCGGCTGGCTGATTCCACCTGGCGTTCTGCATGCACCCGGTTCGCTGTGCACCTACGAACCGCAGTGGGGTAGCGACGTCTTCGGGATGTTCCAGTCCCTGGTCGAAGGCCGCGAAGTGCCTTGGTCGCTATTGGTCAAAGACATGCCCGAAGAAAAGCACCAGGACCTCGACTTCATCCTCGGTCAGCTGGACTGGGAAAAGAACGTCGATCCCGACTTCAAAGGCAGCAACTACCTGGAACCAATCGTCGACGAGTCTTGCAGTGGCGATGGCTACGAAGACAAGTGGATTGTCTACGGTACCGTCGACAGCGAACAGCTTTTTAGCTCGAAGGAACTGACCTTGCAGCCGGGTGCCAAGTGCACGCTGAAAGAAGAAGCTGCCAGCGGTTGGATTACCGTTCAGGGTAGCGGCCGGATGGGCAAAATGAACCTGCAAACGCCGGCGATGATTCGCTTCGGTGCCACCACCGAAGACGAAGTCTTCATTTCGCACGAAGCTGCCAGTGGCGGCGTCGAAATCGAAAACACCGGCAGCGAGCCGCTCGTCGGCCTACGCTACTTCGGCCCGCACGCACACGCAAATGTGCCGGCTGTGGGTGATTTTCGGAAGTAGTCAGCAAGTTTGAAGTGTGAAGTTTTCAGCGGGAAGAATGCTCCTGCTGAAAACGGAACACTGAAAACTTGAAGCTGATCCGCCACCTGCCTAAAGATCTCGTTCTCGTCTTCTCAAAACATACATCTCCATCGGAGCACTCCCGCATGAGTTCCCATCCTAACGCGTCCCCGAAGCTTCATAACGCCATGTGGCCTGGTTTGGTTGGTAAGGAAGAAGGGACCGATCATCCGCCGATCAGCTTAGAGCATATGCTCGAGCTGACCGCAGCTGCGGAAGTCGATGGCATTAAGTTCGACGGGATCGATTACTTCTTGTTTCATCCGCATACCGATCCGGATGCTTCCGACGACGAATTGAAGCGGATTGCTGACCTGGTCGCTTCGCACAATCTGACCATTGGCTCGCTGGTCGCTCCGATCTGGCCTGGCACCGTGGGTGGACCGGCGATGGGAACCGCAGAGGAGCGTTCCAACTTCGTGCTCGCCGTGAAGAAGGCCTGCCGGATTGCGAAGATCTTCAACGAACATGGCGTTCGCCAATACGGGTGCATTCGTATCGACACGGCCAGTGGCGTCGAAGATTGGTCGAAAGACCCTGAAGCGAACACCAAGTTGATCGCGGAAACGATCAAGGAAGCTGGCAAGGTCGCCGCCGACAGTGGCGAACGTTTGGCTGCCGAAGGGGAGATTTGCTGGGGAAGCATGCACTCGTGGAAGGACATGCTGAACCTGTTGGAAGCGGTTGATATGCCGGAAACGGTTGGCTTCCAGGCCGACCTGGCGCATACCTATCTCTATCTGCTGGGCTACAACGCTCCGGAACATGCGTTGCTGAAGGAAGGCTACACCGAAGAAGAATTCTGGGCTGCCTACACCGAGATGACCAACGCTCTGCGAAAGTGGACGATCGACTTCCACGTCGCCCAAAACGATGGCAGCGTGCACGGAACCGGTTCGCACGATAAGACCGGTCGCCACTGCCCTGCCGACGACCCCAACGGCAAGCTGGATATCGTCAAGTGCAGCCAGTACTGGCTCGAAGATGCCCCGAGCCGCGGTATCAAACACATCTGCTGGGACGGCTGCATGTTCCCTAACGAAATGCTCGAAAAGCAGGAAACCTGGAATTCGATCCTCGACGTGATGATCAAAGTTCGCGACCAGTGTGGTTGGAACTAACGATCGATAACGAGTTTTTAGCCACAGAGGACACAGAGAGCACCGAGGAAGAAAAGAAGATCGTGGATAGGTAGATCACTGGTGGGCCCAGAGATTTATCTCTGGATCGGCGAAGCCGACAAGCGGCTCATGGACAGGCGTGGTTGAGGATTGAATTGTTCCACTTTGTTCCTCCCTGAGGCATTCGCCGCTTGTGCCCTGCGGCCACTCAAGCCACCCGTTGTATTGGATCCAAAGATCTTCCTCCGTGTTCTCTGTGACCTCTGTGGCTAAAAACGCAAACAAGAAAAACCCTGCTTTTCCAGACACACCCTCTCGCGAATCTACTTGGAGACAATCACATCATGGCAAAGAAACCACTTCGTATTGGCTTGGTTGGTTATGGCTTCATGGGCCGTACGCACTCGAATGGTTACAAGCGAGTGCCTGACTTCTTTCCTGAACTCGAATACCAGCCGGTACTGAAGGCCGTGTGTGGTCGTAGCGAGGACAAGACCAAGGCCTTCGCCGAGCAGTGGGGCTACGAGTCGTACGAGACCGACTGGAACAAGCTGATCGCACGCGACGATATCGACGCCATCGATATCTGCACGCCCAACGATACGCACGGTCCGATCTCGATCGCTGCCGCCAAGGCCGGCAAGATGGTCTTGTGTGAGAAGCCGATCGGCATGAGCACCGCCGAAGGGGAAGAGATGGTCAAGGCCGTCGAAGACGCCGGCATCCCGAACACCATCTTCTACAACTATCGCCGTATTCCTGCAGTGACCCTGGCTAAGAAGATCATCGACAGCGGCAAGCTGGGACGTATCTTCCACTACCGTGCGAACTTCCTGCAAGACTGGACCATCAACGCGGATGTCCCTCAAGGTGGTGCTGGGTTGTGGCGTCTGGATGCGGCTTCGGCTGGTTCGGGCGTGACCGGCGACCTGCTGGCCCACTGCATCGACACGGCCCTGTGGCTTAACGGAAGCATCAAAGACGTCAACGCCGTGACCGAAACGTTTGTCAAAGAACGCATGCACAGCGGGACTGGTAAGAAAGAGCCTGTCAACATTGACGACGCTTGTTCGTTCTTCTGTCACTTCGAGAACGGTTCGCTCGGCTTGTTCGAGTCGACTCGCTATGCTCGTGGTCACAAGGCGCTGTATACCTTCGAGATCAACGGCGAAAACGCTTCGATTCGCTGGGACCTGCACGACCTGCATCGCCTGGAATACTTCGATCATGCCGACGAAGGCGAAGTCCGCGGTTGGCGTTCGATCCACGTCAGTGATGGCGATCACCCTTACATGGATCACTGGTGGGTACCGGGCCTGAACATCGGCTATGAGCACAGCTTCGTGCACCATGTGGCCGACTTCCTGAAGAGCATCGAAGAAGGCAAGCCTTGCGAGCCTACCTTCCGCAGTGCCTTGGAAACGCAAAAGGTGTGCGATGCGGTCCTGACCAGTGCGGCCGAAAAGGTCTGGAAAGACGTGTAATCGACTTGTCGGAATCGGAAGATAAGTGGTTGAATTTCAGGGGAAAGGTTGCCAGCGTGCCCTTTCCCTTTTTTGTTTTGGGTCAAAGATAACCCTATGAATTACTTTGCCCACGGAAGACCGTTTCTCGATCAGCCTTACTTCTTAGCGGGCACAGCGGTGCCGGATTGGTTGAATGTGGTCGATCGCAAATGCCGAGCACGCTCGAAGAAGGCCCTGCCTCTTTGTGCATCGAGTGATCCGATCGAAGCCCAGATTGCCACCGGCGTTGTCCAGCATCATGCCGACGACGATTGGTTTCACCGATCCGAAGAATTTAACCGGCTGCAGTGGGATTTCACGAAGCGGATCCGCGATTTCCTGGGCAAAGACAGCGGCATGCGGCCGAGTTTTCTCGGTCATATCCTTGTCGAACTGCTGCTCGATTCGGTATTGATTGAAGATGACCCCGAAGAGTTAAACGCCTATTACGCGGCACTCAGCGAGGTCGATGGTGCCCTCGTGCAGCAAACGGTCGAACGTATTGCCGAGCGCCCGGCGGATCGCTTGGATTGGTTCATTGGGCGGTTCGTCGAGGTTCGTTTTCTCGCGGACTATCCAGACGACGAAAAACTGCTTTACCGGTTGAATCAGGTGATGCAACGCGTCAAACTACCAGCTTTGCCTGACACGTTCGCGACGCTCTTGCCAGAGCTTCGCCAAGACGTACGGGCCTCGTCTGCGGTCTTGCTGACCGCACATTCCACGTAACAGCCCTTCAATGTTTTTCATAAAGACCAGGAGACCCCGTCGATGAAATATGGCATGAACTTGTTGCTTTGGTCCGGAGATCCCGATGACAGCTTGCTGCCGGTCGTCGAAGAGTTGAAGGCCATGGGATATGACGGGGTGGAGATCCCACTGTTCAATCTCGACGTCGATAAGTGGACCAAGTACGGCGAGAAGCTCAAAGCCATGGACTTGGCCTGCACCGCCGTGACCGTTCGCAACGAAGAAGATAACCCGATCAGCTCCGATGCGTCGGTGCGTGCCAAGGGCGTTGAGCTCAACAAGAAGACCCTCGACTGCTGTGCGGCTCTCGGAGCGGAAACGTTGGTCGGTCCGTATCACTCGGCGATCGGTATCTTCAGTGGTGCCGGCCCAACCGAAGATGAATGGAAATGGGGTGTCGATTCGATGCGGCAAGTTGCCGAACATGCCGGCGACGTCAACGTGATGTTGGGCGTAGAAGCGCTTAATCGCTTTGAAACGTACCTCTTGAACATTCATAGGGACTCGGCCCGGTTCGTGCGTGAAGTCGATCATCCTAACTGCAAGATGATGTACGACACGTTCCATGCGAACATCGAAGAAGGGGACATCGCCCAGGCCATTCGCGATTGTTCCGATGTGCTGACGCACGTGCACATCTCGGAAAACAACCGCGCCACGCCTGGTAGCGGGCACATCGATTTCGACACCAACTTCGACACGCTGAAGGAAGTCGGGTACGACGGTTGGATGGTCGTGGAAGCGTTCGGCCTGGCCCTGCCGGAAATTGCCGCCGCCACCAAAATTTGGCGGAAGATGTTCGACACCGAACTGCAACTAGCCAAAGACAGCCTGACGTTCATGAAGCAGGAAGTTGCCAAACGCTGGTAAGCACTGCGGAACAACTTGATGTCGATAGCTGGCCACGTACGCGTGGCCAGCTTTGTTTCGAAGAGGGATTCGCCACCGATTGCACGGATAAACTCTGCTGGGGAAGAAGTTTCGGGCTGTGGTTTTAGCGGGATAGGGGTGACCCAGAGATTCATCTCTGGGTCGGCGAAGCCGACAAGCGGATCATGGACAGAGTTGGAAGATGAGATCGGCATGCCACTTAATTCATGCCCAATGCCTTAGCCGCATGTGGCCTGTGGCGACTCAGAGATAAATCTCTGAGTCACCCGAAGCGTCGCTCAAGGGGCCCTGCTCTCCTCTTCTTATTCGTGGCCATCCGTGTAATCGGTGGTTCGTATACTTCTGCCCTCGGTGGCTAAAGCGTCCCCTTTCATCTTGGTTTCCATTGGTTTGCCCGATATAGTTCGGTTATGACCGACGATGAGGAACAATTCGATCTCTCTGCCATGTTCGCTGACGATGCCGACGACGGTGGGCTTTCGTTAGATCGTTTGTCAGAGACTTACGCCGAAGCTTTGGGCAATCGCCCGGTGCCGTTTCAGGAAGAGAAGCCACCCGAGGAGGAATCGGCGCCGGAGGATGAATCGACCGCCGAAGCCATTTCTCGCTTGGCCGATGAAGCGGAAGCAGACGATCCTTGCGAGGTTTCTCCGACGACCATCCTGGAAGCGATCTTGTTTGTAGGGCACGCGTCGAATGATAAGTTGACGGCTGAAAAAGCCGCCTCGGTGATGCGTGGCGTTCAGGCAGACGAAATCGACGACCTGGTCTCGCAGCTCAACCGCAAGTACGAAGCGGAAGGATGCCCCTACGCGATTACGGCCGTCGGCGGAACGTATCGTATGGCCCTTCGTGACGAGTTTCGCCCTTTGCGCGAGAAATTCTACGGCAAAGTCCGTGAGGCCAAGCTGTCTCAGCCGGCGATCGATGTCCTCTCGCTGGTGGCCTACAACCAAGGTTCCACACGCGAAGAAGTAGACGAAATGCGGAACAAACCGAGCGGGCCAATCCTTACGCAGTTGGTGCGCCGTCGGCTGCTTCGGGTGCAGCCAGATCCGGAAGAGAAGCGGGTCAAACGTTACACCACCACCGAACGCTTTTTGCAATTGTTCGGGCTAACCTCGCTCGATGATCTGCCCCAACCGCAATCGCTTGATGATTAAGACAGAAGCCGACCAGGTGCAGCCGTAAGTGTGGAAATCGAGATACGTGCTCGTTTTAAGAAGGTGTCTAGCGGAATTCGCGTTGCCGCAAGTCTTTTTGTTGTAGGTGCTTAGGGCGATGCTTGTGTTTGGCGGCTGACGAGCCGACATCTGCTTGGTACAATGCGACCCATCGAATTTGAGGGGTTCAAGTTGCCCCTAAACTCGCTTCCGCGATACTTAGTGAGTATCGTCCAATGAATACCAAAGTGGTTTTCCTCGGAAGTGATTCATCCCCCCGACGCAAGGTTTGGCATGTCCCGTCGTTCGCATCTCGCGCGACTTCGCCAACAGTCTCCGCTCATTCTGCCATCGGTGCTATCGTGTGACTTTAGCGATATGCGCGGTGAGGTAGAGCGACTGGAAGCTGCTGGCGTGCAAGCACTTCATTTGGACGTAATGGACGGAAATTTCGTCCCCAACATCACTTACGGAATGCCCATTGTGGCAGCGTTTCGTAAGTTGACACAACTTCCGCTCGACGTCCATTTGATGATTGAGAATCCAGAGCGTTATATCCGACAGTTCTATGAAGCAGGGGCGGATATTATCACTGTTCACGAGGAAGCAACTGGAATCGACACAGCCAAAGTCCTGCAAGAGATCAAGGATTTGGGTTGTGGGGCGGGGGTGACCATTAACCCCGATATCCCCGTCGAGCGAGTTCTTCCCTTTGTGGACACAGCCGACTTGATATTAATCATGAGTGTGAATGCAGGCTTTGGTGGCCAAGCGTTCAATCCTGTAGCGCTGGAAAAGCTTGAAGCTTTGCGAAAAGTCGGTCCTCCTGAGCTTCTGTTGGAAGTCGACGGAGGCGTGAACCTGGAAACGGTTCAGGCTTGCACCGAAGCCGGGGCTGATCTCCTGGTAATCGGGTCAGCGATTTTCAATCAATCGGATTACGGTGTAGCGATTGATCAACTCTATCGTTCCGCCCAAGTTTCGACCTAGTTGAGAACAGCTTAACCATGTTACGCATAGTGCTCGTCCGACCTGGGCAGACGGAATACGACTTTCAGGGTCGCATTCGTAGTCGTCTTGCCGTTCCTCTCACCGAAGAGGGGACACGCCAGGCATCGGAGATGGTTCAACAACTTCAGGCCTTGGCCGTCCAAGCCATTTACAGTGGCCCCTGTCAGGCATGTCAGCAGACTGCCGAGACCTTCGCCCATGTCCTGGGTAAGAAGATTAGGCATTTGGATTGTCTGGCGAACTTGAACGCCGGTCTTTGGCAAGGAAAGCTGATTACCGAGGTCAAGCAGAACCAGCCGACGGTCTACCGATTGTGGCAGGAAAACCCAGAGGCGGTCTGTCCCCCCCAAGGGGAGACCCTGGGCGAGGTGCGCTTGCGTGTCCAGAACGCACTAGACAAGATATGGAAAAAGCATCAAAAAGGTGACGGCAACGTGATTGTAGTCGCCCCAGAACCTCTGGCATCCATCATTCGCAGCGAGATCCTGCATACCGCCTTTGGCGATTTGTGGCAGGCCGAACGTCGATGTGGATGGTGGGAATTGATCCAGTATGAAAAAAACGCAGTCGTCTCCAAAGTCTAAGCCTGGCAAGAAGCAAGTGGCTGAAACGGGCGAAACTACTTCACCGACTACTCCCCTCGTCGAGGCATCGAACATGGCATCCGTCTCCTCGGAACTTGTTTCCCAAACCGAAGAATCTGGCAAGCCCAAGAAGCGTGGCGTGCCAGAAGGGCTGTGGCAACGCTGTCCCGGCTGTCAGGCCGTCATCTTCCGCAAGCAAGCCGAGCACCTGCTTGGCGTTTGTCCTGAGTGTGACTATCACTGGACGATTTCCGCTCAGCAGCGGATCGAACAGGTTCTCGATACCGGCACCTTCGAAGAGTGGGATACGAACCTCCATTCGCTCGATCCGTTGGAATTCAAGGACAAAAAGTCTTACGCCGACCGCCTGGTGGCCGAGCAGAAGCGAACCGGCCTGCGAGAAGCGGCGCTGACGGGCTGCGGGATGATTCGTGCGCGACGGGTCGCCATCGGTGTGACTGACAGTGCGTTCATTATGGGCAGCATGGGAAGCGTCGTTGGTGAAAAGCTGACCCGCCTCATCGAGCGAGCGACGGCTCAGGACTTGCCGTTGATCATCATCAGCGGTTCCGGAGGTGGTGCCCGGATGCACGAAGGCATTTTGTCGCTCATGCAGATGGCCAAGACCACCGCAGCCTTGGCTAAGTTCCACGAGACCGGCGGGCTGTTTATTTCCGTTTTGACCAATCCCACCATGGGTGGCGTGGCGGCCAGCTTCGCATCCTTAGGAGATTTGATCTTCGCTGAACCGAAAGCCCTGGTAGGCTTTGCCGGTCCGCGAACGATCAAAGCAACCATTCGCATCGATCTGCCGGAAGGGTTCCAGACCAGCGAGTTTTTGCTGGAGCATGGGTTTGTGGACCGGATCGTTCCGCGAAACAAGCTGAAGCTCGAAATCGCTCGGTCGATCGATTACTGCGGTAAATAGCCTCGGTTTGCCTTATACCCCAGCAACACGCTCGACGATGGATCGTCTTGTGCCACTTTGCATGCCAGCTTAAAGTGGGGGTTAGAGGCACCGGAACAGACAGGCTAAACCTACTCAAGCGACGTCGATTTTGGCGATTGATGCGCCAATTTTGTCGGACGAAATCCGTTCAGGGGCCTAAATTTGAAGTATCGTTTCAAGTTTGTTCCCTGATCGCGCGAGTCTCTTTTTCCGATGAGCCTGCTCAAGAAGTTTACGTCGCTGTTCTCTGGCCAGCCCAAGCTTGATATCGCCTCGCGATTCTCAATCTTGAGAGAAGCCGTCTCTGGGACGATGAGCGAGTTCTACAAGGTCCGCGAGCACTCGACCGGCCGAACCCTCGGGCTGAAGATTCTCGATCTGGAAAAGCAGCAGTTCTTCGATTCTCGCTTCCAAGGGCTGACGCGCCCCAAGGAAGGTGAAATTGCCATGTCTCTGACGCATCCGTGCATCGTACGGACGCTGGAACACGGCATGGTGACCTCTGGACAGCAGTACTTGCTTATGGAGTTTTTAGAGGGCAAAGGGCTCAATGCGCTGATTGTCGACCGCGATCCGATGCTGGAAGGGAAGCAGTTGGTGCTGTTGCGTCAAATGGCCGATGCGTTGGCTTGCGTTCACGAGTCTGGTTACATCCACCGCGACATCTGCCCCCGCAACTTCATCGCCTCTCCGGATTGCCGTTCGTGCAAACTCATCGACTTCGGGCTTACCTTGCCAGCTAAGCCACAGTTCATGGCCCCAGGCAATCGAACGGGAACTCCGAATTACATGGCCCCCGAGATTGTGCGGCGGCGCCCCACCGATCAGCGCGTTGATATCTTTTCGCTGGGTGTAACTGCATTTCGGCTTTTGGTTTACGAATTGCCATGGGTCAGCGTAGAAGGGACCGGCCGCGATGCCTTAAGCCACGATTCGGTCCCGCCAGGCAGCATTTTCGACCATCGCCCAAAGCTCAATCGCGAGTTAGGTGAGCTTGTCATGGCATGTATTGACCGTGATCCTCGTAACCGGCCGGAAACAACCCGGGATCTGCTCAATGCTCTGCAGAAAATCAAGCGACTAGACGCCTAGCCGGTTGGGCCCTTAGGCCCAGGGGCAAAAACCTAGATCCTTGATCCCCCTTCATTGTCGTGAATTGCTGTGGAAGTGGCCCAATAGGTGGGTGAGTTACGCCTTGACGCCCCTGCGGCCTCTGGTATCATGATGCGTTTCCACTCGATCCAAAATTGTCGCCTAGGCGATAGAATACCCGGCGGATTGCCCGTATTCCGCCTGATAACGCATAAATCAGGAGAGTTACCGTGACCATCGATAAGAGCCTAAAAGTGAAGCGGGGTGGTATTTCGACCCGCAGCGTGCTGAAGCGTAGCGAACGTATCGCTCAGATGAGGTCCAAAGGGGACTTCAACGAAGAGACCACTTCGCCCATCGGTCTGCCCAAGACCAAGGTCGTGAAGCTCGCGATGAAGAAGAAGAAGAAGGTCAAGGAAGAAGACGCGAAGAAGTAGTCGTCTTTCGCGACCACATGAATCAAGCAAAAGCCCTGGCGAACTCGTCAGGGCTTTTTGCGTTGCGCCGCCCCTCTACTTGGGTGCAAATTCCCACTCGATACGGCACCAGTCGTTCATTTCGACTAGCAGGTCATCTGTGTCGACATAGTCTCGATCGGGCACCAGATAGCCTCCTACGGCCACGTGGACGCGATCGACCGTCCAGGGCCAGGGAGATGTCAGGATGCTGCCGCTGGGCTGTGGATCGACCGTCAGCGGGACGTTGCCCGGTGTTTGCTCGAAGGTGTAAACCTCGTTGCGAGCATCCAGGCACATCCAAAGACTGAACCAGTCGAAGAAACGCAGTTGGGCCAGGGCCAGCTTCTCTTCCTCGTCGGTGCACTGTGGGTGACGCTTTTCCCAGTTATCTCGCCAGGTTTCGCACAGCTCTTCGTATTTGTGAATGAAGGTCTGGCCTGCTTTGCTTTCGGCCGACTCGCTGTGCTCGCGAAGGGTCATGAAGTGTTCGGCGATCAAGTATTGAGCGAACGGACTGATCCGCCCTGCCCACTCAATCGACTTCGTCCAGATGGCATGCGAGTCAGGGGCCGGGGAGTCGAGAAACGAAACGGGGCGTTTGGTTTTCGGGTCGATCGGGGGAGACTTGTCGACTGGTATCCAGCCATCGTCGTGATGAAAGATGGCCGGCCAGACTACCTCAGGGTGAACCAAAGGGGCGAACGGACCGTTGCCCCAGTGCGAAGCAAGATCGCCTGAGAGAGCTGCATGGACCGACTGTTGAATTAAAAACAGCTTCGGTTCATCGTCGGGCAACTTGTAGGGGCGGACAATCACGTTGGGGCCTTTCAGCAGACGAGGGGAGAGCGGTTCCTCTGGGTCCCTCTCTCCAGCAAACAGTGAAGAGGGGCCGGGAGCAAGATGCTACCATGCGAGGTCAAGCAACGCCCCTCATCATTGTACGCTCCGGTCACGCTGATTAGCGTTTTTCAACCGATTCAATTTTCGCTGAGACCAACTCTGGTTCCTCCGATTCCTCTTCTTTCGGGCTGGCCGCAATGGTCGGCTTGGACGCTTCCATCAAGCCGAATCCACTCATAAACGAGCGATCTGTTTGCCCGAACTTCTCGGCAAGGCTGGTCTCGAAGGTAAAGACGGTCGAATAGCGTCGACCGTTGTCGTCGGAGATCAAGTAATAGATCCAGGTGATCGGCATCTTGTTGGCCGTACCCACGGCGGTTATCCGAAGTTCACGCAAGCCCTGAGAGTTGACGGCCTCGGCGGCATCAATGATCTGGCCTAAGCGTTCGTTCAGGGCTTTCTTGACTTCCGCTTCGAAGCCTTCGAGCGTCATTTGCTCGCCTGCTTTCAGGTTTGTCAGGCGATTGACGTTTGCCTGGGCGATCAGTTCGCCATCGGCAACCATGCGAAAGACAGTTTGTTTAGTGGTCTCGCCCATCGCATGCCAGCGGCGGTCGTGCATCAGGCGAAAGCCGGCCTCTTTACCTTCAAAAGCCAGCATTTCGCTGCCCTCGTTGGCCTGGAGGTTCAGTTGGGCGAGTTTGGCGTCACTTAGCTGGTCGTTGGGCTGAGCGGCTTCCATCTGCGTGCGAACGATCGCCGTGACATCAAAGCCAGGCAGTGCATGGCCTATGCTGCGGTCTTCTTTGATCGATGCGGCAAACCAGGTGATTGCCTGATTTCTGGTGTCCAAATTCAGACGTCCCTTCAGTTCAATTTCTGTCGCAACCCCTTGAATGGCACCTGAGACCTTGCCTTCGAGTGCAATTTTCGCGACGCCAGACTTGTCCACTTCGGTGAGAGTAGCGACCACCTCATGGTTGTTGATCGCATCGATGCCTAGGGTTTGAGCGAGTGCCTGGTCGTCTGGCGACCAGGTTTGGTTGATAGCAACCGGCTCGGCAGGAAGCAGTTTCGCGAGAACAGCCGGATTTCCCGGAACGCTGATCAATTCCAGCTCTTCGCGGGTCAGCGTGTACTGAGGGCTGAACAGAATGGGGCCATCTCCGCTCGTATCGACCGATATCAAACGCTTAACGGTCGGAAGCTTGTCGTCAAGCGGCTTTTCGTTGGCGGTCGAGTTGGTCTCGGCCGTTTCGTAATCACGTACCGCTGTGGTCGGGCTAAGGACTCGCTCGATGGCAACGTATTTGCCTTCGAGGGTCATCGGGTAGTGGCGGACTTTTTTGCCGTCCGGGTTCACACGCATCGTTCCTTGGACTTTAAGCTCGGTATTAACGCGCCGAGTCTTCCCTTTCAGGTTTTCTGTGAGCTTCCACGATTCTTCTGCCAGGATTGGTGATGTAGCCCACAGCGCAAGGATTGAGCCAGCCAATAGGATGTGCGTGTAAGTACGCGGGTTTCCGTAATTTCGTGTAACGAATATTGCCCGGCAAGCATCGAAATACATGTGTTCGGCCTGGAATTTGAGGTCTCTCGGAAGAAAGCGAAATCGCTATATACGGGAGAATCGTCAAATTCGCCGGAGTAGGTTGAAAGAAAGTTGCCGCTGCGGTGTCTATCTGTGTAGAGACGTTTGTTTTTCTTGTGTTCAGGAAGTGGACAAAACGTCAGGATTTGACATTTGGAGGCATTGTGCCTACGAAAGAGGAATCACACCCTCAATTTGGCATGATATTCGCAACAGCTTTTCATGGTTTGACTTACGACAAATGGCTCTGGCCTGTCGTGACCCCTAAAGCAGGGGTTTTTAAGAAAAGCATGAACAAATGAGCAACCAAACGGGTCATTTCCTCGTATAAGATCATAGAGAAAGTTGGTTCGCAGGCTAATAGTTGATCGTTCATCCGTTTATTTTGCGAACCACAAGACTTTTCAAGCATCCGACAGAAAGAGGCGCTCATCGACTGAACTGATGAGTAGCTGTCCCGTTGCTTGAGTGAAAGTTCCCCGGGAAGGGGGGCTCTCTCCAAGTTAGACATCGTCTGGGCGATCGGAACTCGCAGGGAAAACCAGACAGGTGTTGTTTATCACTGAGTGAGGGACAACATGAACAAGGGATATAAGAATGTCGCGCTGCGTCAGTTGCGCGATCAACAGATCAAATATGCTCCCCGGGATCGAAAGTTGGATCAGGCAAATCGCGCTGAAACACTGATCTCTGAGATCGATCCTAATAAACAATATCCGGTCGACTACATCTACTATCGTCTGACCGACTTCCGTCCGGAACAACCCAGCGTTGGTTCACTGCTTCCAGGAAAGTCCGCCGCCGAGGACTTGCGTCTGATGGTCGAGGACCTCTCGGATGCGGCAGATGTGTCTGTGGACACCGTTCCTGAAGAAGTGCTAACCGTCGAACAGTTGAGCGACCGCTTCAACGTTTCGACTAAGACAATTTCGCGTTGGCGGAAACAGGGGCTCGTGAGCCGCAAGTTCCTTTTCGAGGGACGCAAGCGTGTGGGCTTCCTCCGCAGTAGCGTTGAACGTTTCGTGAAGGACAATCCTGATCGGATCGAACGAGGTCGTCACTTCAGTCAGCTAACCGAGGCTGAAAAGCTGGAAATCATTGACCGGGCCCGCCGCTTGGCCAGTGCCGGCGGTACGCCTTCGGAAGTTGCCAAACGCGTGGCTGCGAAAATGGGCCGGAGTGTCGAAACGATTCGCTACACGCTGAAGCATCACGACGACGAACAGCCGAAGGAAGCCGTTTTTCCACGGGGAACCGGCCCATTAACCGAATCGGCCAAGCAGATCATCTACGGCGAATATCGCCATGGTGTCTCGGTTGATCGACTCTCTGAGAAGCATGGTCGTACGCGGGCTTCAATCTACCGCGTGATCAACGAAATTCGTTTCCGTCACATTACGGAATTGCCGCTGGATTGTATCTACAACGAAGACTTCGAAAAGCCTGAGTTGGAAGAAGACATTCTGGGCGAAATGCCACCCCATGAGAAGGCTGCCCGGAAGGTTCGCGTTCCTGCGGGGCTGCCGACCTACCTGGCTTCGCTGTATGAAATGCCGCTGCTTACCCGTGAGCAGGAATATCACTTGTTCCGGAAGTTCAACTTCCTGAAGAACAAGGCCTTGAAGATTCGCGAAACCTTGGATGAGCAACGTCCGAAGTCGAGCGACATGGACGCGATCGAGCAGCTTTACGATCAGGCCAGCGATGTCAAGAATTTGATTGTGCAGTCGAACTTGCGATTGGTGGTCTCGATCGCCAAGCGTCACGTGGCTGTGACTGAAGATTTCTTCGAGCTGGTTTCCGATGGCAACATGTCGCTGATTCGTGCGGCTGAGAAGTTCGACTACTCGCGTGGTAATAAATTCAGCACGTACTGTAGTTGGGCAATCATGAAGAACTTTGCCCGCACCATTCCGGTTGAGTTCCGTCATCGTGATCGTTATCGCACGAGCTTGGACGAGTACTTCACGACGCGTGTCGACGAACGAAGCGATCAATACGAGCAGGAGATGGCTCAGCAGACTCGCGAAAAGCAGATCGACAAGATCCTGCATCGTTTGGACGAACGTGAGCAGAAGATCATCATCCGCCGATTCGGCCTGGATCATAGCCGCGAGCCACAGACCTTGAAGGAGGTCGGTGAAGAGTTGGGTGTGACCAAGGAGCGAATTCGCCAGATTGAAGCTCGGGCCCTCAACAAGCTGAAAACGGCTGCCCGAGATTACAACTTCGATCTGCCGGAAACCAATTAACCCCTGGAACTCTAAGAGTTCTGCCCATCATGCAAAAAAGCCAGCGACTTCGGACGCTGGCTTTTTGGGTTTCTTGCTACGCTTCTGAAGCGGGCCTCTCTTCAACGAGCGGGAATCCTCGTGCGTGCCTTAATCGCTGGAAATTTGCTTCGAGCTTACCGTTTCGCAGAAAGATCAAAGTCGGTCAGTTCGTACGTGAATTTGCTCTCGTCGTCCGATACCATAGCGTTTAGTGGGCTCGTATGAGGGCCATAGAATGGTCTAGGAATGCCGCGAAGACCCTTAGGGATTTGGCGGGGCGCACCAGGCAACGGGTCGCCTGGGGGTGGCTGGATAGTGATCGTGTACTGTCCCAAGGCTACGTCTTTCAGGTCGACCCGCCCCTGGTCATCTAGAGTTCCGCCATACGCTTCGCCATTTTCATGGTTTGCGAAATCGATCAGCGCACCAGCGAGCGGTTTGCCTCCACTGGTTACTTGGGCCGAGATATCAGTACGCTTCAAATGGGATCGCGGTTGGCTATTGCAGCCCGTGGCAACGACGATGGCTAGGGTCAACCCGAAGCAGACAGAACATGTTGAGAGAGTCGGTTTGTTCATCGTAAGTCTCAAGAAAAGTGGATGTGAAGATGGCAACCGTGGGGGATAGAGCCCACTCGCTAAAGCTCTTCGGTGACGAGCCCATCGTCTAGGGTAAAGGCCCGGCGAAGCATCTCCATGTTGGCTGTTTCCGAGACAAAGCGAACAGCTCCGTCGCCTTGAAGGACTTCGATTCCGCCGGGGTGATAGGAATTGAGTATCGTGTTCACGTCGAACCACGAGTTGGCCCCGGAAGGCGCGCCAGACATCCATGAACTGTTGATGGGGTAGCGGAATGTAGCCGTTCCTTGGGTGTAACCGCTGCTGTAGGTGATTTGACTGATGGGTGTGTCTTCGTTCCACACATTGGTTCCAGACGTGGTGGTGACGGTGTTGGTGCGTAGTCCGTCCCAGCCTCCGAGTGCGTTGGCGCTCTTTTCTATGCCGTCGACCTGTCCCGACTGTTCGGCAATGACGAAGGTGTTGGAGGTTCCATCGGTCATTTCCGCGAGTTTTCGTCCTCGGAAGTTGATGAACGTGCCATTCTCGCAGTGGGTGCCGGTTTGAACGGCATTAACCTGCGTGCAGACACTGTCGCGGGTCTGCGGATCGGGATAAGCCCCGGAAATTCCCACATAGTCGTGAACTTGCGACCAGTTGGGGCTCGTGCCTGAGTAGGTCATCGCCGGATTTCGATCGGGCATGGCGCTTGAAGGGCACACGAGTCCTGGAACAGTGACATCGTAGAGAATCGGATTGCCGGTGAATGTTCGCCCGTCGAAGCGGCCCCAGGCAACCGAGAAATCGAGCTGATCGTAGACAACGCTTTGCTCGATGAACGGCAGGATCGTTATTTTCCAGTTGTAAAGCGAATGGTTGCCGGTGGGCAATTTCTGATAAGTGCTCTCAAAGTTATGCAGGGCAAGTCCCAGCTGTTTGAGGTTGTTCGAGCATTGCATCCGGCGAGCGGCCTCTCTGGCCTGTTGGACAGCCGGAAGCAGCAAAGCGATAAGAACGCCGATGATCGCAATCACGACAAGCAGTTCGACTAAAGTGAAGCCACTACGAGAGTTGACGTGCCGAGTCTTCATGGATATCCCTGATGGAAAATAAGTAAGGGTTATCAATCCAGGGCAGCGTGAATGGGGAGGCTGCCTGACTAACATGGCGGAGTGGCAGCAACGGTTCGCAAAGGGGGTGCCGAAGACGAGGTCTAACTTTAGCCACATCCAGGGTCGCATTCAGAAGCCGTTGGTGCGAAAGAACTTGATTCAAGGCGATAGTTCTGATGTCACGAACAATCAATCCGTGATATCGCAATATTCGTGTCGATACCAACCGATGTGCTACAAGGTGCATCGGGCATGCTTGATTGTTGGGCGGCGGAAGAGTTTGCCTAGTCGGTGAACTTCGCTGGGCAGGTCGCGCTGCTGGCCGCCGAAGCATGTCACAGGATTGGAAAGTGAGTCGTCAATTTGCGTTTAAGGACCACTACATTAGCCCTGCAGAAAAAGGCTTTAATGGGGACTTGTCGAGCGTAAACTTGCCGGTGAACATGCAATTGGTGGTGGTGTCTGAAGAGAGACACGGATTTTGGATGAAATTTGTCAATCGCGTGCTCATCCTGGCTTGCGGGGAAATCTGGACTCGTTATAGTTATTGGTTTTCCATAAAGCCCAGGTAGTGGGCTAGCGTAGCTCAATTGGCAGAGCAGCTGATTTGTAATCAGCAGGTTGTGGGTTCAAGTCCCTCCGCTAGCTTGTTAAGCCCACTTTTGGGGTTGATTTTGGACGGATCATTGCCGTTTTCGACGGGTTGCCGATGCCACCAGTATCGGACACTCAGCAAAGCGGATATGTTGGGGGGTTTCCCGAGCGGTCAAAGGGGACAGACTGTAAATCTGTTGGCATAGCCTTCACAGGTTCGAATCCTGTACCCCCCACTGAATAGTTCCTGGGCTTTATTGGAAGAGATGAAAACAAGGCCTGGGTAGGTTGCGGGTGTAGCTCAATGGTAGAGCAACAGCCTTCCAAGCTGAAGACGAGGGTTCGATTCCCTTCACCCGCTTCGCAGCAAGCCTCTTTACCGGGCCGGCTGTGAACTTGCCGATGCGACCGGGCAGGTCGATAAGGCTTTGTTATCGAGAATCGGGGTTGTCCGTTTGGGCGGCTCGGAAGCGAGTAGCCGGGTAAAGGTGGCGGAAGCAAAACCCCAAACAGGCTTCCCATTTTTCGGCTGCTGTAGCTCAGTGGTAGAGCACTTCCTTGGTAAGGAAGAGGTCAAGGGTTCAAGTCCCTTCAGCAGCTCTTCACGGCACCTTGATTTTCGTATTTAGATAAATCCCAAATTTTCACGGTTTAGCTGGGGTAAGAAAGACAAAGAACATGGCCAAGGACGTATTTGAACGATCTAAACCTCACGTCAATGTTGGCACCATCGGTCACATCGACCACGGTAAAACGACTACCACCGGTGCTATCCTGGCAGTTCAGGCTGCTAAGGGTCTTGCCAAGATGAAGGCCTACTCGGAAATCGCCAAGGGTGGTACCGTTCGTGATGAAACGAAGACGGTGACCATTGCTGTGGCTCACGTCGAGTACGAATCGCCGACCCGTCACTATGCACATATTGACTGCCCTGGTCACGCCGACTTTGTGAAGAACATGATCACCGGTGCTGCCCAGATGGACGGCGCAATTTTGGTTGTTTCTGCCGCTGACGGTCCAATGCCACAGACCAAAGAGCACGTTCTGCTTGCTCGTCAGGTGGGTGTGCCTTGCGTGGTGGTTTACCTGAATAAGTGCGATCTGGTCGACGACGAAGAGTTGTTGGACTTGGTTGAACTCGAAGTTCGTGAACTGCTCAGCAAGAACGACTTCCCAGGCGACGATGTCCCGGTTGTTCGTGGTAACTCGCTGGCCGCCTACAACAAGCCAGACGACGCCGAAGCTTCCAAGTGCATCACCGAATTGGTCGAAGCTCTGGATAGCTACGTTCCTGAACCGGAACGCGAAACCGACAAGCCATTCCTGATGGCAATCGAAGACGTCTTCTCCATTGAAGGTCGTGGTACGGTTGCTACCGGTCGTATTGAACGTGGCGTTGTGAAGGTTGGTGAAGAAGTCGAAATCCTCGGTCTGACCGAGAAGCCGACCAAGACCACCGTTACCGGCGTTGAAATGTTCAACAAGATCATGCAAGAAGGTTACGCTGGCGACAACGTCGGTTGCTTGCTGCGTGGTGTCAAGCGTGAAGACATTTCGCGTGGTCAGGTTCTCGCCAAGCCAGGTTCGGTGAACCCGCATACCAAGTTTGAAGCAGAAATTTACTGCTTGAGCAAGGAAGAGGGTGGTCGTCACACGCCATTCTTCAGCGGTTATCGTCCCCAGTTCTACTTCCGTACGACGGACGTTACCGGTACTGCCAATCTGCAAGGTGCAGAAATGTGCATGCCAGGCGACAACGTGAAAATCGAAGTCGAACTGCACAAGCCAATTGCAATGTTTGAAGGTGTTCGCTTCGCTATTCGCGAAGGTGGTAAGACCGTCGGTTCCGGCGTTGTTACCAAGATCACCGAGTAGGGCACGTTTAGGATTCAGCTCGCCGAACCAAATAATTGTTTTGGTTCGGCGGTGCTACAGGGGCGTAGCTCAATTGGCAGAGCGCTGGATTCCAAATCCAGATGTTGAGAGTTCGAGTCCCTCCGCCCCTGCTATATCGTTGGTGTTACCGAAATTGATGATCGCGTCGCACCGGTAGAGACAACCTGGAAACACCCAGCGTCATCGCCGCGGCAGGAACGCCAAGACTGAGAGTGACAATGGCCAAGGAGAAGACCGTCGGTTCCCCTTCCCTTCTCAATGAGATGGTTCAGGCGAATCGGTATAAGCGGACGCAGGGTAAGATTGCCCGGCAGGCAACTCTGCTTTCGATTTGGGTTTTAGTTTCGATCGCTGCTTACCAGCTGTATCAACAGTTAGAAGCCTACGCGACGACAGCTCAATATCGATTGCATTTGGTCCTTCCGATTGCCCTGGTGGTTGTCGGTTTTTGGGTCGCTTATCGACTGATAAATTGGCCAACGTTCGCGGACTTTTTGATCGCGGTCGAGGCGGAGATGAATAAGGTGACTTGGCCCTCCAAGGCTGAGTTGTGGCGAAGTGTCATCGTGGTAATCGCTTTGATCTTCATCCTGGCCTTGCTGCTGTTTGCGTTTGACTTGTTGTGGATCACCTTGTTCAAGACCATTGGACTGATCCCGCCTGATCCGCAGACGCCTGCTACCTAGGTGGCAGTAATAGTCCCAGGATTCCGGAATACACTTTGCTTAGATGGTCCGGCCTTTGTGGCCGGTTAAGGTTAGTTTTGTGGCAAGTTCTCCTGACAATTCGTTCGATCCCCAGAAAGATCCCGAGACGGATATTCCTGCGGATGCAGAAGCCTCATCGGAAGAAGTAGCGAATCCAGATGCTACTTCGGAAGAGCCTTCGACGGTCGAAGAGGAGAGCGAGCCGGTTGAGGGTTCTGCACAGGAAGTTGCTTCTGAGGAAGAACTGTCTTCAGAAGAAGCATCTGCCGACGAGGAAACTGCTCAGGATGACGCTGTAGCCGAAGAAGCTTCAGCTGAAGAATCTGAGCCTGAACCTGTTAAGGCTCCTGCTCGGGTTCGACCAAAAACCGGTAAGAACCGCGGCCCCATCGAAGAGATCATCGAAGAAGAAGAAGACACTGCAGCGGATGCGGCAAATAAGGAATGGTACATCCTCAAGGTTCAGAGTAATCGCGAAAAGTCGATTTCCACGAACCTGATTCGCCGAGTCAAAATGGCCGGCCTAGAGGATTACTTCGGCGAGATTCTTGTCCCCACCGAGGATTTGGTGGAATACAAGAACGGCAAAAAGAAAGTTACCAAGCAGAAGCTCTACCCAGGCTATATCGTCGTGCACATGGCAATCAACGACGAGACATGGTTTTTGGTTCGTGAGACTGGCGGCATTGGTGACTTTACTGGAGCGGCAGGCAAGCCGGTTCCTATGTTGCCGCACGAAGTGGATCGCATCGTCAAGAAGACGCGGAAGCCCGAAGAGAGCGAAGAAGATGAAGTCAAGACGAACATTCGCTTTAAGATAGGCGATCATGTTCGCATCACCGAAGGCACCTTCGAGAATTTCGAGGGAGATGTCGAAGTGATCGACAATACCAATGGCCGCGTGACGGTCATGATTAATATTTTCGGCCGCACGACACCGGTGGAGATGGAACACTGGCAAATGGAGCCAGTTTAGTCCGCATCAGGTGTTGGACCGGTGGTCGATTCTTCTTTTCCCCTTTGCCGGCGGACTGAAAGAACGAGCTTCGGGGCCTTAGTTTAATAAGCACACGGTTTACATAGCATACGGTTGCGGTCGTCCTATCATGACGGACCGTAGCACGGGAAACAGCAAAATGGCACGGGAACAAGTAGGTCAAGCGAAGTTTCAGGTCCCTGGTGGTCAAGCCACGCCGGCACCTCCGGTTGGTACCTCGTTGGGTCGTTTCGGTGTGAACCTCGGTCAGTTCGTTCAGCAGTTCAACGACAAAACCCGAGAGTTCAACGGCATGCCGATTCCGGTTGTCGTGTCCGTCTTCAACGACCGGACATTTGAATTCGTTTGCAAAAGCCCACCGGCTGCTGCCTTGCTGAAGAAGGCCGCTGGCCTGGCCAAGGGAAGCGGCACACCAAACACAAAGAAGGTCGGTAAGGTCACGATGGACCAGATCGACGACATTTGCAATCAGAAGATGGCAGACCTCAATGCCCGCGACTTAGACCATGCTCGCCGGATGATCGAAGGAACGGCTCGGAGCATGGGCCTGGAAGTGACGCAGTAGTCCTGCCCCTTACGCAAACATCAATTTTCTACATATTGGCGATTGACGATGGTTAAACAATCCAAACGATATCGAGCCCTGGCGGGAAAGTTGCCAGCCGAGCCACTGAACCTGAAAGATGCGATCGTACTGCTGAAGTCGTTCGATACGACGAAGTTCGATCAGACTGTTGAGATTGCAATGCGATTGGGCATTGATCCCAAGCAGGCTGACCAATTGGTTCGTGGTGCGTTAGTACTGCCTCATGGTATTGGCAAGATCCAACGCGTCATCGTCTTTGCCAAGGGTGACAACGCCGTCGCCGCCCAGGAAGCTGGTGCCGACGAGGTGGGTGCGGAAGACATGGCCAAGAAGATCAAGGATGGCTGGCTCGACTTCGACGTCTGTATCGCCAGTCCCGACATGATGGGCCTGGTTGGACCATTGGGTCGCGTCCTTGGTCCACGCGGTTTGATGCCTTCACCACGTGCTGGCACGGTGACCCCAGACGTCGCTCGCGTGGTTAAGGAATACAAGGCCGGTAAAGTCGAATTCCGCAACGATCCTGCTGGGATCGTCCATGCAGTGGTCGGAAGACTTGGTTTCGACGCTGGCAAGCTGCAAGACAACATTCAGTCCTTCATCGATCATATCAATGGCCTTAAGCCCCAAGCGGCAAAGGGCACTTATGTTCGTAGCGTCAATTTGAGTGCAACAATGAGCCCCGGCGTTCAAGTTGCCCTCTAAATTGTTCTTAACAAGTTCAAGCGTTACGCGATAACCCATACGTACAAAGCCCTGAGTCATGAGTAAGTATCTAAAAAAACTGGTGATCACCGACCTGTCCAAGCGATTGGACGGGGTGAATGACCTCCTGGTAGTCGACGTTGTGGGGATGAATGCGGAAAAGACCCATCTGGTCCGCAAGCAACTCCGCGAAAAGGGCCTGAGCCTCTTGGTTGTCCGCCGCACGCTGGCATTCAAGGCTTGTGAAGGTACCTCGCTCGCTCCTGCCCTGGATGGCATGGAGGGGAGCACTGCCCTGGTTTGGGGTGGCGAAGATTTCGTCGACTTGGCCAAGGAAGTTGTCAAGCTGAACGAAGACGACAAGTTTCCGGGATTCACCGCCAAGGGCGGTGTCATGGATGGCGAATCCCTGAATCCTGATTCCGTCAAGGCAATCAGCAAATGGCCTAACCGAGCTGAGCAACTCTCGCTTCTGGTGGGTCAGATCCTAGGCCCTGGCCGTACCCTGGCTGGCCAAATCAAGGGCCCTGGTGCCAAGTTGGCCTCGCAGGTCAAGCAAGTTGGCGAAAAAGAAGAAGGCTAACGGCCTTCTTTCGGCAAACGTCCTGGCGGCTTTTGCCGAAAGAACGTTTCCATAAACCAAAACATCCGTATTCCCTGGCGCAGGCGGGCTGGTTCCCCTGCCAATAAGTGTTGAAAGGATAAGATCCGAAATGTCCGAAGAAGCAACTGCAACTGTTGAAGTGAACGAAGAAATCAAGGGTTTGGGCGATCAGATCGCTGGCCTGACTCTGAAGCAAGCCGTTGAGCTGGGCGACTACCTGAAGGACGCTCACGGTATCGAAGCTGCCGCTGGCGGTGGTGTCATGATGGCCGGTCCAGCTGGTGGTGCTGCTGAAGAAGCAGCTGCTGAGCAGACCGAGTTCGACGTCGTCATGACTGACTTCGGTGCTCAGAAGATCGGTGTTATTAAGGTCGTCCGTGCGATCACTGGCCTGGGCTTGAAAGAAGCCAAGGACATGGTCGAAACCAAGGACGCCAAGATCAAGGAAGGCGTTTCCAAGGAAGACGCTGAAAAGGCGAAGGAAGAGTTGGAAGGTGCTGGTGCCGTCGTCGAAATCAAGTAAGACTACGGTTATTGGCTGATTTCCTGTTTTCACTCAGACGTTGCCTCCCCTATACTAAAGAGGCAACGTCGCGAGGTGTGATTTTGAAGTCTTCCGGATCTTCTTTTTCTTTTGACAGCATGGATGGAAATCAGGTAAGAATGCGCGCCTGCATCGGCAGTCGTGCTAGCTTGCATGGCGCCAGCTGCGCGCTTTCGCTGCTCGAACTTGAACCTCTACTGTCCGCCCGTATCGCTCATGCTTTCACGCTATCTGCTTCGGATTGATGGGTAAAACCCTGCATTTTGTCCGCATCAGATTTGTCGCGAAAGCATGTTGTTTTTTGATTTGCCGCCCAAGGAGTCGCGTCGCCTATGGCTACCTCGTCGCAACGACGGCTGGAACCAAGTGAAGTTCGTCGGTTTGGAAGTCAATCGATCTATATGGCTCCGCCGGATCTGACGAAAATTCAGACCCTGAGCTATCAAAACTTTCTGCAGGCGGATGTCGAAGCAGAAGAGAGAGATCAAGAGCTGGGCATCGAAAGTGTCCTGCGCGAGATCTTCCCAATCCAAAGTTATGACGGCCAGAATCAACTGGATTACGTCCGCTATGAATTGGGCAAGCCTCGCTATACGCCTGAGGAATGTAAGCAACTGCGGTTGACCTATGGTCGTCCCTTCCGAATTTGGCTTCGCTTGAACAAAGAAGAGCCGATCGAGGAAGAAGTGTACCTGGGCGATCTGCCGGTCATGCTGGGTGGCGGTGAGTTCATCATCAACGGTGCTGAACGCGTCGTTGTGAGCCAACTGCACCGTAGTCCCGGTGTCGACTTCGTGCTTGAGCAAGACACGACATCCGATAAGAAGCTGCCTAGCTGCCGCGTGATTCCTGAGCGTGGAAGCTGGATCGAAGTCAACGTCTCGAAAAAGGACTCGATGACGGTCCGAATCGATCAAAGCGGTAAGTTTGCCGCCACGACGCTATTGCGTGCCATGTCGCCGGAATATAGCAGCGACGCTGACGTGATCCGCGCGTTCTATGAATCGAGCGTCGAGACCGTCAAGGATGGTCGTAGCGTCGCCAAGATCGAAAATAAGATCGCCGTCGACGACATCATCTACCCGAGCGGAAACGACCGGGCAGGTGAAATTATCCTTGAGGCGGGGCAAAAGATTAGCCGCAATATCGCGGAATTGATCTGTTCTGCCGGTATCGACAAGGTCGAGGTGATGGATCCTCCCAGGACGCCGTTGATTTTCAACGCGTTGGGCGAAGATAACACTTCGAGCCATGAAGAAGCATTGCTGCGTATCTATCAGCGCTTGCGTCCTGGTAATCCGCCGCAATTGGAAAAGGCCAAGACCCTTTTCACTGAAAAGTTCTACGACGAAAACCGCTATCGCCTAGGTCGCGTTGGCCGTTTCCGTATGAACCGCAAGCTCGGTCTCGATATCGACGAAGGTCAACAGACGCTTCGGCCAGATGATCTGATCGCCGCGATTCGGTATATCCTGAATCTTTCGTCCGGCGATAAGCGGTTCCGTATCGATGATATCGATCACTTGGGTAACCGTCGTCTGCGTACCATCGACGAACTCGCTTGCGACGAAATGCGGAAGGGCTTTCTGAAGCTTCGTCGTACCGTTCAGGAACGCATGAGCCTGAAAGACGCGGAAGATATGACTCCGCGTAACTTGGTTAATCCGAAGAGCATTTCGGCTGCCATTGAGTACTTCTTTGGTCGTGGCGAATTGTCGCAGGTGGTCGACCAGACCAACCCGCTCTCGATGCTCACGCACGAACGTCGTCTGTCGGCCCTCGGCCCTGGTGGTTTGAATCGAAAGCGTGCCGGTTTCGAGGTACGCGACGTTCATATTTCTCACTATGGTCGTATTTGCCCGATTGAAACACCGGAAGGTACGAACATCGGTCTGATCTCGAGCCTGGCTCTTTATTCTTCCGTGGATGAATACGGCTTTTTGATTACGCCGTATCGCAAGATTACCAACGGCAAGATCGATAAGGGTTTCGTTTGGTTGCGGGCCGACGAAGAGTCGGATGCCCTGGTGGCTCCGGCGGATACGCCGACCGACGATGATGAAAACTTACTGGGCGACTTGATTATCGCTCGATACCGCAGCGACTTTGAAATGGTCGCCCCGACCGAAGTGCACTACATCGACGTGGCACCTTGCCAGATGGTTGGTGTTTCTGCAGCGTTGATTCCGTTCCTGGAACATGACGATGCAAACCGTGCTTTGATGGGGTCCAACATGCAGCGGCAGGCAGTGCCTCTGTTAATTGCGGAACCCCCGATTGTCGGCACCGGCGTTGAACGCGACGTGGCGATGAACTCGAGCATGATCATCCGTGCCAAGTATGACGGTAAGGTTACCTACGTCGACGCCTTGAAAGTGGTTGTCGAACGTAGCGGTGCTGCCGAGCACGCCGAAGACGTCTACCGGATGCGTAAGTTCGTCGGTTTGAATGAGCGTACGTGCTTGAATCAACACCCTGTCGTGAAGATGGGACAGAAGATCACCGCTGGCGATGTGCTGGCTGATGGTGCCGCGACCCATGGTGGTCAGTTGGCCCTAGGCCGCAACGTGTTGGTCGGCTTTATGTCGTTCGATGGGTACAACTACGAAGACGCGATCATCATCAGTGAAGAGCTGGTGAAGCAAGACGTGTACACCTCGATTCATATCGAAGAGTTCGACGTCGAAATTCGCGAAACGAAGCTGGGCCGCGAAGACTTCACGCGAGACATTCCGAATGTTTCCGAAAAGATGCTCCGCAATCTCGACGAGAGCGGCATCGTTCAGGTCGGTACCTACGTGAAGCCTGGCGACATTTTGGTCGGTAAGGTTTCGCCGAAGAGCAAGACCGAACTGACACCGGAAGAAAAGCTGTTGCACGCGATCTTTGGTCGTGCCGGTGAAGACGTGAAGAACGATTCGCTGGAGGTTCCTTCTGGGATCGAAGGAATCGTGGTTCAGGCCGAGAAATTTGCTCGCCGTATGAGCCTCTCGGACGATGAACGCAAGGCATTCGAGAAAACCTTAAAGGATGCCGAGACCGAAGGTAACAACGCCATCTCGGAACTCTTCGCTGAGTTTGTCGAGGAAGTGGAAAAGATCCTTGGCAAGACAGTGACCGACGAAGACGGTACCCCGCTCACTCGCGATCAGGATGCTAAGTACATCGCGGAACAGGCTCAGCAGTTCCGTCTGTACAAGGTGCTCGAGTCGCTCAAGAGCGATGATCGCATTGCCCAGGTTCGCCAGTTGTATGCGGCCAAATGGCCTGCCATCGAACTGGTGGTCGATCAACGCGATCGCAAGCTGAACAGCATGAAACGGGGCGATGAGCTTCGCAGTGGCGTTCTGCAGATGGTTAAGGTCTACGTTGCCACCAAGCGAGTTATCTCAGTGGGTGACAAAATGGCCGGTCGCCATGGTAACAAGGGTGTGATTGCTAAGATTCTCCCGGTCGAAGACATGCCGTTTTTGCCGGACGGTACACCCATCCAGATCATGCTCAACCCGCTCGGCGTTCCTAGCCGTATGAATGTGGGGCAGATTCTAGAGACCCACTTAGGTTGGGCTGGTGCCAGACTCGGCTTCCAGGCGATCACCCCGGTGTTCGACGGAGCGAGCGAAGAGATTATTAACGACTGCTTGGAGGAAGCTGGTTTGCCGCGTCACGGGAAGGTACGCCTTCACGATGGACGTTCTGGCGAAGCGCTCAACCAGGAAACGACAGTCGGTTACATCTATATGTTGAAACTGCATCACTTGGTGGATGACAAGGTGCACGCTCGAAGCACTGGGCCTTACTCGCTTATTACGCAGCAGCCGCTGGGTGGTAAAGCTCGGTTCGGCGGTCAGCGTTTTGGGGAAATGGAAGTGTGGGCTCTGGAAGCCTACGGTGCTGCCTACATCCTTCAAGAGCTGCTCACTGTGAAAAGTGACGACGTCGAAGGACGAACGAAAATCTACGAATCGATGGTCAAAGGTGAAAACACGTTGGAAGCCGGGACGCCCGCTAGCTTTGACGTGTTGACCAACGAAATCCGAGGGCTCGGGTTGAATATGCAGTTGGAAAAACGCCGCTTGTAATCCAAGCGGCGTCCTCTGCGGCGGACTGAGGTGCTCAGTCCGCGATTGGCGACCCCGCAGTTGGCACGCCAATTAGTAGCCAACTGCATCTTCACCAACACGACCATCCAAGTGGCATACACATAAGGAGCACGGGCCATGAGTATTCTCGAAAGCTCTTACGACCGAATCAACGATTACACCGCGGTCAAGATCAGCCTCGCACGGCCTCACGACATCCGCAGTTGGTCGTTCGGTGAAGTCAAAAAGCCGGAGACTATTAACTACCGAACTTACCGCCCAGAAAAGGACGGCCTTTTCTGCGAACGTATCTTCGGCCCGGAAAAGGACTGGGAATGTGCCTGCGGTAAGTATCGCGGCATGAAGTACAAAGGCATGATCTGCGATCGCTGTGGTGTGAAAATCACGCACAGCCGCGTTCGCCGCAAGCGCATGGGGCACATTGAGCTGGCCGCCCCGATTGTTCACATCTGGTTCTTCAAGGCCATGCCCAGCCGTTTGGGTAACTTGTTGGCGATGAAGACCTCGAGCCTGGAAAAAGTGATCTACTTCCAGGATTACGTCGTGGTTGACCCAGGCTCCACCGATCTCGAGAAGTTCCAGACGCTGACCGAAGAAGAGTACCGCGGTGCGGTCGAACAATTCGGCTCCGGCTCGTTTGAAGCCGACATGGGTGCCGAAGCCGTTCGCAAGTTGCTCCAAGGGTTAGACCTGGTGCAACTTTCGATCGATCTGCGTAAGGACTTGGCCGAAACAGGCTCGAAGCAGAAGCGTAAAGATTACACCAATCGCTTGAAGATCGTCGAGGCGATCCGTGATAGCGACAACAAGCCGGAATGGATGATTATGGACGTCATCCCGGTGATTCCTCCGGATCTGCGTCCGCTGGTTCTGTTGGACTCAGGCAATTTCGCCACGTCCGACTTGAACGACCTCTACCGTCGTATCATCAATCGCAACAACCGCCTGCGGAAGTTGGTCGATCTGAACGCTCCGGAAGTCATCATCCGCAATGAAAAGCGAATGCTGCAGCAATCGGTCGACGCCTTGTTCGACAACAACCGCTGCAAGCGTCCGGTGCTTGGTAGCAGCAACCGTCCGCTCAAGTCCCTGACCGACATGATCAAGGGTAAGCAGGGGCGTTTCCGTGAAAATCTGCTCGGTAAACGTGTCGACTACTCGGCTCGTTCCGTGATCGTGGTTGGTCCGCGGATGAAGCTTCATCAGTGCGGTTTGCCTAAGAAGATCGCGTTGGAGCTGTATCAGCCATTCATCATTCGCAAGCTCAAGGTGTTGGGTCACGCCGATACCATCAAGAGCGCCAAGAAGATGCTCGAGCGAAAGGATGAAGAAGTCTGGGATATCTTGGAATCAGTGATCCAGAATCACCCGGTTCTGTTGAATCGTGCTCCGACACTTCACCGTATGGGGATTCAGGCCTTCGAGCCAACCCTGGTGGAAGGTAACGCGATTCATCTTCATCCGCTGGTCTGCAAAGGTTTCAATGCCGACTTCGACGGCGACCAGATGGCCGTTCACCTGCCGCTTTCGATTGAAGCCCAGGTGGAAGCCCACACGCTGATGTTGGCGACCAACAATATCTTTGCTCCGTCCAACGGTAAGCCGATCATGAGCCCGTCGCAGGACGTAGTGATGGGTTGTAACTTCATCACCATTAGCCTGCCCAATCGTCCCGGCGAAGGCATGACCTTCTCCTCGATGGACGAGGCGGACTACGCGTTCGCTCAGGGGATTATCGATCTGCATGCTGTGATCAAAGTTCGTCTTCCCGAAGGCCGAAAGCTTAAGGGCGAAGACGACGAAGAGAGCAACACCCGGATTGTCGATACGACCTTCGGCCGCGTCCTGTTCAACGAGATGCTGCCTGAGGGGATGGACTACTACAACTACTCGCTCGGCAGTGGTGAGTTGTCCAAGGTGATTTCCGACTGTTACCAGCGTTTGGGACGCCGGGCAACGATTAACTTGCTGGACGATATGAACCAGCTTGGCTTCCGCGAATCGACCCGCAGTGGACTTTCCTTCGCAACCGACGACCTTGTGACTCCAGACTCGAAGCACAAGATTATCGGTGAAGCTGAGAAGAAGGTGATCAAGTTTAAGAAGCTGTATGAACGCGGTGTGATCACCGATAAGGAACGTGTTAACCAGGTTCTCGACGCTTGGACCCATGCTCGTGAGCAGATTACTGCCGAGATGATGACCGAGATGAAGAACGATGTTCGTGGCGGTCACGGTTACATCAACCCGGTGTACTTGATGGCCGACTCGGGTGCTCGTGGTGGTACTGAGCAGATTCGACAGCTGGCCGGTATGCGTGGTCTGATGGCTAAGCCGTCGGGCGAAATCATCGAAACGCCGATCAAGTCGAACTTCCGTGAAGGCCTGACGGTGCTCGAATACTTCTCTTCGACGCACGGTGCCCGAAAGGGTCTGGCCGATACGGCATTGAAGACGGCCGACTCCGGTTACCTGACGCGTAAACTGGCCGACGTCGCACAGAACGTGGTGATCACTCGGGACGACTGCGAAACGACCCAAGGTATTACCAAGGGGGTCATTTACCGCGGTGAAAAGGTGGAAGTCTCGCTGGCCGATGCGATCAAAGGTCGTGTGAGTCGCCAGAGCATTGTGAATCCGATCACGGACGAAGTGATCGTTCGCGAAAACGAGATGATCACGCCGGATACGGCCCGCAAGATCGAAAAGATGGGGCTGGAACGTATCCAGGTTCGCAGCCCAATGACCTGCGATACCGGCCTGGGTTGCTGCAAAGCATGCTACGGCATGGACATGTCGACCGGTGATCAGGTTGAAGAAGGCATGGCCGTCGGTATCATTGCCGCCCAGTCGATTGGGGAACCAGGCACGCAGCTTACGATGCGTACCTTCCACATCGGTGGTGTGGCCGTTACGGATACTGAAGAGCACGAAAAGAAGACCAAGCGTGGCGGTTTCGTCAAGTTTACCCGTATGCGTACGGCGACCAACGACGAAGGCAAAGACATCGTTCTCACCCGAAATGGTGAAATCACGATCGTCGACGCCAAGGGTCGTGAAATCGAAAGCTATGACGTGCCGACTGGTGCTACCCTGGAAGTCAAAGAAAACACCGAAGTGAAGACCGGAGACGTTCTTTGCTCGTGGAATCCTTACTCGATTCCGATCGTTGCCGAAGTCGGCGGTCGCGTCCGTTACGAGGACGTCGTCGAAGGGGAAACGATGATCATCGAGCACGACTCGACGGGGCACACGCGCCGTATGATCACCGAGCACAAGGGTGACTTCCATCCGCAGTTGGTGATCGAGGACGAAGATGGCAAGCCGCTCGACGTTTATTATCTGCCAGAGAAGGCAATCATCGACGTCGAGGAAGGTACCAAGGTTTCTGCTGGTACCACGGTTGCCAGTACGCCGCGTGAATCGGGCGGTGTTAAGGACATCACCGGTGGTCTGCCGCGAGTTACGGAAATTTTCGAGGCTCGTAAGCCGAAAGATCCTGCCGTGATGGCCGAGATCGACGGTGTGGTCGAAATCCTTTCCGAGAAGAAACGCGGCAAGCGTACGATCATCGTTCGCAACGAGTCCGGCATCGAACGTGAGCATCTCGTTCCGCACGGTAAACGATTCCTGGTTCACACCGGCGACTACGTCAAAGCGGGTCAATCGCTGATCGACGGTCCACTCGTTCCTCACGATATCCTGCGAATTTCAGGCGAAGAAGCCGTTCAGCAATACCTGCTGCACGAAATCCAAGGCGTCTATCGCAGCCAGCGTGTGGAAATCAACGACAAGCACATCGAGATCATCGTCGCACGCATGCTGCGAAAGGTGATGGTCGACTCGGCAGGCGATACAAGCTTGCTGCCGGGCTTGGTGATGGACAAGTTTGATTTCCGTCGAGCAAACGATCAGCTTTCTCGCTGCTTGAAAATCAGCGGTACCGGTGACTCGCAGCAGTTCACCGAAGGCATGATTGTGCCGAAGGAAGCGTTGGAACAGGAAAACGGTCAGATCGAATCTCTCGGCGGCAGCCCCGCCAAGGGAAGCAAGCCCGCCGCGGCAAGTGCTTCGACGCAGCTCTTGGGGATTACCAAGGCAGCCGTTCAGAGTTCCAGCTTTATCTCGGCTGCGTCTTTCCAGGAAACGACTAAGGTTCTTACCGAGGCCGCCCTGGCAGGCAAGATCGACGAACTAATCGGTCTGAAGGAAAACGTGATCTTGGGTCACTTGATTCCGGCCGGTACCGGTTTCCGAACCTTCCAGGATTCGGAAGTCCGTATCAATCCAGAAGCATTGGCTGAGCTGGCTTCGCGAACCCGCGAACGCACGCTGGAAGATAGCTTCCCGCTGCTGCAAGACAACAGCGAGCAGCCGCAGCCAGGTCAAGGACCTGCAGCGATCTCCGAGATGGCTCCTGCTCCGGGCTTGGAAAGCCTACTCGGTGGCGGCGGCCCGATCCCTGCAACCGAAGGCCCGACCTATGGTCATGAGCCACCGCAGCATCAACCGCCCCAGCAGCAGCCTCCTCTACCACCGCAAGAGGGTGGTGAAGGCTTCGACCCCAACGGGGACGAGCTGTAAGGCAAAGCGTTTGGGCAAATTAAACAGTCCAAAGTGCTAAGCAAGTAAGGTGTCATGGCCACGTCCGCGTGGCCATGCTGCTTTGAGGCTCCTCCTCCCTTTCTAGGTGGGAGAGCTCATGAAGCAGGTAGCCAATTCGATTCTCATCGTCTCACCAAGGGGGCGATGGGACGAGAGAGATTAAGAGAGCCAATACTGGATCACGTTTTCCCGTGAGATCTTCATTACGGGTTGACAGTTTCCAGCAATCGGCTAATTTAAAGGGCTTCCCATGATCCGTGGGAAGCGACAGTAAGCAAACAGAAATTCGGCCGCCCCAGATCATCGCGGCCCTATGGAAAAGCAACGGCGACCTATGCCCACCATTAATCAGCTCGTTCGTAAGCCGCGAAAAAAGAAGCGTAAGTTCTCCAAGTCCCCAGTTTTGGAGAAGTGCCCGCAGAAGCGTGGTGTGTGTTTGCAGGTCCGCACAATGACCCCTAAGAAGCCGAACTCGGCTCTTCGGAAGATCGCTCGTGTGCGTCTGTCGAATCAGAAGGAAGTCACTGTTTACATCCCAGGCGAAGGCCACAGCCTGCAGGAACACTCGATTGTTCTCGTGCGTGGTGGTCGTGTTCGTGACCTTCCTGGTGTGCGTTATCAGGTCGTCCGTGGTGCCCTCGATGCGTTGGGTGTTAGCGGTCGTAAGCAGTCCCGCAGCCGTTACGGTGCGAAGCGAAGCTAGTCGCGATGCTTTCGGCCTATGTGCCTAGCATCTCGATATGAAGCGTCATCCCATAAACCAAAGCAATAGCGAATAGTTAGTTACCAACGATGGGTAAGATTACCGCCAGTCGCGAAACGTTAAAGCCAGATCCTCGTTATAAGTCGATCATGGCCAGTAAGTTCATCAATTGCCTTATGCAGGATGGCAAGAAGACGACCGCTCAGGAAGTTTTCTATGGTGCCATGGATGAACTGAAGAAGCGTATTCCGGATCAAGAGCCGATTGATGTCTTCACCCAGGCTGTCGAGAACGTGAAGCCGCACATCGAAGTTCGCTCGAAGCGAGTCGGTGGTGCCGCTTATCAGGTTCCCATGCAGGTCAACCGTACGCGTCAGCAGTCGCTGGCTGTTCGTTGGTTGTTGAAGGCCGTTCGCGACAAGAAGGGTCGTCCGACCCACTTGAAGTTGGCTGACGAGTTGTACGCAGCGTACAACCGCGAAGGTACTGCTTACACCCAGCGTGAAAACGTGCACCGCATGGCTGACGCGAATAAAGCGTTCGCGCACTTCGCTTGGTAAAAACTCAAAGCGAAAGCCGTGCTTCCATCGAAGTGCGGCTTTTTTTATGCGCCGATCTTTCTTGTTCCCGCACTTCGTCAGGGAAAGCCGTCTGAGTCATGAATGCCTGATTGCTTATTTCATGGTTCCCTTGAGGGTGCAGCCGCAAGAATACTGCAAATTCATCTTTTTCCTGGCATGGTCGACGGAATAAGAAACGAGCAAAATAGACAATTCCCTTTGTCACCTACTGAGAAGCAAGAAAGGTCCAGTCGAAAGCGGCTGGCGTCAGAGTCATGGATCGTAAACTTGAAGACATTCGCAATATCGGGGTGATTGCCCACATCGACGCTGGCAAGACGACGGTGACCGAGCGGATGCTCTATTACAGCGGTACATCGCACAAGGTTGGTGAGGTCGACAAGGGGACGACCCAAACGGACTTTGATCCTGAGGAGGCCGAACGGGGTATCACTATTTATTCGGCGTGTGTGACGTTTCCCTGGGAAAACTACACCGTCAACCTGATCGATACGCCAGGTCACGTCGACTTTACGGCCGAGGTTGAGCGCTGTTTGCGAGTTCTGGATGGGGGCGTGGTTGTTTTCAGTGCCCGAGAAGGGGTCGAGGCCCAGAGCGAAACCGTCTGGCGGCAAGCCAATCGATACAAGGTTCCACGCGTCGCGTTTATTAACAAGATGGACCGCGAAGGAGCTGATTTCGATTCCGTTTTGCAGCAGATTGAAAGGCGGCTCAAGGCAAATCCGGTCCCTATTCAAATCCCGGTAGGCTCCGGGCCGCCGCATGTTGCGGATGCATTTCGTGGCGTGATTGATTTGATCGAGATGAAGATGCTGCATTTCGGTGAAGGGGATCAGGATCGAACCCGCGACGTGCTCGATATCCCAGAAGAATACCTCGAAAAGGCCCAGCAATGGCGTGAAAACTTGCTTGAGAAGCTGTACGATCTCAGCAACGAACTGATGGAGTTGAGCCTCTCTGAAGAACCAATTCCACCTGCGCTGATTCGCCAGGTTCTGCGAGAGGGAACGCTGGCCCGTCAGCTTCAGCCGGTGATGTGTGGTTCGGCCTTGGATGGTATTGGTGTTCAGCCAATTTTGGATGCGGTTACCTATTATTTGCCGAGCCCCAAGGATGTTTCCGCCGTGGTGGGAACCAATCCGACGAAGAATGGCCAGGCTGAAAAGCGTGAGCCTGACCCGAAAGAGCCGTTCTGCGGTCTCGTCTTCAAGGTATTGCCTGCCAAGCACGGCGACATGACTTGGGTCCGCGTCTATTCAGGCGAATTGAAGCCAAACTCGCGCTTGTTAAATCCAGGCCGCGACGTGAAGGAGAACTGTGCCCAGCTATGGCACATTCAGGCATCCAAGAAGGAGCAAGTCGACTATGTCGGTACAGGCGATATTGTTGGCATCATTGGGCTGCGTCACTCGGTGACCGGGGATACTCTTTGCGATACTCGCAGCCCGATTTTACTCGAGTCGATCAATTTCCCGGAAACGGTGATTGGAATGGCCATCGAGCCAGAGTCGTCGGCTGATCGCGATAAGCTTTCCGAGACGCTGTTGATGATGCGTCGTCAGGATCCCACATTCGCCGCAGACGAAAACAAGGACACTGGGCAAACAATTATCAGCGGGATGGGCGAGTTGCATCTGGAGGTAATTCGCCATCGACTATTGCGAGATTTCAAGCTCAACGTCAAAGTGCATAAACCGCGAGTTAGTTACCGCGAAACGATCGGCAAGTCGGCCAAGGTGACTGGTGAATGTCACCGGATCATTCAAGGGCAGCAGTTGTTCGCGAAGCTGACGATCCAGGTCGAACACTCGCCGAATCAGCAGCAGCCAGTGATTATCATTCCCAAGATTCCGCCAGAACGCGTGCCGTTTAATCTGGTCGAGGCTGCCATGGAAGAGCTTCGCAGTCGATCGGTCGGCGGTGGGATCATTGGCGGGTTCCCGCTGGCAGATATCAAGATCACGATCCTCGATGCGGAAGTAGAGGAAGTAGGGTCAACCGAAACGGCCTTTGCAATTGCCGCAGGCGATGCGTTCGAGAAGGGACTGGAAGCGGCCGTGCCGACCTTGCTCGAGCCGATCATGAAGCTGACGATCACGACGCCAGAGGATTATATGGGGGATTTCGTCGGCGACATCATGAAGCGGCGCGGCGAGATCGCTAAGACAGAGAACCGCTCTGGCGACGCGATTATTGAGGCCCACGCCCCGCTGGCCGAGCTATTTGGCTATTCCAGTGCGATGCGAAGCCTGAGTCAGGGCCGGGCATCGAGCAGTATGGAGCCGCTAAAGTACGCTGCCGCACCGCCTGAGCTGATCAAGCAGTTTATGTAGACTGACTGGTCTAGGTGGGCTAGTCGGGCTGCGGTGGGTCTTGGCGAGAATTCGAGTCGTTTCGTTTCCTCCTTACTCGCATGGCCCACGTTGTGATGCCGATCAGGTCGAGGGAGTACAGGGCCGCCAGAAATAGAATTGCACCTACTCCGGCAATGGTCGCGGTCACGCCAACGAACTGATGAAGGTCGTATTTCGTCGCTCGAAGGATCGCTAGGCCTGCGGAAAGGGTCAGGATAGCTAACAAAAGGCCCTTTAGGCTAATTTGCAATCGGTTAGAACGCGACACACCTGATGGCCTTTGTCGGACTAGGAAATAAGTGAAAGACGAGAATTCGCAAAGTGCATTATGACGGTTCCGGCCGAAAAGCCACGAATCAAAGCCATGAGTTCCGAAAATCCGACAGGCTGTTCCCATGTACTGGCCCTCGCTGCGATCCGAGAAGAGGCGTTTAACGGCCCTAAAGCAGAGGTTTTTATGCTATTCGAGACAACCCTTCGAAAAAGGTTCGAAATCCAAACCGGAGCCCATTGACGAAAGCACGTTAGATTTTTAATATCATCTGTTTCCCAGTTAGCTCAAAGAGCGACCAGGGAGCGAAAAGAAAATACAACCCCGGGTTACCGGGAAGCAGTTAATAGGGATCAGGCACGTGGCCAAAGAAATTATTCGCATTCGGATGGAAGCTTACGATCACTCGATCTTGGATCAGAGTGCTCTCGACATCGTCGACACGGCGAAGCGGACCCATTCGGAAGTGCATGGTCCTATTCCGTTGCCGACTCGAATTGAGCGTTATACCGTTCTGTCGGGTCCGCATATCGACAAGAAGGCACGTCAGCAGTTTGAAGTACGGACGCATAAGCGTCTGATCGACATCGTCCAGGCTACCGCCAAGACGATTGAGTCGCTCAATAAGCTGAACCTGCCAGCTGGTGTCGATATCAAGATCAAGGCAACAACTCGATAGTTTAATCACACAGCCCGTTTTAAAGAGTCTTTGGATGGCTGGAAGCTTCGGATGGTAATCGGCCTGTTTGGCTGGTCCAGCGAAGCGAGCAACGGACTACAAGGCGACGAATCATGGCAAAAGGCATACTCGGCCGTAAGGTCGGGATGACCCAGATCTATACAGAGTCTGGGAACGTTATCCCGGTTACGGTTGTACAGGCAGGTCCCTGTCACGTGCTTCAGGTGCGAACCCTGGAACGCGATGGCTATGAGGCAATTCAGCTCGGTTACGGCGACAAGCCTCGCCGCCTAGCGATTCGTAGTGAACGTGGTCATGTTGCTCCTCTCTCAAGCAAGCGATCGAAGCGACTTGCCGCCGCCGGTGGTGAGCCTTCCGCTAAAGCAGGTTGCGAGCCGAAGCGATTCGTTCGTGAACTTCGCGGCTCGATCGAAGGTGCTGAAGTTGGTCAAGAGATCGGCGTCGGCGTTCTCGCTGAAGCCGTGTCTGTCGATGTCATCGCCACAAGCCGCGGTCGCGGCTATGCCGGTGTGATGAAGCGACATAACTTCGCCGGTCAACGTGCTACTCACGGTGTGAAGAAGGTTCATCGTCACTCGGGCGGTACCGGCTGCAGTGCCTATCCAAGCCGTACGTTCAAAGGCCTGAAGATGAGCGGCCAGTACGGAAATGCCCAGGTTACCATTCGTAATCTGAAGGTGGTCAATGTTGACGAAGAAAACGGCGTGATCCTGGTCAATGGTGCCGTTCCGGGTCCCAATGGCGGATACGTGATCGTTCGTGAAACAAATATGGTTCGCTAACGGCGAGCCTTGAAGTCATAAGTCGCGTCAACGCGTGAAAGAATAGTCCTATGGTCAGTTTGCCAATTTTTGACAAGAGCGGAAAGGAAGTCGGCAAGTACGAGCTTGACCCGGCTGAAATTGCTCCGTCGATCAACAAGCAGTTGATGCACGACGCCGTTGTGATGTACCAGGCGAATCTTCGCCAGGGTACGCACCGCACGAAGACTCGCGCCGAAGTGGCTGGTTCGACAAAGAAGATGTATCGCCAGAAAGGTACCGGTAACGCACGTGCCGGTTCCAAGCGAAGTGGTATTCGCCGTGGTGGTGGTCAGATTTTTGCGATTCGCCCTCGCGATTACTCGTATCGGTTGAATAAGAAGGCATTGAAGATCGCGACTCGAATGGCGATCGCCAGCAAGATCCAAGGCGAGCAAGTGGTTGTCGTTGATGACCTGGCTCAAGATGAAATTAAGACCAAGAGCGTTGCAGGTGCTTTGAAGGCCCTCGGCATTTACGGTCAAAAGATCGGGATTGCATTAGAGAAGCACGACCCGATTTTCTTTCGCAGTGCACGAAACATCGAAGGCGTTTCCGTAACTCCCGTTGCTGAACTGAATGCCTACTCTGTATTGCGTCCGCGGAAGCTAGTCATCACGAAGGCTGCCCTAGATTCGCTGCGTAAAAGCGATAAGGGCGAGTAGTCGCTGGCAGCCGATTGGCTTGGCAGTAAATCAATTCAACCTGACATAGTGACAGAGGTGCCAACATGGCACGGCCTTACTACAAACCGAGCACAGACACCCCGACCCGTACGCTTGATTCACACCAGGTGATTTTGCGTCCGCTGGTTACTGAGAAGGGTGTTCAGGTTTCGGAAGACTTGAATCAATACACGTTTGAGATCGCTCCGGTCGCCACCAAGTTGGATGTCCGTCGTGCGATCGAAGAGTTGTTCGACGTCAAAGTCGCCAGCGTGAAGACGCAGACTCGGAAGGGTAAGTCCCGCCGTTATCGTTTTCGCAACGGAACGACTCGTAACTGGAAGAAGGCCATCGTGACGTTGGCTGATGATCAAAAGATCGACTTCTATTAATCGAGACCGGTCCTCCGCATAAGACAGCGACCCGTAATAAACTACGAGACGAACCATGGGTATCCGAAAATATAAGCCGACCTCCGCTGGGCGTCGTAACGCCTCGGTCAGCGACTTCAAGGAGTTGACCAAGGGCGCGAAGCCTGAACGGAAGCTTCTCCGGAAGTTGACCAAAACCGGCGGTCGTAATAACCAAGGTAAGATTACAACTCGTCACCGTGGTGGCGGCCATAAGCGTCGTTACCGAGTGATCGACTTTCGTCGCGCCAAAGATGGCGTGCCGGCGATGGTTGCATCGGTGCAGTACGATCCGAACCGCAGTGCTCGTATCGCCCTGTTGAACTACCTGGACGGCGAGAAGCGATACATCCTGGCTCCCGATGGCCTGAAGGCCGGTGACAGAGTTCAAAGTGGTAGCGAAGCATCGCCGACTGTCGGTAACTGCTTGCCACTGAAGAATATTCCAGCCGGTACCACTGTTCATAATGTCGAGATGACTCCTGGTCGTGGTGGCGAGATGTGCCGCTCGGCTGGTAGCTCCGCGACGTTAATGGCTTGTGAAGCCGACTGGGCTCAGCTTTCGCTGCCCAGTGGTGAGATTCGTCGTGTTTCCAGCCGTTGCCGTGCGACCATTGGTCGTGTTAGCAACCCGGATCACGAAAAGGTTTCGCTGGGTAAGGCTGGCCGTAAGCGTTGGTTAGGTCGTCGTCCTCACGTTCGTGGTACCGCGATGAACCCGGTCGATCACCCGCACGGTGGTGGTGAAGGCCGAACGAAGGGTGGTCGCCACCCGGTTACGCCGCAAGGTAAGCCGACAAAGGGTGGAGCAACACGTCACCGCAAAAAGGCTTCCAACCGCTCGATCGTTCGACGCCGTCGTTCGCGTCGTTATGGTCTGCTGAAGTTGTTGAAGTAAGAGCCCCCACAGCACACGGAAAGTTAGGCCGCCAAGCCGCGATCCTAAAGGTTTTCAAAGATGAGCCGATCCCTAAAAAAAGGGCCGTACGTCGACCCGAACGTTTACGAAAAGGTTGCCAAGCAAGAAGAAGCTGGCACGAAGGACCCGATTAAGACTTGGGCAAGATCTTGCACGATCATTCCTGAGTTCATCGGCCACACGTTCATGGTCCACAATGGCAAGGCCCACCTGAAGGTTTATGTCACCGAGGACATGATCGGGCATAAGCTCGGCGAGTTCTCGCCGACGCGAACCTTTCGTGGTCACGGTTCTGACAAGAAGAAGAAATAACGCACATCGATTGGCAAATGCAGCTTGGCTGCCCACGGCTAATAAGGGCCTTGCCCAACGCTCGTGGATCGAGGAGTTGATCAACCATGTTCAAAGCGACCCACCGACTGGCACGCATCAGTCCGCGAAAGGTGCGCCCGCTAACCGATTTGGTGCGTGGCAAACTGGCCGAGGAAGCACTCGACATTCTGCGGTACCAACCGCAGCGGGGTGCTCGCATGCTGGAAGAAGTCATTAAGAGTGCCATTGGCAATTCGCAAGATTCAGAACAGAACGAAGGTCGCGCTGCGAATCAGCAGGCTTTGTTTGTTCGAGAGGCTCGCGTCGATGGTGGCCCGATCATTAAGCGATTCCGCCCCCGAGCACGTGGAAGCGCTTTCCCGATTTTGAAGCGGACCTGTCACATTCACGTCACCCTGGAGGAGCTCCAAGGCTAAGGCAACCACACGTTGGCTGCCCCGTCTTCGAGTCGAGAGACAAGCATGGGACAAAAAGTTAATCCAATTGCGTTTCGTACCGGTGTGATGATCGGGTGGAAGAGCAAGTGGTTTGCGTCGAAGCGTGATTTTCCAGCACTGTTGCTAGAAGATAAAAAGATCCGCGGCTTCATCCTGAAGCACCCTGATCAACGCATTCGTCAAAAGTATCGTAATGCAGGCATCGACAAAGTTGAGATCGAACGAACTCGCGACGAAGTTCGCGTGACACTGTTCGTTGCCCGACCTGGTCTGATCATCGGTCAGAAGGGTCAGGAAGTCGAGAAGCTGCAGGAAGAACTGCAAAACCTGGTTGGCCGTCGCATCAATCTGAAGATTGAAGAAGTCGGTCGTCCAGAACTGCGAGCCCAGTTGGTCGCCGAGGATATCGCTGACCAGTTGGCCAAGCGTGCCAGCTTTCGCCGTACCATGAAACGGTCGATCGAAAGCACCATGGAGGCCGGTGCCCGAGGCATCAAAATCCAAATGGCTGGCCGTCTTGGTGGTGCGGAAATGGCTCGCCGCGAAAAGCAAATTGAAGGATCGATTCCGTTGAGCACCCTGCGGGCTAAAATCGATTACGGCTTCACCGAAGCACGTACGCCGCAGGGACACATCGGGGTTCAGGTCTGGATCAATAACGGTTTTTACGAAGGGGACGACTCCGATGGCTATGATGCCTCGACGAGTGAAGCACCGAAAAAGCCAAAGAAGACGTATAAAAGGTAACGCCACTCGTGGCAATACCGTCGTCCTTGGTGATTTTGGACTTCAATCCACACAAGCGGGACATATTACCGCCCAAACGATTGAAGCGGGTCGTATCGCTGCCCAGCAGTACGTCCGTGGTATCGGTAAATTGTACATCCGGATCTTCCCTCACAAGTCCGTAACGGCTCGTCCGTTGGAGACTCGTATGGGTAAGGGTAAAGGTGAGCCTGCCCGTTGGGTTGCCACTGTAAAGCCCGGCACGGTTATGTACGAGCTCAAAGGTGTCACAGAGCAACAAGCGAAGATTTGCTTTGCTCGTTTAGCTCACAAGATGCCGGTTCGGTGTCGCTTTGTGCGTCGTCGTCCGGAACTGGAAACAACTGAGGCCTAATCCTGTTTTAGGATTTGGCCGGTGATGGTCGGCGGCGAGTAAACCGCAAGCGAAATAGATTAGGCGATAAGGCTATGAAAGCAAGTGAATTGCGAGAACTGAGCGAGGAACAGCTCCAGGCGAACTTGAAAAACGCCATGGATGTTTTGTTTCGATTGCGTGTTCAGTCCCAGACCGAGCGTTTGGACGCCCCGAGCGAACTAGCGAAGAATCGCAAGTTGGTGGCTCGGATTAAAACGATTCAAGCCGAGCGTACAGCCGCTGCGGCCAGTACCTAATTCAAGCGAAGTTATAAGAGAGATTCGGCAATGCCCAAGAAAGTATTGGTCGGTCGGGTGACTGGCGACAAGCAAGACAAGACGCGTCGCGTCGAAATCGCCCGTCGCATCCGTCATCCGCTGTACGGCAAGTACTACTCGCGCCGCATGGTTTGCCATGTGCACGACGAAAACAACGAGTCGGGCTTGGGCGATCGGGTTGAGATCATCGAGAGCCGCCCGCGCAGCAAGACAAAGCGTTGGGAACTGGTTCGGATCGTGGAAAAGAGCACCGAAGTTGACGTGGCTGCTTTGAAAGCTGCCCGTGAACAAGCGGCTCACCTACAAGACCAAGAAGATAGCTAAAGCTCCCGTTCACCGCCAAGGCCAATATATCGGCTGCGGCATAGGGTTGGATTTAAAAAGCGATGATTCAACAAGAAACAAGACTGGCCGTCGCCGACAACACCGGAGCGAAGCAGGTCATGTGCATTAAGGTTCTCGGTGGTACGCGTAAGCGAACCGCTGGCCTAGGTGACGTGATTATCTGCTCGGTAAAGGAAGTTGTGCCAGGTGCGGACGTTAAGAAGAAGGCCGTCGTTCGAGCCGTGATCGTTCGCTGTAAGAAGCCGACTCGTCGTGCGGACGGTAGTTATATTCGGTTCGATCGCAATGCGGTTGTGCTGATTGATAAAGACAATAATCCGCGCGGCACGCGTATATTCGGTGCGGTCGCTCGTGAACTGCGTGAGCGCAAGTTCATGAAGATCGTCAGTTTGGCCAATGAGGTGGTCTAATGCATATCAAAGTTGACGACACCGTCGAAATAATCACCGGCGCCGATTCGGCCAGCGAACTTCGCGGCAAAGTGCTAAAGGTCTTCCCTGAGAAGGGCAAGCTCCTCGTCGAAGGTGCGGCTAAGGTTTACAAGCACGTGAAACCGAGCCAGCGTAATCCTAAGGGCGGCAAGCTGTCGAAGGAAATGCCAATCGACATTTCCAACGTCATGCTGGTTTGCACAGAGTGCAAATCACGCACTAAGACGGGTGCCAAGATCAAAGAGGACGGCAGCAAGGTTCGCTATTGCAAGTCATGCAATGCCGAGATCGGCCAGCTTAGTCCGGCCAAGTAATTACTGCTTAGCTGCAGTCCCAAAATCAAAATGGCGTGAGCCGGTAATCGTTCGAGATAAGCCATGAGCAAACCACGACTTCAAGAACAATACGAAAACGATGTGCTTGCCGCATTGGCAGAGAAGCTGGGGCGTAAAAACCCTATGAACCTGCCACGGTTGCGTAAGATCGTTGTCAACATGGGTGTCGGTACGGCCGTCACCGAAAAGAAGCATGTCGACGAAGCTGCCGAGTCCATGACTGAATTCACCGGCCAACGCCCGATGATTTGTCGTGCTCGGAAGAGTGTCGCCGCGTTTAAGCTGCGTGAAGGCATGCCAATCGGCGTGAAGGTCACGTTGCGACGTCAACGGATGTACGAATTTCTGGATCGCCTGGTTTCCCTGGCTCTTCCTCAGGTTCGCGACTTTCGTGGTGTGAATCCAAAAAGTTTTGATGGTAATGGCAACTACACGATGGGCCTTACCGAGCAGATGGTGTTTCCGGAATTGAACCCGGACAAATACACCCGTCAGCAAGGGATGGACATTACCTTCGTTACCACCGGGGCAACCGACGACGAAGCTCGGGAGCTGCTGACCTTGTTGGGCATGCCGTTCCAGCGAGAAGACCCAAAAAAGAAGAAGACCGCCTAAGTCGTAGTACTTAGACCGGACCGTATATAGAACGTTTGTTACCCAGTCGATTCGTTTTCCAGGTAGGAAATCCTCGTGGCAAGCAAGTCAAAAATCGCCAAGGCCAATCGCGAGCCGAAATTTTCGTCTCGGCGTGAGCGTCGCTGCAACATGTGCGGCCGTCCGCGTGCCGTGTATCGAAAGTTTGGTGTCTGCCGTATCTGTATTCGCAATTTGGCGGATCGAGGGCTAATTCCAGGTTTACGCAAGGCGAGTTGGTAAGGGGACCCGAAGTATTATGATGACCGACCCTATCGCCGACATGTTAACCCGCATACGCAATGCGGTTCGCGTCGAGCATCCACACGTTGAAATGCCTACGTCTAAAGTCAAACGCGGTTTGGCCGATGTGCTGAAGCGTGAAGGCTATATCTGGGACTGGGTAGAAACCGAGGACCTTCCGGTTAAACAGATCCGCTTGGAACTGAAGTACGGCCCCAGTGGGGAACGCGTAATTCAGCACATCAAGCGTGTCAGTAAACCAGGTCGTCGCATTTACTCTAAGTCGACCGATTTACGTCCGATCCTTAACGGCATGGGCATCACGGTGATCAGCACCTCTAGCGGTGTGGTCAGCGATCGTGAAGCTCGCCAAAAGAAGGTCGGTGGCGAAGTTTTGTGCGAAGTCTGGTAGTGTCCTTCCGGTAGATCTGCTGACCCCAAGGGTTACAGAATATCGGTGGTCCGCTAAGCCAAGCCTCGAATCCATACATCCATTAGGACAGTCTCCTTCGTAGAGACCCATTGCCTCAAGTTAGGTTAAGAAAATGTCCCGACTAGGTAGAAAACCTGTTGCCCTGCCTGAAAAGGTCAAGGTCTCAATAGACGGTCAAACCGTCAACGTTGAAGGCCCCCTGGGTAAGCTCTCTTACACGGCGAATCCTGTCATTTCTATCGCAATGGGCGAAGATGACAAGGAAGTGTTGATTACGCGTAAAGAAGATACGCGTACTGGCAAAGCCATGCACGGGCTGACTCGCGCTTTGATCGCTAACATGGTCGAAGGCGTCGAGAAGGGTTATGAGAAACGATTGGAAGTTGTGGGGGTTGGTTATCTGGCGGCAATCGCTGGCGACGTCCTGCAACTACGCGTCGGTTTCGCAAACGAAATTCACAAGAAGATCCCTAAGGATCTTACCGTCACCTGCCCCGATCAAACGCATGTTCTGGTCAAGGGAATCGACAAGCAACGCGTCGGACAGTTCGCTGCCGAAGTGCGTGCCAGCCGTAAGCCTGAGCCGTATAAGGGCAAAGGGGTCCGCTATCAGGGCGAACGCATTAAGCTGAAGCCTGGTAAGGCCGCTGGTAAGTAGTCGGTAATCAACCACGTTAATTGAAGTCATCGTGCTGCGGCTGTCACCGTAGCACCCACGAGGCTAGTTGAGTCGTGAACAAGCAGAAATTCATTTCCAAGCAGCGGAAACGTCGGAGTAATCATGTCCGTCGAAAGGTTCGCGGCAACGCCGAACGTCCTCGATTGACGATCTTCCGAAGCAATAACAACATCTACTGTCAGATTATCGATGATGAATCAGGCCGCACGATTGTGTCGGCTTCTTCTCGCGATAAAGATCTGCGTGCAGATGCTACCGCTGGAAACTGTGAAGCCGCCGCGAAGATTGGCAAGGCAATCGCCGACAAGGCATTAGCTGCCGGCCTGAAGCAGGTTTGCTTCGATCGTGGACATTTTCGCTACAACGGTCGAGTTGCCGCGTTGGCAACTGCTGCTCGCGAAAGTGGATTGGACTTCTAGTAGATAACTAAGTCATTCAAAGCGTTGGGAAAAGCTGATCGACAGATCGGCATCATCCAAACGGGAGAGCCAATACCGTGGCGAAAGATTCTGGCAAAGGCGGATTCGTCGAAAAGGTCGTGAAGATCAAGCGTTGTGCCGCCGTGGTCAAGGGTGGTCGTCGTTTCAGCTTCGCGGCAATGGTCGTCATTGGTGACGGCAAGAGTAAGGTCGGTTGGGGCTATGGCAAGGCAAACGAAGTGCCGCCAAGCGTCCAAAAGGCTGTCAAGCAAGCTGAACGCAAAATGCTGAGCGTTCCGATCGTTGAGGGTTCGATCCCTCATAAGGTCATCGGAACCTTCGGTGCGGGTCGTGTGGTTATGCTTCCGGCTCACCCTGGTACAGGCGTTATCGCCGGTGCTTCGGTTCGAGCAGTTTGCGAAGCCGCAGGTATCCATGACGTTTTGACCAAGAGCTTCGGTTCGACAAACCCAGTCGTGCTGGTGAAAGCCACTCTGAACGCACTGGAGCAACTGCGAACCAAGGAAGAAATTCAACGCCTGCGAGGAGTTTCCGTCTAATGAGTTTGCACGATATCAACCAAGGCGTTCAAAAGAATAAGCGTCGCCAACGTATTGGTCGTGGTACCGGTAGTGGTTGGGGCAAGACATCGCAGCGTGGTCACAAGGGTGCTCGCAGTCGAGCTGGTTGGTCCAACCGAGCGACCTTCCAGGGTGGTCAGACCCCGATTGTTCGTCACGTCCCCAAGCGTGGTTTCAATAACCGCTGGGCATTGACGGTCTCCGAAGTCAACATTAAGGCTCTCAATGACCTTTTCAATGACGGCGATACGGTCAACATCGAATCGTTGCGAGAAAAGGGTCTTTGCAAGCGTCGCTTTGACGAAGTAAAGATTCTCGGCGACGGCGAACTTTCCAAGAAGCTGACCGTGGAAGCTCACCGCTTCAGCGCATCGGCTAAGGAAAAGATTGAAAAAGCAGGCGGTACCTGCAATACGGTCGTTCGCATTACGACTGTGGCTGAGAAAAAAGAATCGGCCAAAGAGGCTAAGTCTTAATTTAGAGACAAAATAAATCATGCCCACGTAACCACGTGGGCATGTTTTTTGCGCAAGCAGTGATTAACGAGCCGCAAGATTGCGAAAATAGGCTCGAATTAACGGATAGGACACATTCGGGTGGTCTAGTCTGAGACACGCGGTTTGGTGTAAATTCACTCAACCGCACATCCCTGCAAACCATCGTTCATTGCTATGCCTCATTGCAGGCATCCAATTGAACTAGCCAAATCGGGTTAGATTGTCATGTTGGAAAAAGTACGCGTCCTTTTCACTATCCCCGAACTACGGACGAAGATTCTTTTGACGATCGGCTTGTTGGCCGTCTTTCGTGTCGGCTCGCAAATTCCTCTGCCGATGATCGACCAGCTCAAGCTTCAAGAGATGTTCGCCTCACAAGGAAATGAAGGCGTTGCCGGTCTACTGCAACAAGTCTCCGTTTTCAGTGCGAGTGCGTTGAGCCAGATCACCATCTTTGGTCTCGGTATCATGCCTTACATTTCGGCGTCGATTATCTTCCAGCTTCTCGGCACCGTTTGGAAGCCGCTAGAAGAGTTGCAGAAGGAAGGGGAGACGGGACGTAAGAAAATTAATGAATACACCCGCTATGCTACGGTAGCGTTATGCGTCATCCAGAGTTACTTCTACTTGGCGTCGATGACGGCTGTGGGAGGTGATGGAGATAGCATTGTCAACCAGGCATTTTGGACTTCCTCTGAACCTGGGAATGTCGACAAAAGCCTGTATTGGGGCTGGGCGATCGTCGCCGTGGCGATCATGACCTGCGGTACCGTCTTCTTGATGTGGCTCGGCGAGCAGATCGACGAGTTTGGCATCGGTAATGGTATCAGCCTTTTGATTATGGCTGGTATTCTCGCTGCGATGCCGGGGGCCTTGCTCGAGTTGCTTTACAACACCAAGCCGGAATTAACCAACTTCACACGAGGCGAGTTTGGTATCGAAACCATTGTCGTCTTAGCGATTTTGTTTGTGGCGGTGATCACCGGGGTGGTCTTCATCATGCAGGGCCAGCGTAAGATTCCCATGCAAAGTGCCAAGCATGTTCGCGGTCGCCGTGTTTATGGCGGTACTCGCCAGTTTCTTCCGCTGCGTATCAACCAAGCAGGCGTGATGCCGATCATTTTTGCCAGCAGTTTGCTGTTGTTTCCGCAATTTATCTTTCAGGCCTTAGCAGGTTGGACTGAGTCAGCAGCGATGGCGAATTTAGCCGATATTTTTGCTCGTGGGCAAAGCTTCCTTTATATCGCTTGTTATATCGCGTTGATTTACTTCTTCTGTTACTTCTGGACTGCAATTACCTTCAACCCGAAGGACGTCTCAGAGAACCTGAAGAACTTTGGTTCGTTCATTCCAGGGTATCGCCCAGGTCGACGTACTGAAGAATACTTGGAAAAGGTGATGGTTCGCATCACCTACGTGGGTGCAGGCTTCCTTGCATTGGTGGCCATCATTCCTACGCTCGTTTCTGCGGAACTGGGTGTCTCGCCTCAGGTGGCAAGCTTCTATGGTGGAACCGGGTTGCTCATCGCCGTGAGTGTGGCTTTTGATCTCGTGCAGAAGATCGATAGTCACCTAGTGATGCGTAACTATAAGGGTCTCATCGAGGGCTAACCCTTTCTCGCCAGGATGGCACGTCCCGTCTTTCCAGTACCCCATTTGGAAGGCGGCTTCGATTTTGTGACTTCGGTGTGGATGATTTCCCACGTCATTCACGCCCAAGCTAGGCTGCGGTTAGGCCATGCGGATTATTTTTCTCGGACCTCCTGGCGTCGGCAAAGGGACCCAATCCCAAAAGCTGGTCGAATTCCTGAGCATCCCTCATATCTCGACGGGGGAAATGCTGCGGGAGGCGATCCGTAATAAGACAGAACTTGGTCTGAAGGTCGCCGCCCAGATGGAAGGGGGGCGTCTTGCCGCAGATGAAATTGTCGTGCAGCTGGTGCGTCAACGTCTTGCACGGCCTGATTGCCGCAATGGGTATCTACTGGATGGCTTCCCTAGAACCTTGCCACAAGCCGCGTCGCTCGATTTGGGCCTGGCTGTCGACGACGAAGCCGTCGACGCTGTGTTAAACCTGACAGTCGACGAAGAAGAACTCTTGAGCCGTCTGATGGCTCGAGCCCAGAAGGAAGACCGCGGCGACGACAACGAAGAGACGATTCGCAACCGGATGAAGGTCTACGACGACATGACCTCGCCGCTGATTGCTTACTACGAAGAGCAACAGGTGCTTTACCGGATCGACGGGATCGGCTCGATCGAAGAGGTCTTCGACCGCATCAAAGCAGTTCTGGAAGAAGTGGCTCGAAAGAAGAACGCATGATCACGCTTCGCTCGAAACGCGAGATCGAGAAAATGCATCTCGCCGGACAACTCGTTCGGCAGGCACACCAAAGAGTGGCCGAACTAGTTAAACCAGGCATCACCACAGCAGTGCTTGACCAAGCCGTCGACGACCTGTTTTCTGATGCAGGGGCCATCCCGCTGTTCAAGGGTGTCCCAGGCAAGATCCCCTTCCCCGCTGCCACTTGTATTTCGGTCAACGATGAAGTGGTTCACGGCATTCCTGGCAAGCGTATCCTGAGGGAAGGTGACATCGTCAGCGTCGATACTGGCGCCAAAATTGGTGGCTGGTGCGGTGATTCGGCCTGGACCTATGCCGTGGGCGAGATCAGTGATGAAGCCAAAAAGCTGATGCAAGTCACCGAGCGTGCCCTGCAGATTGCCATTGAGTTGCTGCCAGTGAAAAAACGCTGGAGTCAGGTGGCCAAGGAAATGCAGAGCGAAGTCGAATCGGCCGGATTCTCAGTGATTACTACGCTTGTGGGCCATGGGATCGGCACAACGATGCACGAAGAACCTCAGGTTCCTAATTACGATTCCCGTGAGTTTCGGCAAAAAGGGGATTTTGATCTTCGGCCTGGGCTGGTCTTAGCTGTTGAACCTATGGTGGCGGTGGGTCGCGAAGATCTGTACTTACACGGCGACGGATGGACCCTCTCGACGAAAGATCGCAGCCTAACGGCTCACTTCGAACACACGCTCGCACTGACCACCTCAGGCGTACGCATTCTGACTGGCGAGGGTTAAGCGGACACCAATGACTGTTCTCGTACTAGGGGCGACCGGAGCGACCGGTAGACTTCTCGTTGAGCAGTTATTGAATCGTGGGCATCAGGTCCGCGTGATCGTCCGCTCGCGAGATCGCCTACCAGAGGCGGTAATAAATCATCCCGATGTAACGATTGTCGAAGCGAGTCTCTTAGAGCTGAGCCACGAAGAACTGGGGCAGCATGTTACCGGGTGCGAAGGCGTCGCCTGTTGCCTGGGGCATAATCTGACGTTCAAAGGGCTCTTCGGTCATCCGATGCGTCTTGTAACCGAGGCGACGCGGCGGATTTGCCAGGCAATCGAGCAGAGTAAGCCAGAGAAACGCGTCAAATACGTCCTGATGAATACCGCTGGGAACCAGAATCGCGACCTGGACGAGACAGCAACATTTGCCAATCGATTTGTGGTGGGATTATTACGTTGGACGTTGCCCCCTCATGTCGACAATGAACAAGCCTCGGATGTTCTTCGGCAAGAAATTGGAAAAAATAATCCGTCGCTCAGTTGGGCGGTCGTGAGGCCAGATTCCCTAGTTGATCGAGCAGAAACGTCTGCCTACGACATTCACCCATCGCCGACACGTGACCCGATTTTCAATGCCGGGACCACCAATCGGATCAATGTGGCTCATTTTATGGCTGATTTAATCACGAACGATGCAATATGGGGGAAATGGGTTGGCCAAATGCCCGTGATTTATAGCCACGAAGCTAAGTAGCTAAGCTAGGCCATTCGAGCATCGTCGATGACCATGTGAAAAGGGAGGGAGTTGTCCTCTGGTCAATAGGAATGTGCTCTTTCACCCTTCGAAAACCGAAGTTTTCATAGTCACGCCCCTTGCCAGCGGAAAAGGTCGTGGGGTATACTGTCCCGCTTCCCCAACGCCCAAGGTTTGGAAGAAGAGAGTCATGAAGGTAAGAGCCAGCGTTAAGCGAATTTGCGACAAATGCAAAGTGGTCCGCCGTCGAGGCCGGGTCTATGTCATTTGTGAAAACGCCCGTCACAAGCAACGACAGGGTTAGTTTTCCGTCTTGCCACGGTGTTTCGCCCGAGTTCTAAGGGTAGCCCGGAAGGGCAAAACGAAACACTGCACCACTTCGCAAATCCATAGCACAATACATTTTCGGAATCATTTGCCCTCAACAGGGCAACCTTAGGAGATCACCATGCCACGTTTGCTCGGTGTGGACATTCCCAACGATAAGAAGACCTGGATCAGCTTGACGTACCTGTACGGTGTCGGTCCAGCGGTTGCCCGTGAGCTTTGCGTTAAGGTGGGTATCGATCAAGATCGCCCAGCTTCGGAAATTCACGAGGACGAACTGAGCCGTTTGGCTGGTCTGCTGGAAAGCGAATACACGGTCGAAGGTCCTCTTCGCCGTCAGCTTTCTCAGAACATTCAGCGTCTCAATCGCATCGTTTGCTACCGTGGTCTACGCCATCGTCGCGGTTTGCCGGTTCGCGGTCAACGTACCCGAACCAACGCTCGTACCCGTAAGGGTCCGAAGAAGACCGTCGCCGGTAAGAAGGGCGTGAAGGATCTTCGTTAATTCTGATGAAGCGCGACGCAGCGATGTTTTGCTTCGTGCTTCTCATATTGCATCACATATCATCATTCAGCTTAAACGCTACGCCCGTTGGGGTGGGAGATAGTTAAGTGGCCAAGGTCGCAAAGCGAAAGACACGACGTAACGTCCAGCAAGGGACTGTCCATATCAAGGCAACCTTCAACAACACCCAGGTGACCATCACCGACAGCAAGGGTGACACGTTGTGCTGGTCCAGCGCCGGAACTTGTGGCTTCAAGGGAAGCCGTAAGAGCACTCCGTTCGCGGGTCAGTGCGCAGCCCAACAAGCCGCTGAGAAGGCGTTGAAGTTCGGTCTCAAGGAAGTAGATGTAAAGGTCAACGGACCAGGCAGTGGCCGCGAAAGCGCCATCACAGCCTTGGCCGCAGCAGGACTGACCGTTAAGTCGATCGAAGATTGCACTCCTATCCCGCACAACGGTTGCCGCCCCCCAAAGAAGCGTCGCGTCTAGTATCACGACGACTCTTTCCTGGCAATGTTTCAGGCGGTCTCAAGACACACATAGCAGCACATAACGGAGCGAACTATGCATATTCGATGGCGTGGGTTGGAACTGCCGAGTGCGGTCACTTGCGAAGCCGAAACCCTCACCTCTAATTACGGCAAGTTCATTGCCGAACCATTTGAGCGTGGGTTCGGTGCCACCATTGGCAACAGCATGCGGCGTATCCTGCTCTCGAGCCTCGAGGGTGCAGCGGTCACGCAAATTAAAGTCCGTGGTGCCCAACACGAATTCACCAGCATTCCTGGCGTTGTCGAGGACATGACCGACATCGTTTTGAATGTGAAGTCGGTCGTCGTCAAGAAACACTCGGAGATGACCAAGGTCATCACGATCGAGAAGCAAGGCCCTTGCGAGATCACCGGTGCCGACATTCAGTGCGATGCCGATGTAGAGATCATCAGCAAGGATCTGCATCTGTGCACCGTTACCGGCGAAATTCCATTCATGATGGAAATGGTCGTCGAGTCGGGACGCAGCTACGTTCCTTCGACCGAGCACAGCTCGAATGAACACGAAATCGGTATTATCCCGGTCGACGCTGTTTTTAGCCCGGTAACGCGTGTTCGTTATACGGTCGAAGAAACTCGTGTTGGTCAGAAGACGAATTACGATCGCTTGATTCTGGAAATCTGGACCGATGGTTCAGCGCATCCGGAAATGGCCTTGGTCGAAGCTGCCAAGATCTTGCGAAAGCATCTCAACCCGTTCGTTCAATACAATGAACTGGGTGCAACGATCAACATGCCTAGCCGTTCGACTCCTAGTGGGTTGGATCCGGTGATGGAAGCCAAGCTCAACATGAGCCTTGCTGAGTTGCATCTCTCGGTCCGGGCTTCCAATTGTCTTGAATCGGAGAACATCCTCACGGTTCGCGACTTGGTTCGTCGCAACGAAGATCAGTTGATGGAAGTTCGCAACTTTGGCGAGACGACCCTGACCGAAGTTCGCGAGAAGCTGAAGGAATACAACCTTCACCTTGGCATGCGAGTGCCACCGGCTTCCAGCCCGATGCATTAATTCGGACATCCCATTCCAAAATATCCCTGCCTTCACGGCACTGACAACATTCAAGAAGTATCATGCGACACTTACGAAAAGGTCGACGACTCGGACGCTCGGCAAGCCACCGCAAGGCTTTGTTTCGCAACATGGCGAGCAGCTTGCTGTTGACCGAACGTCCTGACGACGTCAACGAAAGCTATTACCTCTACAACGATTACTTGGCATCTGATACGCCGGGTACTGGGCACAACACGCCCAAGGTCAAGGGGCGTATTGTCACGACCATGCATAAGGCGAAGGAACTGCGTCCTTACGTCGAAAAGTGCATCACCGTGGCTAAGAATGCTATACCGCACCTTCGTGAAGCGGAAAAGTTTGCGACTAAGGCCAAGCCCAACACGCCAGAATACAAAGAATGGCGTAATAGCGATCAGTGGCAACAGTGGAACGCCGCCATGGCGCCTGCCCTTGCTGCTCGTCGTCGTGTGGTGGCTATGCTTGGTAATCAGCGTGCCGTCGAAATTCTGTTCGACGAAGTCGCTCCTCGCTTTGTAGATCGCGATGGTGGATACACTCGCATTTTAAAGCTGGCCAAGCCGCGTCTAGGTGATGCTGGTCTTCAAGCCATTCTCGAATTCGTCGGTAACGATCGAGATCGCGTTAAGACCGAAGCTGAACGCCCGGCATTCGACAGCGACGAAGAATCGACAGCCACACCCGCTGCCGAAGAAGCCTCAGCCGATGAAACTGCCGCACCAGAAGGTGATGCTGCAGACGCCCAAGCTGAAGAAACGAATGACGCCGAAGAAAAGAAGGAAGGCTAAACGCCCCTTTGCGATTCGGATCGCCTGAGAATTTCAAAACCGCTATACTCGCTTGGGTATAGCGGTTTTTTCGTGGACGGATATGAAGTGAAACGCTCCTCGCGACCTAAGCAGCGAAAGAAGGCGACCCCTGGTAAGAACGCGATAGCGAAGCAAGCTCGTGTTCCAGCAAGATCAATGGGACGTGTGCAACTGCATAAGTCGGCTGGTCGGAGTGGTTTCGATTTCACATTTGCAATGCGGGTGTTGGTCAACGACATGATTGCTCGCGTGCCAGAACTGTCGCACATCGACCTAAGTCGCGTGGCCGTTGCCATTATTCAGGCGCGTATTGAATCGACTCATGGCATTTTCGCGTCGCTAACACCCATGCGATTCGAACAGGGATCTCGCTTCACCACGCGTCGCGGTCGCAAGTATTCCTGCCAATCGCTGATGGATGAGCACGGGCGTGAGATGCTCTACATTCTTAGCTTTTACTTGCCGCGTTTTCAAAACATGGATTTCTCGGAAAAGATGATCACCATCTTTCACGAGTTATGGCACATTAGTCCTAACTTTGACGGTGACATCCGACGTCATCCGGGCCGCTGTTATGCCCATTCGTCGAGTCAAAAAGAATACGACGAATACATGGCCGTCTTATCGAACAAGTATCTGATGAAGAAGCCGCCGCCTAAGTTGTACGCGTTTCTAGAGCCTGATTTTGCCAAGTTGTATCAGCAGCGCGGCGGTATTTACGGGGTTAAGATTCCTCGGCCGAAATTGATTCCGGTACCGAGTTAGAAGCTTGTATCGCTAAAAATCGATGTGCAATCGATGTGGTCACTCGCTACGCTTAGGATAGTCGAAACCATCCAGTTGGTGATCGTATCCACCCCTCATCCAGCGAGCTCATCGTGTTGCGTTTTCTTCCTTTTCTCGTGCTACCGGTCCTGATCTCTCTCGGCGAAGAAATGGTCCAAGGTCAGCAGCCCCCTCGGTTGCAAGATCTGGAAGCGGCTGCTCAGCGGACTCTTGAGTATTCTGAGCGTAAGCCAATCCGCTGGGAGATTGCCTTCGAAGTTTCTAATGGTCGTGAAATCCTAGTTGAAGTGGTCATGAAAGGAGATCGGCAAAGATCGAGATTCTTTCTAGAGCAAGCGACAGGCTCAACTTCGCTATTACTTGAGATCATCGACACAGATGGTTTCTGGTACGTCTCCGAGAAGAATACACGCTACAAATGTCTTCCCTACGAAGCCTGCTTTTCCAGTGCTTCCATGTATGGGTTTCTGGCTCGCAGTGACGTAAAGATCTACGACCAGGAGATGGGCTCGATTGGTGAGTTCGAGAAAATGGATGGAGCAGTAGCCGTCTATCGTGCACCCCTCGACGATCAAGCTCGGAGCATGGTTTCCGCCGCATACGAGCAACTGCTCAATCTCATGGCGATTGCCCCTAAACCGAAGCCTGGAATGGAAGAGAAGCTAAAGACCTACCATGATTTCTTAAACAGTGGCTCTCAGGTGCGAATCAACACCCGAACCGGTGTTATTGAACAAGCAGGCGCGCTGCAACATGTCTTTCACGTAAGATCGTTTCAAAAGCTGCGAGTTGTCAGCCCGGCTACGTTTGACGTAAGTGACCAGGAATGGGAAGACCGCACGGGTAGCGTCGCGGGAGAAAGCAATGACTGGGATAACGTCATCCTCATCCAGAACGACCCGGTTTGGAAGCCTGGATCGAAAGACGAAGACGGAGATCGAGATTTCATCATGCTGAATTTGGAAACGGGCACAAAGCGTCGCGTTCCCTTCGCGATGGGCACTATCGGCTCGGCCTGCTTTTCGTCGGATCATCGCTTCTGCTTCGTCACCGGATGGCTACCGTATGACGGAACCATCGGCGTCTTTGCGATTGATCTGGAGACGCACGAGCACTTTCGTCTGGGAAGCGAGCCGCTTCTAAGGGGGTTGAACCTTTCCGCAGAAATTTCACCCGATGATAGCCTTCTGGCCGTGTTGCAAGTCGACTATGAGGCCGGACCGCTTCAGTTTCGTTTGCACTTAGTCGATGTCGAGTCAGGTGACTCAACTCAAGTCGGCCAGCCGTACGACATGGCCTACCTCAACTGGCTGCCCGACTACAGTGGCTTTGTCCTCTTGGTAAGGGAGCACGAGGGGCAGTTAAAAAAAACGACGCATTATATCTGTCGGATGGATCTCAATGGCGAGGTGACCAAGTTGTGCCAAGGTACTCAGCCGCAGCTGCTGAGAGACTCTGGTCGTATCCTATTCGAGGCCGACGATGACCTCTGGTATACGTGCAGTTTAGAAGGGAAAGACCATCAGAAAGTCGGTGACGGATTGCCGAAGTTTGGATTTCTTTCGGCAGATAAAGAGGGTGAGCAGATCCTAATGATGAAATTCGGAGGACGTGACGGACCTCGACCGCATATCATTGATGTGGAAACAGGGGACGCCGAACCGATCGAAGTAGACACCGGGTTCTGGGCGCAGCCGCGTTGGTAGATGAGGCCACAGCCACCTAAGAAGCGTTCTAGTTATATTGCTTCTGATCATGGGAAGTGCGTAATGATCGACCGCATAACGCCAACGATTCGTCCGAAGCAAAAAGTACGAGGGTATCAGCGATGGAGGTCCTTGCTCTTTCTGCATTGGCCGGTTCCCCTGGAAGTCTTACGACCGTTGGTGCCTGCCAGCTTAGAGATCGATTGCTTCGAGGGTGTTGCTTATGTCGGAGTGGTTCCATTCGCGATGGAAGGGGTGCGCAACGCCAGGTGGCCTGAGTGGGCTTCGATCAATTTTTTAGAGACAAACGTCCGCACGTATGTTTATCACGGTAGTCGGCCAGGCGTTTACTTTTTGTCACTCGATGCGGCCAATCGGTTGGCCGTTTGGGGTGCTCGGCAGTTTTGGGGGCTGCCCTATTACCATGCCACGATGAGCCTGGCTCGCACCGGAGATGAAATCATCTTCGAAACCTCGCGTCCCTGTGGCAAAGTGCGGCATAAGGTGAGTTACCGAATTGGTCAGGCTTTGAAAGCTTCACAGCCTGGATCGCTCGAACACTTCTTTCTCGAGCGATACCTGTTGTTTTTGGAGCATCGCGGAAGACTATATTCCGGCCAGGTGCATCACTCCCCCTACCCCGCTCACGAGGTCGAATTATTGGACATCGAGGACTCACTTGTGACTGCTTCGGGTCTTACGATCCCCGCTGAGCCCCCTGCTTATGCGCATTTTTCTCCAGGAGTGGATGTTGAAATCTTCGGTCTGCAGTTGGTACGAGGCGAGCCTTAAAGACAAGCGGTCTTTGTCTTCCCAGCTCACGAGGGAAATCGCGCGGGCTTATCTTCGGCCTGATCGTTACAACACGAACCATTCGTGTTTGCGGCGAAGCGTGTGATCAAAAAACGATCATGCTTTCTGCCGAAACTTTGGCATGGAAAAATATTCGCAACCTAAGGTTTTTTGATTGCTGAAGGCAGCTTCCTTAGGGTGGTTGGCTGTAGCCCTGGAGGAATCTCGATTCGAGGCGGAACGAGATGCCATAGACAACTCATGCGAGATCTTCACGGAATTACGGAAACATGCCGTCCGCCCTAACACAACTCGATATTGCTTGGATGCTAATTTGTGCCGCCCTGGTCATGCTTATGCAGGGAGGCTTCTGTCTTTTGGAAAGTGGACTGGTTCGTGCCAAGAACAGCTTTAATGTGGCGCTTAAGAACCTGGTCGACTTTTGCGCTTCGGCGGCCGTGTATTGGCTGTTTGGCTTCGCGATTATGTTCGGTGCCAGCTATCACGGTTGGTTCGGGACCACGATGTTCTGCCTTGGTGAAGACGCTTCGCCTTGGCTGATGGCATTCTTTATCTTTCAGATGGTCTTTTGCGGTACGGCGACAACCATCATCTCTGGTGCGGTTGCCGAACGCATTCGCTTTCGCGGTTATTTCATCATCGCCTTAATCGTTTCCGGTGTAATTTATCCGCTGTTCGGCCATTGGGCTTGGGGAGGTGCGGCCGATGGCACTGCTTCTGGCTGGCTGGCCCGGGAAGGTTTCATCGACTTCGCTGGCTCAACGGTGGTTCACTCGGTGGGCGGCTGGGTAGCACTGGCGGCGATCCTTGTGATTGGACCTCGCATTGGACGTTTCGAAGGAGAAAACCCTGGTATTCATGGGCATAACCTGACACTGGCAACCTTTGGCGTGTTGATGCTGTGGTTTGGTTGGTTCGGTTTCAACGGCGGAAGTACGTTGGCGATGAACGACTCGGTGCCGCTGATCATTGTGAACACGAACTTGGCAGCGGCCTTTGGTGGATTAGCTTGTTTGTCATGCTCGTGGCTCATTCATCGTCGTCCCGACGTTGGACATACGATGAATGGTGTTGTCGCGGGGCTCGTTGGTATTACGGCGTCGTGTCATATCGTGGCCCCTTGGGCTGCCGTTGCTATCGGGTGTGGTGCCGGCGTGATCTGTTGCTTGGTAACGGAGCTTTTACCCAAGCTGAAGATCGACGATGTCATCGGTGCTTTCCCCGCCCACGCATGTGCTGGCGCGTTCGGTACGTTGGCCCTCGCTTTCCTGGCCGACCCTAGCCACTTTGGCGAAGGCATGACTGCCTGGTCGCAGTTTTGGGTTCAGTTAAAAGGGGTTGCCGTTTGTGCCACGCTTTCGTTTGGTGGGGGCTTCACGCTGATTTACCTGATCAATTTGGTGCTGCCTTTCCGGACATCGGCCGAGCACGAAGTCGCTGGCCTAAATATCTCGGAGCATGGTGCGAGTACCGAACTGATTGACTTGCTCACGAACATGTCTCGTCATCGCGAGCAAGGCGACTTCTCGCAGAAGGTTGACATCGAGCCGCACACGGAAGTCGGTCAGATCGCTGCCGAGTACAACCGAGTGCTCGAATGCGTCAACAAAGAGATGAAGCAGCGTACCGAAGCCGAGTCGCGTTTCCGCGGGATCTTTGAGAATGCGGTCGAAGGAATCTATCAGACGACTCCTCAAGGGCAATTCATGACCATCAATCCAGCGCTGGCTCGGATGTTGGGATATGAGAATCTAATCGAATTGACGGAGTCGATTACGGATATTGCCAGTCAGGTATATATCGAACCGGATCGCCGCGCCCAATTCATCGAAACCCTTGGCTACGAGGGGGTCGTGTTTAGTTTTGAATCGGAAATCCGACGGGCCGATGGCGAGACGATGTGGATCTCAGAAAATGCATCGGTTCGCCGCGATCCCGAGGGAAATGTCTCGTACTACGAAGGGACCGTAGAGGACATCACCGAGCGGCGCAAAGCACACTACTTCGAGGCCGAGCGTAACGCGGCCGATGCGGCCAATCGCGCCAAGAGTGACTTCCTGGCGAGCATGAGTCACGAAATCCGCACGCCTCTTAATGGCATCATTGGCTTTCTCGATTTGTTGGCTGCTACCAAGCTGGAAGATAACCAACAACGTTTTGTGGATCTAGCAAAGAGTTCGGCTGGGACTCTATTGCACCTAATTAGCGACATTCTCGATCTCTCGAAGATTGAAGCAGGTGGCATCGAGTTTGAAACCACAGAGTTCGTCGTTCACGACCTGGTGGAATCGGTGCCAGAGATGTTCTCAGCCCAAGGACGTACGCGCGGACTGGAACTCAACTGTTGCATTGGACCAGATGTTCCCCAAGCGGTGGTTGGCGATCCAGAGCGAATTCGCCAGGTGTTAATCAACTTGTTCGCCAATGCGGTCAAGTTTACGGAACATGGTGGCGTGAACTTGCATGTCACTCTGGCAAATAAACAAAGCGATCCGAATATGGAGAACAAGGCGTTCGTTCAGTTTGCGGTGGAAGATACCGGGATTGGTATTCCGCAAGGCCGCCTCGATCGCTTGTTCAAAGCTTTCTCGCAAGTGGATGCCTCAACCACGCGGAACTACGGAGGAACGGGGCTTGGGCTGGCAATTTGTAAACAGCTTGTCGAACTCATGGGAGGCGAAATTGGCGTCTATAGCGAGGCAGGAAAGGGATCGACTTTCTGGTTCAAGATTCCTTTGCAGTGCACCGAGCGATCGACTTGCGATGTTATTCCTAACGTCCAGGGCCTGCGGGTTCTAGCGGTCGACGATAACCATATGAATCTTCAAATTCTTAAAGAGCAGTTGCAGTCCTGGGGTGTCGAGACAACAACCGCTAGTAGTGGAAAGCGGGCCCTTGATTTGATGAAGGAAGCGGCAGAAAGGAACACCCCATTCCAGTTGGCAATTCTCGACCATATTATGCCAGAGATGGACGGTTTAGCGCTGGCCGACCGCATTCATCAGCAACAAGCGTATCGCGATACCAAGCTGTTGATGCTCACATCGTACGATCGTGATATATCTAGCGATGCACTTAAGCGATTGGAAATGACGTGCCTGACTAAGCCTATCCGTCAGTCGCGATTGCTCGACACGCTGGTTTCTTTATCCGGTGGCCGGCATTCAAATGAGATGCAAGCTCGCAGAGAAGCGGAAACCTTACCAATCAATGATCGCCGTCACCAGGACGCAACGATTCTTGTCGTAGATGATAACGAGATCAATCGACTGGTTGCCCATGAAATTCTTCAAGCCGAAGGGTTCCAGGTTATGCTGGCCGAAAACGGACGAGAAGCGGTCGACAAGGTAAGCAGGGCGGAGATTGCTCTAGTGTTAATGGACTGCGAAATGCCGGAAATGGACGGCTTCGAGGCGACTCGAAAAATCCGCCAGATGGCATCTTCGGATCTTCCGAAGCTTCAAGGTATGCCGATCGTGGCACTCACCGCGCAGGCCATTAAGGGGGATCAAGATCGTTGCCTTGCGGCCGGCATGAATGATTACGTTATGAAGCCAGTCAATCGTCAGCAATTAATTCAAACCATCCTGAAACAACTGGACCAGCGAATGTCACCGGTCTCGGATCAAGCTTCAGGGGACGTTGCCGAGCAAGCCTCTTCGGGTATTCCTGATGCAATTCACCAAGAGCAGATTTCTCTCGCTGAACTTCGTGAACGGTGTGGAAATGACGAGAGCCTGATTCAGCGGGTTCTACAAAAGTTTACGGTCAAAGCAAAGTCGGAGATCGCACTCCTTGGTCAACACGTTCAGAACAGGAACATGGGCCAGGTGATTCAAGTCGCTCACTCCCTAAAAGGGATGGCTGCGAATGTGGCAGCTCAGCCCGTTTCGAGTGTTGCTGGTACCATCGAGTCTGCTGCTCGGGAGCAGCAGGCTGAAGGATATGAGCGTTTGATGCAAGATCTCAGTCTAAAGTTCGACATGTGCGAAGCGGCCATTGCCCACCTGATGAAAGCAGATAATCCTGCAAAAGGAGATCGATAGGAATGGACACACGCACCAGTATTTTAGTGGTCGACGATGACGACATCGCACTCGATATGATCGAGAGCTATTTGACGCGGGAAGGCTTCTTGGTGTTCACCGCGATCAATGGCGTCGAAGCGGTCAAGACGCTCGAAGTGAATGAGATTCAGATCGTCGTGACGGACTGGGAAATGCCGATGATGAACGGCCTGGAACTATGCCGTGAGATCCGGGAGCGTTTCACCGAGCATTACATTTACAGTATCTTGCTGACCAGTCGCGGTCGAAATGACGAGATCGTGGAAGGCATGGCATCTGGGGCAGATGACTTCATGGTCAAGCCCTTTAACCCACCAGAACTTTTGGCGCGGATCAATGCTGGTATTCGTCTGATCGGATTGGAATCACGTGACTTAGTCATTTTCGCGTTGGCACGTTTGGCGGAATCGCGTGATACAGAAACAGGCCAACATCTGGAACGGGTTCGGCAGTACTCGCGCCGGTTGGCCCGAGAGATGTCGGCACTCCCCCAGTTTTCTCAGGTGATCGACGGCGAATTTGTGCGATTAATTTACCAGACGAGCCCCCTTCACGATATTGGCAAGGTTGGCATTCCGGACGGCGTTCTGCTCAAGCCAGGCAAGCTGACCAAGGACGAGTTCGAGGTCATGAAGAAGCATACGATCCTCGGAGCGGAAACGCTTGACGCAGCGCTCAAGCAGTTTCCAAAAGCCAAATTTCTGCAGATGGCCAAAGACATTGCGGTGGCCCACCACGAGAAATGGGATGGGAGTGGCTATCCCTTTGGATTGAGCGGGCTAGAGATTCCCCTCGCGGCGCGTATTGTTGCTGTAGCCGATGTGTACGATGCATTAACGACCAGACGCATCTATAAGGATGCGTTTAGCACTGCGTATGCTGAGAGCATTATTTGCGACGGAAGCGGAAAGCATTTCGATCCGGAAGTCGTTCGGGCGTTTGAATCTTGCAAGGAAGATTTCGTACGCTTTGTGCAGTTATACTCCGATCCTACTGAAACAACGTGCGAGTTGACGGAGATCAACTGACAAGGGATGCATCCTGATCGAAGCGAGGTTAATATAAAAGGCTCCGGTCTTTTCACTCCTCCCTGCTCTTCTGGATATCGCTTGGATCATGAATCGTCGAATGTTATTGGTCGGCTATTGGTCGGCGCGGTAAGTTTTGTCCTGCTGGTAACCACGTTTGGGATCGCCTCTGAACGAGATAAAGCAAAACAGCCGAACGTCATAGTCGTGATGGCGGATGACATGGGCGTGGGTGATGTCTCGGCAACGAACCCCAACTGCAAAATCAAGACGCCCAATCTTGAGCAGATGGCCGCCGAAGGCCTAACGTTTTTAGATGCTCATACACCCAGTTCGGTTTGTACCCCTACGCGATACGGCCTTTTGACCGGTCGATACAACTGGCGTTCACGACTCGCTCGCGGTGTTTTGAGCGGAACGAGCGAACATCTTATTCCAGCCGACCGCCCTACGCTGGGGCACTTAATGAAAGCTGCCGGCTACCACACCGCTATGATCGGCAAGTGGCATCTCGGTTGGGACTGGCACAAGAAAAATGGCAAGATCGACTTCACTAAACCGGTCACCAACGGACCAGATATTAACGGTTTTGATCAGTACTACGGACATTGCGGTTCGCTCGACATGCCGCCTTATGTTTGGGTAGATACGGGGCGCATAACGGCGGTTCCTCAACGCGAGGAAGGGGTGACTGCAAAAGAAGATCGCTATGGCTGGTACCGAAAGGGGCCGATCAGTCCTGATTTTGTCATCGACGATGTTTTGCCGCATCTCTTTGAAAAGTCGGTTACCTACGTTCAAGAGCAAGCCAAAGCAGACCGTGCTGGTCAACCTTTCTTTCTTTACTTGGCGTTGCCGGCACCTCACACGCCGATTGTGCCTATCCCGCCATTCAAGGACGCCAGCGGATTGAACCCATACGGCGACTTTGTGATGCAGGTCGATCATCATATGGGGGAATTGTTCGCGGCTTTGAAGGAAAACCAACTTGATGACAATACACTGGTTTTCTTTACCAGCGATAATGGCTGTTCACCTCAGGCAAACATTCCGCTGCTGTTAGAAAAAGGGCATGACCCGAGTGCAGCCTATCGCGGACACAAGGCCGATATTTACGAAGGGGGGCATCGCGTTCCCTTAATCGTTCGATGGCCGGGACATATCGAAAAAAGGGGGTAAAACCAACGCCCTGACGTGCCTAACCGATATTTACTCAACCCTGGCGACCATAACTCAGCAGTCCCTAAGACCTAGTGGAGGGGAAGACGGGTTTAGCCTAGTACCGATCTTTGAAGGAGAGGACGCCTCGGGGCGTGACTCACTGGTAAGTCATTCGATCTCAGGTCATTTTGCCATTCGGCAAGGCAACTGGAAGCTTTGCCTATCTCGTGGAAGTGGTGGCTGGAGTGCGCCTAGAGAGCCTGCGGCCGTCAAACAAGGTTTGCCGTCGATGCAACTGTTCGATTTGAGCTCTGATCCCAGCGAGCAAGAGAATCTAGTCGAGAGCCATCCTGAACAGGTGAAGCAACTATTGGAACTGCTCAAACATCAGGTCGAGCAGGGACGCTGCACGCCCGGCGAAAAAGTAGCGAACGATCGCAAGGTCACCTTCTTGCCAGATGATGGCGCATAGCACGCACGCTCGGATCTCAGTCATATTGGGTTTGAAGATAGATCGCTCGACCCGGCTCTTGCTGGGTCGGCTATTTCTCTCAAGCCGTCGGGAAGACAGCTTACGGGCGTAATCGCAAAGCAACATTCTGACGACAATCAATCTAGACGTCGTCGATTAGAAAAAGTTAGCTGCTACGCGCACGAAAAAAAGCCTCTTCGAGCGAATAACTCGAAGAGGCTTTAATATAAATAAGGTAGTGACATGATTGAGTGATGGGTGGTCGTCCCACTTGAGGTTCATATTGGGTTCGTGAAAACCGCTGAACCAAAAGTTTTCCTTAGAAAGGAGGTGATC